>QZKQ01000028.1 GCA_003599535.1 Candidatus Zixiibacteriota bacterium | reverse complement strand
GAGGCGGCGGTGTCGGCCCCACATAAAAAATGATCTGTCCGGCCGGATCAAACGGCAATTGCTCCCCTTTTTGAATTTTTTCCCACATGCGTTTGTGAGCCGCATCCCGGGCGGTATAGAGCACTCCTGAGATGTGCACCCGATCACCGGTGCGCAAAGCCTTAAGCGCTTTTTCATCCGGAGGTACTGTCAGCCGGGTCGGCGCTGCGGCCGTCATAGGACCGCCTCCTTTCCACGGTGCGAGTGGCAGTCGATATTGACGGCCACCGGAAAGCTCGCGATGTGAACGGCGCAGGTCTCGATGTGCACCCCCAACGTGGTCACCCGGCCGCCGAAACCGGCCGGACCTATGCCAAGGTCATTGATCCGCGCCACAAGTTCCTCTTCGATAGCATTCAACAAAGGATCCGGATTCGGATCTCCGACCGGCCACAGCAGGGCTTTCTGGGCCAGCAGGGCGGCCCGGGCAAAGGGCCCTCCCAGACCCACGCCGATGACAAACGGAGGACTGGCGTCCGGCCCGGCTTTCTCGGCCACTTCAACGACGAAATCCTTGGCGGCCTCGATCCCCTGCGCCGGTGTAAACATTTTAAGCGCACTGGCGTTGTCGCAACCGGCTCCCTTGATGAGGAGTCTGAATTTGATCCGGTCGCCTGCGACAATTTCGGTGTTCACCACGGCCGGTGTATTGTCGCCCGTGTTCATTCGCGCGATGGGGTTTTGTACCATCGATTTTCGCAGAAACCCTTCCCGGTAACCCTGGCGGACCCCTTCGTCGATCGCCGCGCCAAGCGTCCCGCCGGCGACATGAACCTCCTGGCCGAGTTCCACGAATAAAACCGCATACCCGGTGTCCTGACAAAAGGGAAGCCGTTGGCTGCGGGCGACTTCGGCATTTTGGATCAACTGCCGGAGGACTTCCCGGCCGACCTCCGATTCTTCTTTGGGCAGGCTTCGATGGAACGCCGCAACGGTATCCGGCCGAAGCTCCAGATTGGCGTCAATGCAAAGATCGCGGACGCTTGCGACAATCTGGCTGAAATGAATTTCCCGCATGATTTGGCCTTGTCGTCAGTGTTTTTAATTCGTTCAGGTTTTCCGTGACATTAAACATTGAGCCGATTGGCGCAATGTCCAACCAGCAGACAAAGGGTCTCTTTTGCCCGGGTCATGCCCACATAGAGCAGCCTGCGTTCTTCTTCCTGTCCCTTTCGGTCAAAAGGGCGTCCCCCATCACCCTGTTTCCGGGCGGACCGGTTCTTTGACGGGCATTGTTCAAAGCTGAATCCATCCTTTCACGGTGGGAGAATGCTGAAGCACTTTGCGCTATCCGGTCATCACCCCGAACACCCGGTCGATCTGCGCCACGGCCTCGCGCAGGGCCGAGCGGCGGCCGGGCCGCAGGGCCCCGGACGCATGCGCGCGGGCGGCTTCGAGCAGCTGATCGGCCACGGCGTCGAAGGCCCCCGCGTAATCCAGGTTGTCGTTCATGTGCGCCTCGAAAGCGGCGCGGACCGCCGCGGCCGGGTCCGCAGCCGTTTTCCGGTCTGCGGCGGAGGGCGCGGAGCGGTCCTCGAGCAGCGCCGCCGTCCGGCGGCGGATGCGCTCCAGGCGCCCGGCGCACTGCTCCACGCGCGACAGGCGCAGGTCCAGCTCTTCGCGGTACGGGCCGTACAAAAGAAAGAAGCGGATGTGGCGCGGGAGAAACCCCATCTCCAGGAGGTCGTCGACATAGGTGACGTTGCTCCTGGACTTGGACATCTTGACGCCGTCCACGAGCAGATTCCCGCCGTGCGCCCAGTAAGGGCAGAACGTCCCGCCGGCCGCGCTCTCCATGATCGCCAGGGTGTAATCGTGGTGGCGGTAGAGATTGTCCATGCCGCCGGCGTGGAGGTCGATGCGAGGCCCCATGTGCTTGCTGATCATGGCGGCATCCTGGATGTTCCAGGCCGGGCGCCCCTGGCCGATCTGCGTGTCCCACCAGACCTCGCCCGGCGTATCGCGGCGCTTGTGCCACAGGATGAAATCGCCCAGGTTCCAGCGCTGCCCGGAGTAGGTGTCGCGACGGAAGCGCACTTTGCGCCTGGGCCAGCGCCGCATGTCCAGCCCGTACAGCCGGCCGAAGCCCTTGTGGGTCAACGGGTCGAAAAAGATTTCGCCCTGGTGCCAATAGACATGTCCCCGCTCGATCAGCCGCCGGATCAAATCCACCGCCGCTTCCACGCTGGTCGAGGCGCGCGGGATCGTATCCGGCAGGCGGATCCCCAGAAGCCCGCATTCCCTGAAAAACGCCTCCTCCACCGGGCGGCGCAGATCCGACAGGTCGACGCCCTTCGCGGCGGCCTCGTCCACGGCCTTGTCCTCGACGTCCGTGAAATTGATCACGCGTTCGACCGCAAGGCCCGTATACTCCAAATACTTCTGCAGCACGTCTTCGAACAGAAAGGTGCGGTAGTTGCCCAGGTGCTGCCGGCGGTAGACGCTGGGGCCGCAGGAGAAGAACTGGACGCGCCCGTTCGCGCGCGGCGCGAAACGCTCCTTCTTGTCGGTCAGGGTATTGTACAGATTCAATCGGCTCATATGTGGCGAGCTTGTAAAAAGTCCCCGGAACCGTCACCCCGGCAAAAGGCCGGGGTCCGGACGATCTTGCATTTCCTGGGTCGATAGCGATTCCGATACCGACCCCGAATGGCCTGCCTCCCCCTTTTTTGCTGCAAATCGCAATATGTACCCACCCGGCCGGTTGTCAAAAGCGAGAACCCGTCCTCCCCCGATTCGGCTCTGCCGCTGACCGTTATCCCGCGCCCGCCGCTTGTCGTGCTCCGGATCGGGTCCAGGGCCGCCGTCGGGCTGAATCCAAAGCCAAATACGGACTGCATCCCATTGGGTCTTCCCCTCAACAGTCATAACTTTTCATAGTCAAATGATTAAGTAAGGGATACTACTCATTCGTCATTCCGGCGAAGGCCGGAATCCAGTAAACTCAAGTTATGCAGAGAGGAGGATTCAACCATGCAGTATGACGAGATCATCCAAACCGTTCAGGATGCGTGCGAACTTGAAAGCTCCGAAACGTCGCGGGCCGTGGAAACGTTTTTCGAGACCATCGGCGAGCGCCTGAACGATTCGGAACGCAACCGCCTGGCGGATCAGCTCCCCGGCGAGTTGAAGGAATGCCTTTACAGGCGACCGCACACCGTGCCGTTCGGGCTGGAAGAGTTCTACAACCGCATCGCGGCGCGCCAGGGGCTGCGCTATGCGGCGGCGGTTGAAAGGATACGCTGCGTCGCCGGCAGGCTTCAACATACTATTTCCGAAGGCGACATGGAGCGGCTGCGCGGCTGCCTGCAGGATGACTATGCCGAACTTTTCGGCCGCCCCCCGCGAAGCCCCCTGTCGCCGTCGGCGGTCTGACCCGTTGATTGACACTACCCACCTTGACTGCCCACACACACCGCGGCATTATCGTCCGGCGCCGGCACGGCCGCGGATGAGCCAGATGCGGCTCGATCCCTGCGGCTTGAAGGTGCTGTTTACGATGGCCATCTCGCCGGCTTGATTCACGGCCAGCTTCTTCATGAACAGCCCCTGCTGGCTGCCGTTGAAGCCGAGCTGCGGATCGAAGCCGCCGGGAACGACCGCCGGGGATGCAAAGGTTGCCCCGCCGTCGCCTGAAAAGGTGAGCCCCAGGCCTTGGGGGAAGCGTCCCTCTTCCGGGAAGAGTTCCCAGAGCACGTACAGGTTCCCCTCTCCGTCGAGGTCCAGGTACGGAAAGCCCACACTTTCAAAAGCTTCGGAGTGCGCGCCGGATATCTCCTTGGGTTCCTGAAAAGCGCCTCCGCCCTCCTCCGACCGCGTGTGACGGATGTGATAGCGCTGCAGCGGACCGTCCGGGCTCTCGGCGTAAACCAGGTGAAGGGTTCCCCGGCCGTCCACGGCGATCTTGGGCGCGTCGGAATATCCGTCGCTTTCAACGATGACCATTGGACTCCCGAAGGACTGTCCCTGATCCGTGGACCTGGTGTAATGGATATCGGCGGCCGGATCTTCCCCCACGGTCCAGACGAGATGGACCTCTCCGCCGGGGCCGACCGCAAGGGACGGGCCGCGTGCCGGAGATTCACCCTGCCCTCCCGCGATCCGCACAGGCTCGGAGAAGCTTTCCCCCCGGTCGGTGGAACGGCTGAAGCGCAGGGCGCCCTCGTACTCCGTCCAGGCGGCATACAGGATTCCATCGGATGCGGCCAGGTCCAGGCTCCCGTTGAACCATATCTCCCGGGTCAGGCGGCCCTTGCCGGCGCCGGCAATGGTGTTGGAGAGATTGAGCGGCCGATTGAAACTCCTTCCGCCGTCCGTGGACCGGGCAAAGAAGATTTCTCCGCCATGCGTGCCCCCTGAAAAGATGATCTCCTGCCAGAGGATATACACTTGCTCCGGATCGCCGGAAGTCATGATCATCCGCGGCAGCCAGGAGAAGATGCCCGGGCTGCGGGAGACGTTCACCGGCTCGGCCAAACGCGGCCGGCCGTCGGGAGCGTACATCTGGAACAGGATGTCCTGCCGGGCGTGATCGACCCAGGCCACCCCGGCATGCCCCTGATCGGTGACCGCCGCCGTGGGATCGTCCACAAAGCGCCACACCGATTCGTTCATGCGCCAGGGTCCGCGCACGGATTCCCCTTGAGCGACCTCGATGGGCCCGCTCCAGGTCACCGGCAGCGCATTCCCGCGGCTTGCAACCGGCACGGCGCACAGGGCGGCGGCCAGCAGCAGGGCAAGCCGCGGGCACTTTGGCAGCGGCTGTCTTCCGGCCGCGAACAGGATCTTGCCACTGTAATTTGAAAGGTTGCTCTTCATCATCACATCCCCACCCCAGACTTCATTCCGGGCAGCGAAGCGGAGACCCGGAATCCAGATTTGGCTGAATGTCTGTAATTCGCAGGTGCCACCGCCGGTGAATTGCCGTCGGCCGCGGACCGGAAGCTGTTTTCCAAACATCACGATTTATAGTAGGCATAAATGCAATGAAGGAAAGGTTAAGTTGGTTCACCGGTCCGGCAGCATCTCCCTGGAGGGCCGCTGAAGCCGCCATCTGAAACAGGGTCCCCTTTTCCGGTACCTTCGGAAAAGATCGCACAGCCGAAAGGTTCCCTTCGGGCAATGCGGGCACGCCGATCGCGTCTTGACTTTCAATGACCGCCTCCATTAAAGACAACTCCTGGCCGCCACTCACGCCGGACATGGTAAACGATCGGCCGCCGCGACAAGGAGAACCCGCCCTGATGAGATCCGTCAAAGAGGTTTTGGAATCGAAAAACATCGTCATTTTCGGCGCGTCCCAGGACCCTATGAAGCCCGGATCGATGCTGATCGCCACCCTGCAGCACAACGGCTTCAAAGGCCGCATCGCCGGCATCAATCCCAGGGGCGGACAGTTCCAGGGCGTCCCGTTTTACCGCACCATCGAGGAAGTCCCCTTCGACGTCGACCTGGTGTCGATGATCATCCCGCCCGCGGCCGTGCCGGAGGCACTGCGGGCCTGCGCCCGCAAAGGCGTCAAGGGCGTGGTGATCTCCTCCGAGGGCTTCTCCGAGTCCGGCGACACCGGCCGCGCCATCCAGGAAGAGATCCGCACCATCCTGCGCGGCGCCGGCATGCGCGGCTTCGGCCCCAACACCCTGGGCCTGGTGAACACCGAAACCGGCCTGACCACCTCCTACTTCGCCAACCGCCACATGCTCACGCCCGGCTCCGTGGGATTCGCCGCCCAGTCGGGCATCTTCGTGGGCGCCCTGCTCATGCACATGAGCGCCTTCCCCGTTTACCGCATCTCCAAGGGACTGGGCCTGGGCAACAAAGTGGACGTGGACGAAAGCGACGCCCTGGAATACCTCGCCGGCGATGCGCAGACCCGCATCATCGGCCTCTACCTGGAAGACATCCGCGACGGATCGCGCTTTCTCGAAGCGGCCCGCAAAGCGGTGCGGCAAAAGCCCGTGATCCTGCTCAAGGGGGGACGCAGCGCGGCCGGCGGCGCGGCCACCGCCTCCCACACCGCCAGCCTGGCTGTGAACGACGGCGTGCTCGACGGCGCCCTGCGCCAGGCCGGCGTGCTGCGCGCCAGGAAGATCGACGAACTGCTCGCCACCATCATGGGCTTCCAGTGGGCGCCTCTGCCCCGCGGCAACCGCATCGCCCTGGTCACCTTCAGCGGCGCCCAAGCCGTCATGTCCATCGACCGCGCCTCTGACGAAGGCCTGGCGCTGGCCCGCTTCCGCCCCGAGACCCTGGAGCGCCTGAGCGCGGTCATCTCCACCGCGCCCAAGCGCCAGAATCCAGTTGACACCTACCCCGACATGAACGTCCACGGCTTCGAGAAAACCGCGCTGACCAGCCTCGAGGCCCTCTTCGACGACGACGGCGTGGACGGCATTTTCTTCATCTCCTTCGCCGCCTATGGCCCTGAACCGCTCCGGCAGCTGGCGCAGCTCATCAAGGAGAAAGCCAACAAGCCCGTCTTCGTCTCCCTCCTGGGAGACCCCGGCCAGGAGGCAGCCTGCCGCTCCTACCTCATGGAGCAGCAGATCCCCATCTTCGACTACCCCGAAACGGGGATAGAGGTGTTTGCGAGGATGTGGCAGTATGCGAGGAATCTGAAGAGGAAGTAAAAGGAGAAAAGCATGCCTGCGGTGAATGTCAATGGATGCAACATCTACTATGAAATCCACGGGAAAGGGAACCCCCTTGTCATGATCATGGGGCTGCGCCGCAACATCGAATGGTGGTACCGCCAAATTCCTGCACTTTCTCAGCATTTCCAGGTGATCGCGTTCGACAACCGTGGAGCGGGGCGCTCGGATAAACCGGAGATGGACTATTCCATCCGGCTGTTTGCCGATGATACGGCCGCTTTGATGGATGCCCTGGAGATCGATCGGGCGCATATCCTTGGCATATCCATGGGGGGCTATATCGCCCAGGAACTCGCCATCAATTATCCGCAAAAGGTGCTCGATCTGGTACTGGGATGCACCAGCGCAGGAGGCGCAACGGCGGTTTCGATGAGCGCTGAAAGGCAGAAGAAATTCACTGCCAATGAAGGCCTGACACCGGAGCAGATTCTCCAGAAGGATATGGATATTTTCTTTTCCGATGCATTCGTCAAAAACAATCCAGCCGCTGTAGAGGAATTCAAGGTAATATCCATGCGCTACTACCAGCCGGCCCATGCCTTTGAAAGGCAGTTTGCCGCATGCATGAAACACGACACCGGCGCGCGGCTCGACCAGGTTCGCCAACCCGCCTTGATCATGACCGGTGACGATGATCCATTGGTCCCGCCCCAGAACTCAATGATTCTCAAGGAGCTGCTGCCCAATTCCAAGTTGTCCATTTTCCCAAAAGGCCGCCATATTTTTTGCGTGGAGTTCGCAGACCGCTTCAACCGGGAAGTCATCGACTTTTTCAAACCATCATCGTGATCTTTCTCTTCCGATGGATCATTTTGGCCGGCTTCGGGCGGCAAGTCTCCCGCCTGTTCAAGCGGTGTTTGCAGGGATCCTCCCTATTTGGTTTTTAGCAGGCAGGTCGCAACGGCTACTCAAGCTGCTGGCTTGCAAGACCGTCCAGATGCGCCAGCACCATCTGGATGTCCCCATACGAGCAGGCATCCCCCAAAGCCGTTTTCAGCTCCTTCAGCGACTTTGTGCGCAGCGCCGCGACCTTCTCCTCTATGTGCCGCTGCCGCTCTGCGGCCACCACCCGATCGACCTTCAACTCTCCCCGGGCCACGAAAAAGGCGAGGTGCTTGACGATGGTTTGAATGCTCAACCCCCGCCGGGACGCGATCTGCGGGATTCCCAGGCCCTCCTGGAACAATTCGAAACTGGCGCGCCGGGTATCTTCTTTGACCGCCGGCGCCGTTCCCGGTTTGCGCGGCGGCGCCGGGGCCGAGGGTTCGGGCAGCGCCACCGTTTCGATGCCGTGCCGCCTCCGGTAATCCGCCACCAGCGCCGTCAGCTCATCTCCGAATCGGGCCGCCAAACGCTTGCCGATGCCCTTGATCCGCTTCAGGGCCGCCGGGCTCTCCGGCAGGTGCACCGCGATCTGCACCAGGGTCTTCTGGTGCAGGATCTGGTAATGGGCCACGCCTGCCTCGGCTGCTTTCTCCTTGCGCCACTGCCGCAGCGCCTCGAACAGCTCCGGATGGCCTACATCGGCCTGGGTGTAAGTGGCGGCGGCCGGTTTGGCTTTCGGCTGCGCCACCGTCATGGCCGCGGCCGCAACCGCGCGCAGATAGCGCCCCGGAGAAAAACCCTCGCGGCAGGCCAGCACGCCGGCCTGCTTCACCACACTTTCTTCGCGCAACTGCTGGATGGCCTCGTGAATGCTTTTGCGGATCTCCTTGTTGTCCGACTCGACGGCCACTGCTGCGAGCCAGGGCGTAAGGAGCGTCGCGAATTTCTCCGCGAAGTAGACCGCCGCCTTGTTCAACCGGTCCAGAATCGCGGGGTCATCGGCCGGCAGGCGGCCGTCGTTGAACATTCCCTGCAGCTGCCGCTTGAACTTTTCGCCCACTTCGCAGATCTCCGCCGCGGCCTGTTGCTGGACCTGCGCGATGTCGCCGCCGCCCGAGACCTGGATGACCCTGGCGTTGCCGCGCAGCAGACCGTTCACGCGGCCAAGCAGCCAGCGCAGGCGCTCAAAGGTGAAGCATTCCAGCAGCAGCTGCTGCTGATAGTGGTTTTTGGCCGCGGCCAGCGTTTCGGCCGAAGGGGGTTGGGCGACCTTCTCACCGACAAAGCGCCTGACCACGGGGTCGGTCTTTACGGCCAGGCAGGTGAGCGGCGCGCTGAGCACCAGGCCCTCAAGGGTGCGGCAGCGGCTCAGGGCCACATAGACCTGGCCGTGGGCAAAGGCGGCCTGGACGTCGATGACCGCTTTGTCGAAAGTCAGCCCCTGGCTCTTGTGGACGGTAATGGCCCAGGCCAGCTTGAGCGGGTATTGGCGGAAGGTGCCGATGACCTTCTGGGAAATCTCGGCCGTTTGCGGATCGATGGTGTACTCGATGTTCTCCCAGGTGCTCTTCTCGACCGTGATCGGCTCCCTGTCCCCCGGGCAGTGCACCTCGATGCTGTCGTTTAAAATGCCGGTGACCTCGCCGATCTTGCCGTTGAAATAGGCCTTGCCGGCCGACATGTCGTTGCGGATGAACATCACCTGGGCCCCGGTTTTGACCGCAAGCGTGCCGGCGGTGGGATAGGCATGCTCGGGAAAGTCGCCTTCGGCCTCGGCATCGAATAGGCGGCTGCTGCCCTTGAGCGCCTTGAGCTTGGCCTCGTTGATGGCGTCGGCGCCGCTGTTGTGGGTGCACAGGGTGATGACGCCCTGGCCGACGCGCGGCGCAAAGTCCGGGATGTGGCGCGCGTTGAGCTGCCGCAGGGTGTCGGGGTCCAGCCGGTTGTCGCGCACGCGGTTGAGCAGTTCGATGAAGCGCTGGTCCGACTGGCGGTAGATGTGTTTGAGCTCGATGGGGATCAGTTCGGTACGGCCCAGGGCGGCGCTGCTGAAGAAATAGGGCGAGGCGTAGTACTCCTTGAGCAGCTGCCACTCGGCCTGCTTGACCACCGGCGAGAGCTGGTGCAGGTCGCCGATCATCAGCAGCTGCACCCCGCCGAAGGGCAGCTCCGAGCGCCGGTAGCGCCGCAGCACGCTGTCCACGCCGTCGAGCAGGTCGGCGCGCACCATGCTGATCTCGTCGATCACCAGCAGGTCAAGGCTGCGGATGATGTTCTGCTTCTCCCGCCGGATGCGGTGCTGGCCGGTGTGCACCTCGCTGCCGGGCAGAAACGGGCCGAAGGGCAGCTGGAAGAAAGAGTGCAGTGTGACGCCGCCGGCATTGATGGCCGCCACGCCCGTCGGGGCCGTCACCACCATGCGTTTGGGCGTCCTGGTTTTGATGGCGTGCAAAAAGGTGGTCTTGCCCGTGCCGGCCTTGCCGGTCAGGAATATATGGCAGTTGGTGTGCCGCACGAACTCTTCGGCCAGTTGGAGTTCATGGTTCGACAGGGTCATGGGGCACGTTTTCCGCGTTAAGGAAGTTAACGAGGCGCTTGGTTGCGCACAACCGGCGAAACACGGTGAACATATCCAACGGCTCGGGGGCTGTCAATGCAACGATTTTTCCCAAATCCACCGCCTGTGCCTCAATCAGCCGTGCGGCAGTCCGGCCCGGCTCTTTGCCGGGGCTTCGGACACTTTAAACCGGGTCAAACGGCCGGCCG
>QZKQ01000127.1 GCA_003599535.1 Candidatus Zixiibacteriota bacterium | reverse complement strand
CATGCGCACTATCTAATTCATCCTTCATCCTTCATCCTTCATCCTTGGTTCCGGAACCTCCCATTTCCCCCGCCCGTATCAGGGATATGAGCCGCACACGCAAACCTTCCGCGCCGCTACCCGCCACGCCCACCGAAGCCATCCTGGAGAGCATCTCCGACGGGGTCTTCACCGTGGACCTGGACTGGCGCATCACCTCCTTCAACCGAGCCGCCGAAGCCATCACCGGCATCCCCCGCGACGAAGCCCTGGGCCGCCCCTGCTGCGACGTCTTCCGCTCCAGCATGTGCGAAACCGAGTGCGCCCTGCGCCGCACCCTGAAGACGGGTAAGCCGGTCATCGGCAAGTCGGGCTATATCATCAACGACCAGGGGGCCCGCATCCCCATCAGCGTGTCCACCGCCGTGCTGCGCGGTTCGGCCGGCGACGTCGTCGGCGGCGCCGAAACCTTCCGCGATATGAGCGACCTGGAGGCGCTGCGCCGCGAACTGGAAGGGCGCTTCAGCATCGGAGACCTGGTCAGCCGCAGCCCTCTGATGCAGAAGGTATTCGAGGTGCTGCCAGCCATCGCAGCTTCCCCCAGCACCGTGCTCATCCTGGGCCAGACGGGCACCGGCAAAGAGCTGGTGGCGCGCACCATCCACAGCCTTAGCCCGCGGGCCAAAGGGCCGTTCGTGGCGGTCAACTGCGGGGCTCTGCCCGACACCCTTCTGGAATCGGAGCTGTTCGGGTACAAGGCGGGGGCCTTCACCGGAGCCACGCGGGACAAGCCGGGACGCTTCGCTTTGGCCAAGGGCGGCACTCTGCTGCTGGACGAGATCAGCGAGGTCAGCCCGGCGCTGCAAGTGCGGCTGCTGCGGGTATTGCAGGAACGATCCTACGAGCCGCTGGGCGGCACCCGGTCGGAGAGCGCCGACGTGCGAGTCATCGCCGCCACCAACCGCGACCTGGCCGAGCGCATGCGGGAGGGCGCCTTCCGCGAGGATTTGTACTACCGCGTCAACGTGGTGCGCATTGAACTGCCGCCGCTGCGCCGCCGCAAGGAGGACATTCCGCTGCTGGCGGAGCAGTTCATCGCCCGCTTCAACCGCCTGCAGCAGCGCAACGTGCAGGGGATTTCGCCCCAGGCGCTGTCCCTGCTGATGGCTCACGACTGGCCGGGCAACGTGCGAGAGCTGGAGAACGCCATCGAGCGGGCCTTCATTCTGTGTGCCGACGGCCAGATCGGGGTGGGGCACCTGCCGGAGGAGCTGCGGGCGCCGGGATCGGGGCCGCCGGAGGGGCTCGGCATGCGGTCCACCCTGGAGGCGATTGAGGCTCAGGCCATCCGCCAGGCGCTGGAACGGCACGGGGGCAACCGGCTGAAAGCGGCCCGGGAGCTGGGGCTGCACAAGAGCACCCTGTTCCGCAAGATGAAACGGCTGGGGTTGGAACCGCTCAAACGCGGGAGGTGAGGCTTTCGCCCAGCCTTGAAAGGCTGGGCTACTGTCCTTCGGTCCCTGCGGGACGAAAGTAGGGCACCCGCAAGGGTTGCAGGATAGTAGCCCACGGATTCATCCGTGGGAAGGTGCCCCAGCCCACGCCCAGACCTTGTGTTGACGCCAGGATTGGAATCCGTCGGCAGACGGATGGTTCCTGGCGGCTTAAATCGCCCTTCCCGCCATACACCCGAATAAAATCGGGTGCAGAGGCACCAACTGCGCGAGTCGCGCATCTGCAACCCGATATTCCGTGAAGAGTCGCATAAGTGCGACTTTTTTGCTTTTTGGGGATTATGGCCAGACTCCGTATTGTTCCTTTATTCCGATGTTTATACGACATTAAAGGAATGCGGGTGAATTGGCATGATTGCTGCAGGGGATAGAGACGAGAAATACAATAGCAGGCAGGGACGCTTGCGCCACCCTCTGATGGTAGGGCCGGTGTCCCTGCCGGTCTACGCACCGGGATAAATTCTGGTGCGGAGGTAGAGCTATCAACAAGTCAGTGGATCCTGAATGATGCGTGCGGCCTTTGCGGTATGGAATGAGCGGATCGCTCCGGTGTTCGACGTCGCCCGGCAGGTGCGGATCGTGGAAGCCGAATCCGGCAGCGTGATCCGGGAGCAGAACGAGAAGCTGCCGAACGAGGCCACCGAGGCCCGGGCGGCTCGGCTGGCCGGCCAGGGCGTGGAGGTCCTGGTCTGCGGCGCCATTTCGCGGCCCCTGGAGCGGCTGATCTCCGCCCACGGCATCCGGGTGATCCCTTTCGTGGCCGGGGACTTGGCGGAAGTGGTTCGGGCGTGGCTGCAGGGAGCCCTGGAACGGGACGCCTTCGCCATGCCGGGCTGCTGCGGGGGCGCAGGTCGGAGACGCTTTCAGGGCCCATCATTACCGGAGGAAACGATGATGAACGGCAGAGGCCGAGGTGGCGGAGGCCGCGGAGGCGGCATGGGTGGCGGCGGAGGCCGCCGGGGCGGCACAGGCATGGGCCGGGGCGGAGGCCGCGGCCGTATGGGCGGGCCCCAGGCGGGTGGCCTGGGGGGGACGTGCGTCTGCCCCCAGTGCGGGTACCAGGAACCTCACCAGCAGGGGCAACCCTGCGCCCAGAAGCAGTGCCCCCAGTGCGGTTCGAATCTGATGAGACAGTAAAAGGAGGATGTGATGCCACGTGGCGACAGGACCGGTCCCCTGGGAATGGGGCCGATGACCGGGCGAGGCGGCATGGGCCGGGGGGGCGGCCGGGGAGGTGGTCAGGGCGGAGGCCGGGGCCGCGGGTCCGGCATGGATTCCGACTGGCTGAATTGGGTCTTCGCCATCGGCCTGCCGGCGCTGGTCCGCTTCGGAGGAAAGGCGGTGTCGTCCCGCAAAGCCCCCAACGTGATGGATGATGAGAAGCTGGCCCTGCGCCGCCAGGTGCAGGAACTGCGCGCCGAACTGGACGCGATGAAAATGCGGCTGGCGGAAATCCAGGGAAAATCCCAAAGCGATCAATCACAGACCGGCGGACAGATAAAAGAAGGAGAATAAATCATGCCCAGAGGAGACAGAACCGGTCCCATGGGAATGGGACCCCGAACCGGGCGCGGCATGGGATTCTGCGCCGGAAACAACGCCCCCGGATACGCCCAAACCGGCTCCGGTTGGGGCATGGGGAGGGGTTTCAGCCGGGGCGGCGGCGGCCGCGGTTGGCGCAATGGGTTTTACGCCACCGGCCAGCCGGGTTGGATGCGCTTCAATCCCAATTACGCCGGACAGCCGGCGGTTACCCCGATGGCCGACCTCGAGATCGGCATGCTGCACCAGCAGATGCAGGCCCTGCAGGAGCAAATGGACAAGATCCAGCAGCACCTGGAAACCCTCAGCGCCAAACCGAAGGAAGAATAGCCTCCTCCTTCACGGCGCACCCGGAGCCTGGGCAGTCCGCCGCCCGGGCTCCGGAAATTTATCGAATAGAAATCATACAGGTCCACCAGGAAAACTTGACATGACCAGAATCGGCATCATCATCTGCGCCCGATACCGGGATTGCGGCGGCGGCAAATGCTTCCGTTCCCTGCGCGAACGGCAGGGAGCCTTTTCGATTTACCCCGCGGATGAAGCGGTGGATATCGTGGGTTATTCGACCTGCGGCGGATGCCCCGGAGGCAACGTGGAGTACGTTCCGGCGGAATTCGTTAAGAACGGTTGCAACGCCATCCACCTGGCCACCGGCCTGGTGGTGGGGTATCCTCCCTGCGCCTGGATCCACCATTTTAAGGCATTCATCGAGACGCAATACCGGGTGCCGGTGGTCATCGGCACTCACCCCATCCCCCTGAAATACCTGGAAACTCACGACCGGCTGCCCTTCTGGGATCAGGGCGGCATGCGGGAACTTGCCGGCCATCTCCTGGCGGAAAGCCGGGAAGTCATGGAAGCCTATAATTGATAATGGGAGAGCGCATGAAAATCGCCATCACGGCCGCCGGCGCGACGCTGGATGCGCCGCTGGACCCTCGCTTCGGGCGGGCGGTCAACTTCATCCTGTACGACCTCGACAGCGGCAAGTTTGAAGTGATTGACAATCTGCAGAACCTCGAGGCGGCCCAGGGGGCCGGCATCCAGGCGGCGGAAACCGTGGCCCGGGCCGGCGCCGACGGGTTGATCACCGGCCACTGCGGGCCCAAGGCGTTCCGGGTCCTGGCCGCGGCTGGAATTCCGGTGTACAACACCTCCGTCGCCACCGTGGCCCAGGCGCTGGAAGAATACCGGGAAGGCCGCCTGGTCCCCGCCCGGTCCGCCGACGTGGAAGGGCATTGGGCGTGACATGAATAATACCGGCGAGAGCGTCATCTTTCATCCTATCGGGTATATTCGCAGCCCCCATACTGACCCGAAAAAGACCCCCATCCAGCCGGATTATGCCAAGGGATGCCGGGGGCAGGCGGTAGTATACCCGCAGTATGCCGAAGGGCTGCGCGACTTGGACGGGTTCTCGCATATATACCTGCTGTATCATCTCCACCAGGCTGGGCCCGCAAAGTTGATCGTCAAGCCGTTCCTGCAGGAGGTGGAGCGCGGCGTATTCGCCACCCGCGCGCCCAGCCGTCCCAACCCCATCGGCTTGAGCGTGGTGGAGCTGGAGCGCATCGAAGGCCACGTGCTGTACCTTGACGGGTTGGATATGCTGGACGGGACTCCGCTGCTCGACGTCAAGCCCTACACCTCGAGATTCGATCGCATCGCGACCACTCGCAATGGCTGGCAGGAACTGGTGGACGAAGAAACCGCGCGCCGCAAAGGCAGACGAGGGTACGGTGAGTGAGGGCGTGAGAATCGCCATCGCCTCGGGCAAAGGGGGCACCGGCAAGACCACGGTGGCCGTGAACCTGGCCTGGTCCGTCCACGAGCCCGTGCAGTTGCTCGATTGCGACGTGGAGGAACCCAACGCTCACCTGTTTCTCCGCCCCGAAATTCAGCGCTCAGAGACGGTGTCCATTCCGGTCCCTGAAGTGGATGAGTCCCGGTGCGACGCCTGCGGCGAGTGCAGCCGCCTCTGCGCCTGGCACGCCATCGTCTCCCTGAAGACCCGACCCCTCGTCTTTCCCGACCTGTGCCACGGCTGCGGCGGCTGTGCCCGGATCTGCCCCCTGGAGGCCATCCGGGAGATGGACCGGCCCATCGGCACCGTGGAAACCGGCGTTTCCGGCCCGGTGAATCTGGTGCAGGGCCGGCTGAACATCGGCGCGCCCATGGCTCCTCCCCTGATCCGCGCGGTCAAGGCCCGGGCGCACGGTTCCGGCCTGGTGATCGTGGACGCTCCGCCGGGGACCTCCTGCCCGGTCATCGCCGCGGTGCGCGACTGCGACTTCCTGGTCCTGGTCACCGAACCCACCCCCTTCGGCCTGCACGACCTGGTTCTGGCCGTGGACATGGTGCGGGAACTCCGGATCCCCTTCGGTGTGGTGATCAACCGCGCCGGCATGGGTGACGACCGCACCGCCGTCTTCTGCCGGAATCAGAACATCCCCATCCTGCAGGAAATCCCCGACGATCGCCGCATCGCCGAAGCCTACGCCCGTGGCCGGATCGTGGTGGAAGCGCTGCCGGAATACCAATCCCTGTTCCAGCAACTGCTGGCGGCGCTGCGCGCCGCGGCGAAGAAAGGATGAATCATGCCCACGTATGAATATGCATGCCGGGTCTGCGGCCGGCAGTTCGAGCAGTACCAATCCATGACGGAAGCCCCGCTGGCGGCATGCCCGGCCTGCGGTGGAGAGGTCCGCCGCCTGGTCAGCGGCGGGGCCGGGTTCATCTTCAAGGGGTCCGGGCAGGGGCGGGTCAACACCGGCAGCCACTCCTGTTCCCTGGAACAGACCGGCAGGACCTGCTGCGGGCGCAATGAGCGCTGTGGAGAACCGTCCTGCGAAGGAGGATCATGAACCGGGGAGGAGAACAGATCGCCTTTGGGCCCATTCCCTCGAGGCGGTTGGGCCGGAGCCTTGGCGTCAACAACCTCCCGGCCAAGGTGTGCACCTATTCCTGCGTCTATTGCCAGGCCGGCCGGACCACGCGCATGAAGGCGGACCGCCGCTCCTTCTTCCCGCCCGAAAGGATTTTGCAGGAAACCTGGAGAAGAGCGGCCATAATCCGGGCGGCGTCCGAGGCCATTGACTACATCACCTTCGTGCCGGAGGGCGAGCCCACTCTGGATATCAATCTCGAACAGGAAATCCTGCTCTTGAAGGAGCTGGAAATCCCTGTCGGGGTGATCACCAACAGTTCGCTGTTGGGGCGTCCCGAAGTTCGGGAAGCATTGTACCCGGCGGACTGGGTTTCACTGAAGCTGGACACAGTGGATGAGGCTATCTGGAGGAAAATCAACCGGCCTCACAGATCGCTGGCGCTCCCCGATATTCTGGACGGGATGCTGGCATTCGCCGAAGGCTTCGCCGGGAAACTGGCCACAGAGACGATGTTGGTCCGGGACCTCAATGATGAGACGGACCACCTTAAAGAAACGGCTGATTTCATCCGCAAGTTGAACCCCGCAGTGTCCTGTTTGAGTCTGCCTCTTCGCCCTCCGGCAGAAAGCTGGGTCAGTATCCCGAATGAAGGTAACGTCAATCGCGCGTACCAGATTTTTTCCGATACATTGAAGCGGGTGGAATGTTTAATTGTTTATGAAGGCGACGCCTTCTCCGGTACCGGTGACGTGGAGAAGGACATTCTGGGGATAGCCGCTGTTCATCCGATGCGGGAGCAGGCCCTGCGCGCCGTTCTGTCCCGGAGCGGGGCCTCCTGGGAGGTGATCGAACGGCTGGTGGCGCGGGGCGATCTTGAAGAAACGGAATATGAAGGCCATAAATATTTCAGGCGAAGAACCCCAAATAAGAGCCTGGGCTATGGTGCGGCTCTCAGGAACAGGAACGACCATGAACCCCTGGACGACTCACCTGGCGGAGCATGAGGCCGCCTTCCAGCGCGTGAAGGCGATCGCCGAGCAGCACGGGTACGTGCTCAACCCGGACGCCGAACGGGTCATGAAGGTGGTGGGGCTGATGACCGAGAATCGGGTCAACGCCGGCCGCTACTTCTGCCCCTGCAAGCAGACCCACCCTCTGGATACGGTGAAGGATACCGTCTGCCCCTGCCCGTCGTGGCGAGAGGAGATCGAGAAGGACGGCCACTGCTTCTGCAAACTGTTTTACTGTCGCGAATAGGAGCTGCCCTGTCATGTATGAGGGCATCGATAAATATCTGCTGTCCATCGGCTCGGAATTCTGGCGCAGAGTCTTCCGGGCGGAAACGGAATACCTGGCCCTGCACCTGCGCGGGTGCCGGGAGATTCTGAGCGTCGGGTGCGGCCCGGCCATCGTCGAACGGGGCCTGGCCGCGCGCGGATTTGCCGTTACCGGGATGGACGTATCCCCGGTGGCCCTGGCCTGCGCCCCGGACGAAGTCCGCACCGTCGTGGGCCGGGCCGAAGAGATGGATTTCCCCCCCGCCAGCTTCGACGCGGCCATCTACGTCGTCGCGCTCCAGTTCCTGGACGATTTCCGCGAGGCGCTGGCCCGCACCGCCCGGGTGCTGCGTCCGGAAGGAAAGCTGATCGCCCTGCTGCTGAACCCCCAGTCCGCCTTCTTTCAAGCCAAGATGCGTGACCCCGAATCGTACGTCCAGCGGATCAAGCACACGGACCTGCCGGCCCTGGAAGAGGCTGCGGCGGAGTATTTCCGTCTCCGCACGGAATATTTCCTGGGGATAGAAGGGGAGGAAATCCTCCGCAGCCGCGATCCCGCCGTCGCCAGCCTGTACGTCATTCACGGCACGCCCCGGTGTGCGGAAAAGGGAGGCTGAGCATGACGGAGCTGGTGGTCATCAGCGGCAAGGGCGGCACGGGCAAGACCAGCCTGGCCGCCAGTCTGGCGGTGCTGGCCGGGCGGTGTGTGGTCGCCGACTGCGACGTGGACGCCGCCGACCTGCACCTGGTGCTCGCGCCCGAAGTGCAGGAACGGCACGAATTCTACAGCGGCCATGAAGCCGTCATTCGCAACGATCTCTGCACCGCCTGCGGCGTCTGCCTGGATTACTGCCGCTTCGACGCCATCCGGGTGGCCGGGTACCACCGGACGGCCTCCTTCACCGTGGACCCGGTGGCCTGCGAAGGCTGCGGAGTCTGCGTGCATTTCTGCCCGGTGGGAGCGGTGGATTTCCCCCCGCGGCGCTGCGGCGAATGGATGGTGTCGCATACCCGGGTCGGACCGTTGGTGCACGCCCGCCTGGGTGTGGCGGCGGAAAATTCCGGCAAGCTGGTGTCCCTGGTGCGCCGCGAAGCCCGCCGCCGGGCCGAAGCCGAAGGCCGGGACACCATCATCGTGGACGGCCCGCCGGGGATCGGCTGCCCCGTCATCGCCTCCCTCACCGGGGCCTCCCGGGTGCTGGCGGTCACCGAGCCGACGGTTTCCGGCGAGCACGACCTGGAGCGGGTCCTGGCCCTGGCGCGGCATTTCGACGTGCCCGTGGCGGTGTGCGTCAACAAGTGGGACCTGTGCCCGGAGATGACCGGGCGCATCGAAGAGCGGGCTCTCCGGGCGGGCGCCGGGATCGCCGGGCGCGTCCGCTACGACCGCGCCGTCACCCAGGCGCAGATCCAGGGGAAGGCGGTGGTGGAAATCGAGGCGGCCTGTGGGGAAGATATCCGCCGGCTATGGAAGAACCTGGATCTTGGCGCATGAACCTGGGAGAAACCGATTTCGACAGCCCGGCCGGAGAAGAGTATTCCCCCGTCGCCCTGGACCACGCGCAAAACCCGCGCTGGAACGGCCGGTTATCGCACTATCACGGCCGCGCGCGCCTGACCGGGTCCTGCGGCGAAAGCATGGAGATGTTCATCTTTCTCCGGGCGGGGATGGTGGAGTACGCCTCCTTCATTACCGACGGCTGCGGCGCCTCGCACGCCTGCGGGAGCATGACCGTCTGCCTGGCCCGGGGAAAGCCCTTGTGGGAGGTCCTGGCCCTGGAGCAGCAGGACATCATCGAAGCGCTGGAAGGATTGCCGGCGGGCCACGAGCACTGCGCCGGGTTGGCGGTGGCGACGCTCCGCGCCGCCTGCGAGGACGGCCTTCACGGCGGTGAATTGCGCGCCCTCGAATCGGACATTCAGGATGATGAAATAGAATAGTCTCCTAACCGGAAGGAAAACCATCATGCGCATCGCTCTACCCCTTGCCCAAGGCAAACTGTGCATGCATTTCGGTCACTGCGAATGCTTCGCCCTGATAGACGTGGACCCGGCGGCCAAGGTCATCGAAAAGCGGGTGGATATCACCGCGCCGGCTCACCAGCCGGGGCTCCTGCCGCCCTGGCTGGCCGGGCAGGGGGCTGAGGTCATCATCGCCGGGGGGATGGGCCAGCGGGCCCAGGACCTGTTCGCCCAGCAGGGTATCCGGGTGGTGGTCGGCGCGCCGGCCCAGAGCCCCGAGAAGCTGGTGTCCGATTACCTGGCCGGCTCCCTGGTCAGCGGGCCCAACGCCTGCGACCATTAGGCACGATCGCTGCCGACAGGCAGGAATCCGTCAGGAAACGGACCAGTGCCTATCCCACCTATAGAAGAGGGGCGGCCCCGCCGGGCTGCCCCTCTTTTTGGTTCGAAAGTTAGAAGGTGGAAAAGCTACAAAGTTACTTCAGCAGGACAAGCTTTTGCGTCTGGTTGAAATCCCCCGCCTCCAACCTCACCAAATACACCCCCGCCGCCAGATCCGACCCGTCGAAAGTCACCCGGTGACTCCCGGCGTCCTTCCACCCCTCCACCAGCGTCCGGACCTCCCGCCCGGCGGTATCATAGACTTTCAACAGTACGTGACTCGCCGCTCGCAGCTCGTAGCTCGCGGCTACCGTGGGATTTCCCGGCTGGGGTGACAGCGACAAATCCATCACCCGCTGCGGGCGGGGTTTGGTATAGGGGGAGACGGAAGCGGTGTCGGTGCCGTGGAAGAACAGCAGGCCGCCGTTCCATTCCCCCACGAACAGATCGGTATGGCCATCGCTGTCGATGTCGCAGAATTCCGGACAGGCAAAGTCCACTTCCAGCGGCAGCCAGGCGGGAGTCACCAGCTGCATCTGCGGGCTTTGCGGCGTCCCCACATTGCGGTAATAGCGCAGATTGTATCCCTGTCCCTCCTCCCCTTCTACATTAAGGAAAAAGAGATCCAGATCCCCGTCCTCATCCAGGTCGAAAAAGCGCAGGTACCGCACCGAGGCCCAGGGTAGGGTCAGCCCCTGCCAGGCGTTGGTGACCCACTGGAACTGGGGCCAAGCCGCGCTGCCCACGTTCTGGTAGTAGATGATGTCAGTGGTCAAGCCACAATCGGTCAGGAAAAGATCCAGGTCCCCATCGGCATCCAGATCGGCCAGACTGGGGACGATGATCACGCTGAAGTTGCCCGGTACGAAATTCTCCGAATGAAGCACGTACTGGGCC
>QZKQ01000128.1 GCA_003599535.1 Candidatus Zixiibacteriota bacterium | reverse complement strand
TTCGGCGGGTACGGTCAGGAACCGGGCGCCCTGTACCAACCCCGCCGGTTGGAACCGGATCCCGGGGGCGGGCTGTGGGTCCTGGATCAGCGGGGCCGCGCGGTGCACTTCGACGAGTTCGGCGGATACCTCCAGGAACTGCGCACGCCGGCCGGGGAGAGCGGCCGTGCCGGCGGCCTGGCCGTTTCCGTCGAAGCCGTGTGGGTCTGCCGCGACAGCCTGGTCTGGGTCTACGACCGCCTGGAGCGCCGGCTGCACACCTTCACCGCAGCGGACCTGGGCCTCGCCTCCGCCGTCCCCCTGGTGGACCTGGCCCACCGCAACGGGCAACTCTGGGTGCTGGACGCCCGCGGCGCCATCCACCGTTTCCAAGTGCAGCCCCGGCAATGATGCGGTTTTATCGGGCGGCCCTGGGCTGCGTGTTTCTGTCCCTGTTCTGTCTCCATGCCGCGGCCGTGTCCGCCCAGCCCCGGGCGTACGGCGCGCGCGACCTGTTCGGCCGCCAGGCGGTCCTGCCCGGCAAGGGCGTGGACGAACCCTACCCTCTCCCCGACAGCCTGCTGATTTCCGGCAGCGAGACGGTCTACCTGAACGATTCCCTCCTGACCCGCGAGGCCGGCTACACCCTGGATTACGTCCGCGGCCTGCTGCGTTTTTCCACCGTTCTGACGGTCAGCGACACGGCGGTGGTGCGCTACCAGGTCTTCCCCTTCCACCTGCGCACCAGCTATTTCCATCCCCTGCGCACCATGACTCCCGACCAGATCGCGGCAGCGGACACCTCCACCGCGCCTCCGCCGGCGCCGGGCTCGGGGGATACCCCCCTGTTCGACACCGGATCGCTGCGCAAGAGCGGCACCCTGATCCGGGGCATCACCGTGGGGTCGGACCGGGACCTGTCGGTGCAGTCGGGCATGAACCTGCAGGTGGAAGGCCGCCTGGGGCGCAACATGGACGTCCTGGCCCTGCTGTCGGATCAGAACACCCCCTTGCAGCCGGAAGGCAACACCGCCACCCTGCAGGAGATTGACAAGGTGCTGATCCAGGTGCAGAACCCCCGCTTCACCGCCACCCTGGGCGACTACGAGCTGAACCTGGGAGGCGGACGCTTCGGAGGCTACTACCGCAAACTGCAGGGGGCGCGCCTGGAAGGCCGCCTGAGCGATGAGCGGGGGGTGGTGTCGGGGGCGGTGTCCAAGGGCGAATACCACACCAATTTCATTCCCGGGCAGGAGAGCAACCAGGGGCCCTACCGGCTGTCCAGCAAGGAAGGGCGCACCGGCATCCTGGTGCTGGCGGGCACGGAACGGGTCTGGGTGGACGGCCAGCTCATGACCCGGGGGGAGAATAACGATTATACCATCGAGTACGGTTTGGGGGAGATCACCTTCACTCCGCGCCGGCTGATCACCTCCGATTCGCGCATTACGGTAGATTTCCAGTATTCCGATGAGGCGTACGGACGGGACATCTACGCGGCCCAGGCCGAGGGGCGCTTCGGCGCCTCCGGCGGAGTGCGGGCCACGCTGATCTCGGAATCGGACGCCCGCAACAGCCCCCTGACCTTCGCCCTGACCGATTCGGCCCGCTCCGCCCTGGAAGCCGCGGGCGATGACCCTGCC
This sequence comes from Candidatus Zixiibacteriota bacterium, assembly GCA_003599535.1. GTDB lineage: Bacteria > Electryoneota > B3-LCP > B3-LCP > B3-LCP > SURF-9. The sequence continues at coordinate 8,911 of QZKQ01000128.1, read as the reverse complement.
ACGGCCCAGGTCGAGGCGGTGGATTCGGTGGAAACCGGCCAGGGGACCTACGTCCGGGAAACGGCCTCCTGGGGAGGGCAGAGCCATTCCATCTTCGTCTACGTGGGGCCGGACAGCAGCGGCTATCTGATCGTGGCCTTCTCCTACGTGGGCGCGGGGGAGGGGGACTACAACCGCGAGGCCTCGGCCACCGATTTTTACTACACCTGGGTGGGGCCGGGAGAAGGGGACTATTCCCCGGTGCAGCGGCTGGCGCTGCCGGAACGCCAGCGCCTGGCCAATGTGGAAGCCTGGGTCAACCCCACGCGGTCCACCATGCTGAAGGTCGAAGGGGCGGTGTCGGAACGGGACCGCAACACCTTCTCGCCGCTGGGCGACGGGGACAACGTGGGGATCGCCTGGGCGGCGGAAGGACAGTGGAACGGGCTGCGTGCCGCGCCGGGCGATTCCGCCTCCTACGACCGGCTGGGGCTGACCGCCAACGTGCGCCAGGTGGACGACCGCTTCACCCGCATTGACCGCATCCACCAGGTGGAGTACGACCGTCAGTGGGGCCTGGAAGGCGCCCAATCCGAACAGGAGACGGTACGGGAAGCGACCCTGTCCACCCGACCGCTGCGCGCCTGGTCCGGCAGGACGACGTACGGCCTGCTGGACAAGGAGCAGGACGGCATCCACAGCGAGCGCTGGAGCCATGAATCGGTGTTCAGCGGCGCCAGGCTGCCCACGGTCACGGCCGCAGCGGACTGGATCCGCAGCGCCACGGAAGCTTCCGGCCGCCAGGGCGTCTGGACCCGGGGGCGCAGCACCGCCGGCTACCGCTGGAAGCGCTGGACTCCCAGCCTGTTCTACGAACGGGAACACAAGCGCGACGACTACGCCGATTCCACCGGCGGCTTCCTGTTTCAGGCCTACGGAACGGGGCTGGAATACCAGGCCGGCCCCCTGAAGCTCGGCACCACGCAGGAACTGCGGCACGATCAGACCTATCGGCAGAACGTGCTGAAGGAGCACAGCGACGCCTGGACCTCCACCTGGCAGGCGGACCTGGCCGCCTGGCGCAACCTTTCCGGCGACGTGCTCTACACTCACCGGGTCAAGGGCTTCACCGAGGCCGATTCCGGCGACCTGGCCACCGACCTGGCGGAAATCAACCTGGGCTGGACGCCGTGGCGGCGATTGGCCGACGTGATGGCCCATTACCGCGTCAACAGCACCCGGGTGTCCACCATCGTGCAGACGCCGGTGTTCGTGGGCGCCGGCCAGGGGACTCACGTGAAGGTGGGCGACCTGTTCTTCCCCGACCCCGACGGGGAGTACATCCTGGTGGCGCAGTCCACCGGACAGTTCCAGCCGGTGGTGGAGCTGGATGGGTCGCTGGCCCTGGACCTGGACCCCCACCGCCTGCCCCGGGAAGAGCAGGAAAAGATCGCCGGACCGTGGAAGCACCTGGCTTCCGAAACCCTGCTGAACTTCAGCGAGAAGACTCGGGAACGGGAGGTCTGGTCGCTCTACCTGCTGGACTTCAGCCGCTTCCAAGGGGATTCCACCCAGTACGGCAACCTCCTGCTGCGCGAGGACCTGTTCCTGTTCCGCCACCGGCGCGATCTCTCCTTCCGGCTGCGGGGGGAAATCTCCCAATCGCTGTCCAACCTCTACCTGTCGGGCGGGCAGGAAACCCGGCGGCGGCTGGTCTCATTGCGAGTGCGGCGGGCCTTCGACGCGCGCTGGTCGGCCCAGGCCGAGGCCGGGCAGGAAACCGAGGAACGGGTGTACCGCGCGGGCAGCGCCTCCGACCGGGACATCCAGACCTGGAAGGCCTCCCTGGAACCGACCTTCAAGCCGCGCCGGGAATGGGAACTGGCGCTGCGCCTGGTGGGGCAGCAGGACGACGACCGGGTGGAAAACCTGCGCGCCCTGCGCTACGGCGCGGAACCGCGGGTGGTGCGCAGCTTCACGGAAAAGGGGCGCGTGGAGGTGCGGGGCGAATGGCACCATGTGGCCACCTCCGCCCCGGAACTGCCCTATGAGATGGCCGAAGGCGATCCGCCGGGAGACAATTTCCGCTGGGATCTGCGCCTGGACTACCGCCTGTCGAAATATCTGACCGCGGGAGTATCCTACAACGGCAGCAAGGACGCCGGCCGCAACGCCATCCACATCGGCCGGGCGGAAGTGAAGGCGTTCTTTTAGGGGCGGGGGACCGGGGCGGGGAAAAATGTTTCTCGCAAAGACGCAGAGTCGCAAATAAAACAGTGTCATTGCCAGGCCCGCCGAAAACCGAATCTGAATGCGGCTGCGACTTGCCGGTTGGCATCATACGACAGAACCGATGAGCGAAGAGTGGGCCGAAGCAATCTCAACGGCCGAGTTTCTAAGGTTGCTTTGCCCTTACGGGCTCGCCCGGCAGTGGTCCCCGTGGGGCAGTGACACTGATCCAGGGATATGGCTTCGGCCACGCAGCCTGTCAGTGATGCGATAGGCATTCCTGCGTGTCAACCGCGTGGCGTCCGTTCTTCAGCCGACGGATCGGCCGCGAGTTAGGAGGTGTGCCGGCGCCGGGGTTAACGGCGGCACAGGACCGGGCAAAGCGGCGTGACCGGACGCCCGGCGACGCGATCCGATCCCCCGGTCAGAAACGCGAATAGCCGATTTTTCGTTTCCATTTTCCCCCATTTTTTCGTACCTTGCCCCCGGTGGGCAAGCGGAAGTCTTGATAACAATGAAATTCCTTCCCGCCACACTCCTGTTCGCCACCCTGCTGGCCGGGCCGGCCACTTCCCAGCCGGCGCCGGTGGTGGGCGCGGTCGAATTCCGCGGCGGCGGCGCGTTCACGCCGGGCAAGCTGGCGGACTTCGCCCGCCTGCCTCAAGGCCAGCCGTGGTCGGCCCCGGCGCTGGACCAGGCCGCACTGCGGCTGCTCGAACGCCTGGCCGACGAGGGCTACTACTTCGCCCGCGTTGACAGCGTGGCGGAACGGTGGACCCGGGATTCCACCCGGGTGCGCCTGACCTTTTACGTTACCGAAGGCCACCGGCTGGTCTTCCAGGACCTGGCCGTCAGCGGGGATTCGACCGGACCGGGCGACCGTTTCATGCCCCAGAGCCGCCCGGGGCAGGCGTTCCGCGACGGCTACCTGGAAGAGGACCTGTGGGATTACCTGCGGGCCAAGGAGGAGGCCGGCCACCCCTTCGCCCGGCTGGATCTGGAAGGACTGGACCTGGCGGAAGCGGGCGTGACCGTGCGGGCGAAAATGATATCCGGCCCCACGGCGCAGTTGCAGGGCGTGCGCCTTGCCGGGCTGGAACACACCAAACCCCGGGTGGTGGCCCGGGAAGCGCGTCTGCGGGCGGGGGAAACCTACCGCCCCAGCCGGGTGGAACGGGCCCGCCAGCGGCTGCGGCGGCTGCCCTTCATCGAAGAGGTATCCGAACCGGTGCTGGTGCCCCTGGGCGGCGACCGGTACGACCTGCTGTTCACGGTCAAGGAAGCGAGGGCCAACTCCTTCGACGGCGTGGTGGGGTACCAGCCGGAACAGGAAGGCCGGAAAGGGGCCTTCACCGGCCTGCTGGATCTCTCCTTCCAGAACCTGTTCGGCACGGGACGCAAGGCGCGGGTGCACTGGGAACGCCTGAGCGCCCACCAGCAGGCCCTGGACCTGTACTACGAAGAGCCCTGGGTGCTGAACCAGCCGGTCAACCTGTGGGGGCAGTTCCGCCAGGAAATCCGGGATACGCTGTACCTGACCCGCCACCTGTCGGGCGGAGCTTCGGTGTCGGCCCTGGACGTGCTGACGCTGCGGGGGTCGCTGTTTTCCGAAGAGACCATCCCCGATTCCGCCGGGCAGGCGCTGCTGGGGCTCTTCCGTTCGCAGACTCTGGGCGGCGGCCTGGAACTGGAATACGAGACGCGCGACGTGCCGGAAAACCCCACCCTGGGGCTGTTCTACCGCTCGTACGTCTCCGCCGCGGTGAAGGACTACGAAGCCGCCGCGCCCCAGGGGGAGCTGGACGTGCGCCGCTACGAAACCGACGCCGAATGGGCCTGGCGGATGTTCGGGCGGCACATCCTGGACCTGCAACTGCACGGCCGGCTGCTGCAGTCGGACGAAGATCCCGTCCCCCTGCCGGACCTCTACCGCCTGGGCGGGACACGGACCCTGCGGGGATACCGGGAAGACCAGTTCGCCGGATCGTCGGTGGGCTGGGCGGCAGTGGAATACCGCTTCTGGCTGGACAAGCTGTCGCGGGTGTACGCCTTCTTCAACCTGGGTTATTACGAGTACGACCCGCCCCTGGAAGCGGAACTGCAGCGCGGCTGGCCCTGGGGCTACGGAGTGGGCCTGCGCCAGGGGACGCCGCTGGGAATCATCGGCTTTGACTTTGCCCTGGGGGAAGGCGACGCCCTGGCCACGGCCAAGGTGCATTTCCGGCTGGTGAACCGGTTCTAAAATTTCACCACAGAGACACAGATAACACAGAGAAAAGAAGTATAAAGTCTTGAGTATAAAGTATTAAGTAAAATATGGTAGCACCGGCGTCCCTGCCGGTGGAGGGTAGGGCGGACTAAGCGGCGGAGCACCATCGCTATCATCGCCTCGATGCTGACCCGTCGCGCAGTCCGCCGGGTTTATCGTCTGAATCGCCGATTGAACGGAGGGAACGGATGTTGGTCCACCCCTTCAGGGTGGTAGAGGAGGAGGAAATCCGTCCATCTCCGGGGGTTGAAACCGCCGGCTACTAAAAGTCCACCCCTGCGGGGTGATATTCTGGCTCCTGGCTCCGGACTCCTGGCTCCTGGCTTCTGACTACAGAATACTGACTACTTTTCTCTATGTTCTCTGCGTCTCTGCGGTAAACTGTTTTTTTCAGCCCCCAGACCCTAGCCCCCAGATCCTGGAGGTGATATGCCCGGCGCGTTCACCACGAAGAGCCTCGACGCCATCCTGCAGGATCTCCAGTCCGCCAAGCTGACTCTGCGGCGGGCGCTGGGACCGGTACAGATCACGCTGTTGGGAATCGGGGCCATCATCGGGGCGGGGATTTTCGCCACCATCGGCACGGCGGCGGCGGGAGATGCGCAGCGCCTGGGGGCCGGTCCCGGACTGATGCTCTCCTTCGTGCTGTCGGCGGGCGTCTGCGCCCTGGTGGCCCTGTGCTACGCCGAATTCGCTTCCATGGTGCCCATTTCAGGGTCGGCCTACACCTACAGCTACGCCACCCTGGGGGAACTGATCGCCTGGATTATCGGCTGGGACCTGATCATCGAGTACGCCGTGGGCAACGTGGCGGTGGCCATCAGTTGGGCCAACTATTTCAAGACCCTGATGCGCGGCGCGGGAGTCATCATCCCCGACTGGCTCTCCACCGATTTCCAGACGGCGCACAAAATCCCCGGGCTGATCGAATCGGCGCCGCACCTGCTGGGCGTCCCCCTCGTCTTCAACCTGCTGGCCTTCCTGATCGTGGCCGCCGTCACGGTGGTGCTGCTGATCGGCATCCGCCAGAGCGCCTGGTTCAACGCCGGCATGGTGATCCTGAAACTGGCGGTGCTGGGGTTCTTCATCTTTCTGGGCGTCCGCTACCTGCAGGTGGACAACTGGCAGCCCTTCCTGCCCAACGGCTGGCAGGGGCTGGCCTCCGGGGCGGCGGTGATTTTCTTCGCCTACATCGGCTTCGACGCCGTGTCCACGGTGGCCGAAGAAGCCAACCGGCCGCAGCGCGATCTGCCCCTCGGCATCATCGCTTCGCTGGTGATCTGCACCGTTATTTATATCATCGTGGCGGCGGTGTTCACGGGGATGATCCCGTTCCCCGCCCTGACGCAGATGCTGTCCACTCAGCAGGCCGAACCGCTGACCCTGGCCCTGGAATACGCGCACGCCGGCGGCCTGGCGGTGTTGATCGTGGCCCTGGGGTCGGTCATCGCCCACACGGCGGTGCTGTTCGTGTTCCAGTTGGGACAGCCGCGCATCTTCTTTTCCATGGCCCGCGACGGCCTGCTGCCGGGCGTCTTCGCCAAGATCCATCCGCGCTATCGCACCCCCTGGGGGTCCACCATCCTGACGGGACTGGCGGTGGGCACGGCGGCCATGTTCACCAGTCTTGACGAGATGGTGGACCTGACCAACATCGGCACGCTCTTCGCCTTCACCCTGGTGTGCGTCGGGATCATCATCCTGCGGGTGCGCGACCCCGAGCGGCCCCGCCCCTTCCGGGCGCCGGGCGGCCTGGTGCTGCCGGTACTGGGCGCCCTGGGCTGCCTGGGTCTGATCTACTACCTGCCGCCGACCTCGTGGCTGCGCTTTTCCGCCTGGCTGAACTTCGGGGCCGTCCTGTACGTCAGCTACGGGAGCACCCGCAGCCGCCTGACCGGCCGCGCCACGGAAGCCGATCCCGCCCGGCACGACGCCCGCACCGCCGGAACCGGCGCCTGGCTGGGAGTCTTCGGCACCGGCCTGCTGATTGCCGCGCGGCTGGCCGACGTGTACCGCCTGGGCGGGGAGGCTCCGGAAGGCTGGTGGGCGGAGAATTCCTGGTGGCTGACCGTGCCGCTGCTGCTGAACCTGGTCATCCTCTACCCCACCGTGCTGACCCGGGCCTGGCGGGCGCGGCGGAGCGATCTGCCGGCGGCCGAACGGATCCAGGCGGGGCGGGCGCTATGGACGGCGGGGATTATGGCCGCGCTGACGGCGGGGTATTTGGGGCTGGTCGTTGGGGGCTGGTAGCGGGTTGACGCCGTCCAGTGGCTCGCCCGGTCGTTGCCGCCAGGATTGAAGCGGGGATTCTTGCGCCGCTCCCGAAAAGAAGAAGGCGAAGTTATCTTGTGCAGATTGGTTGACGAGGTAGAGTAGCGATTCCTGGCGGCGATGCTATTTTGTCAGAATCACGGATTACACGGATGAAACGGATATGGTTCGACCCCGCGGGGTCGTGATGGAGGAGGGAGCCTTGTCCCCATCCTTGGGGGTGGCTACCCATGTTAATCCCCATCGGGGATGGAATCTTGTGGCTCCTGGCTCCTGATATTCTGACTACAGGCGACTGACTACTCTTCTTCCGGATTCTTCATCTCATTTTCCGCCACCCATCAACCCCTGGAGCCCATGAGCGCTACCGTCACCGCCGCCGCGCCGGGAGGCCTGAAAGGCATCGCCCGGGATTACTGGAACGGCCTGCGAAGCCTGTTCACCTGCCCCCACGAGATCTGGGTGGCCTACGCCGTCAAAATCCTGGAAAGCCTGGCCTACTTCAGCTCGGTGCTGATGCTGATGATCTTCCTGACCCAGGACCTGGGGCTTTCCGATGAAATGGCTGGGACCATTTTCGGTGTCTGGTCGGCCTCGATGTCCTTTTTCATGCTGTTCGTCGGCTTCATCGCCGATTCCCTGGGCATCAAGAAGGCGCTGCTCTTCGGGCTGGGGGTGGCGCTGCTGGGACGGCTGGCCATCACCTTTACGCTCGAGCCCTGGGTGGTCTACCCCGGGCTGTTCCTGCTGTCCGTGGGGTTCGCCTATATGATCCCCCTGCTGGCCGCGGCGGTCAAGCTGTTTTCCAACAAGCGGGCGCAGCAGTACGCCTTCTCGTGGTATTACGTGGTGATGAACGTGGGATCGCTGGCCGCCGGGCTGGCCCTGGACCCCATCCGCGCGGCCTTCACCGAAGTCACCCGCTTCCAGGTGCTGGGTCTGGAACTGCTGGTGCGCCCCACGCAGATCATCTTCCTGGTCAGCGTGCTCTCCACCCTGGTGTCCCTGGGCCTGGTGTTCTTTCTGATCCGCAAGAAGGTGCCGCGCGAAGAGGACGAAGTTGAAGCGTCGGCGCCGGCGGCTTCGATGGAGGCGCCCAAAGCTCCTCCGGCGGACAAGGAACGCCGTTCGGTCTGGCAGGTGATGAAGGAAGTGGGGCGGGAGAAGACCTTCTGGATCTTCATCAGCTTCATCTTCCTGCTGGTGCTGGTGAAGATGATCTTCCAGTACAACCATTCCCTCTACCCGCTGTACATGGAGCGGATTGACCTGAAGGAGTGGACCGGGAAGCTCTACAGCATCAACCCCTTCATCATCATCTTCCTGGTGCCGGTGATGACCGCCATCACGGGACGGATGAACGCCTATAAGGTCATCATGGTGGGGTCGTTCATCAGCGCCGGGTCGGTGTTCTTCATGGGCCTGGGGGAAAGCATCATGCTGATCGTCTCCTACCAGGTGATGCTGTCCCTGGGAGAGGCGATCTACTCGCCGCGGCTCTACGACTACACCGCCACCATCGCGCCCAAGGGTCAGGAGGCGTCCTACATGGCCCTGTCCAAGGTGCCGATGTTCTTCGCCAAGGTGGGCGCCGGGCCGGCAACAGGCCTGCTGCTGGCCAACCTCTGCCCCCCGGAAGGCCCCCGCAATACCGAGCTGATGTGGATCATCGTGGGAGCCTCCACCATGATCTCCCCCATCACCCTGTTCCTGGGGCGCAAGTGGCTGGACGTGGAAGGGCGGAGAAAGGGCCCCAAGGCCGGGGAAGCGGCGGCGTGACAGTCGTTGGTTGCTGGGGGCTGGTTGCTGGTTGCTGAGGGCCCAGCCGGCCGTTTGCGTCTGTCCCCTGACGGATGGCCTTCAGCTCATTGAACAGATTTCGCGGATGTTGTTCGACCCCTGCGGGGTCGCAATACGGGGAAGTGGGCACCTTCTCCCCGGGTTGATGGTCATAAACAATTTGCTGGACTGATTCTTTGCTATGTGGTGGCATGCTTCCCCCGCAGGGGCCACTGCGTGGTGGCTCCCGACCGCCTCTCTCCCTCTTCCTTCACGGCCGCGAATCTTTACCGGTCGGGAGACGAAGCATGCTCCCTCGGACGGCTTCCCTCACATGCTTCGTTTCCCGGAGGGCCGAGGCGGAGGGGAGAGTAGCGAACGGGG
>QZKQ01000082.1 GCA_003599535.1 Candidatus Zixiibacteriota bacterium | reverse complement strand
ATACCCCTCCAACCACCCCCCTTGCCTTCGCCGTACCTTCTGTGCAGAGGGTTTGATCCAGTGACAGAGGGGGAAGGGATGATGTTTGCTCGCCGGGCGCTTCGCTTGCAGGGGGGATTCTACCTGCTGACCGGCCTGTGGCCCCTGATTTCCATGTCGAGCTTCGAGGCGGTCACCGGGCGCAAGACGGACAAATGGCTGGTGCGCATGGTGGCGCTGCTGGCCGCCGTCATCGGCCTGGCGGTGCTGCTGGCCTCCCGGCGGAAGAGGATCCCAGGAGAATCCCTGCTGCTGGCGAGCGGGAGCGCCGCCGGCTTCGCCGCGGTGGATCTGTACTACGTGATCGCCGGCCGCATTTCCAGGGTGTACCTGCTCGACGCCCTGGCCGAAGCGGTAATACTGGGGCTGCTGCTGGCGCATGCGGTCAAATTAGGACGACCCCTTTCGGGGTCGGAAAAAGTGGAGGCGGTGCACGCCCGTTCTCCGGGGGTGTAAAGCCCCCGGCTATTCCCATTCGACCTCACCGGCAGGGATGCCGGCGCCACCCTCGGACGGCAGGGGGGCTCTTCATCCTTCATCCTTCCATCTTCCATCTTCCTTTACCCTCCCCTTCCGCAATCCTCTGAGTTTACCCTTGCCTCTCCCCCGCTCCGGCATTATATTACCCCAGACGATAGTCCCTTCCATATAACCGGGAGGATGCGATGTGCGAATTCTGCCACACTCACGGGGAAGGAAAAAAATGGTACCTGCAGGCTCGAAACTATTCCGATGATCTGCTGGCCGACCTGCGCCGCCGCCGCTTCATCGAGGACTTCTTCCGCCATCCCGAAAGCACGAAGGACGACATGGAGCGGCTGGATCGGCTGCACCAGGCTCCCCGCTGGCTGCAGAGCCTGATCCGCCGCCGGGTGACCGGCCGCATGAAACGGGTCCACTACGGCCAGGTGGTGCCGCTGGAGGACGTGGAGCGGATCTTCGGGATGGTCAATTCCATCGTGCGGCTGGCCTGCTACTGCCGCCACCTCGAACTGGGCAGCGAAAAGCGGTACTGCTACGGCTTTTCGATGACTCCGGGCGGAGGCCTGCCGGAAATCCTGCGCCGGCTGGACGACAGCTTCGTCAACGGCCCCCACACCGCCGGGCTGGAAACCCTGAGCCGCGAAGAGGCGCTGGCCGCCTTCCGCGAACACGAGAAGGAAGGCCTGTGCCACAGCGTGTGGACTTTCCACGCGCCCTTCATCGGGGGTTTGTGCAACTGCGACCGCAGCGACTGCCTGGCCCTGAAGACCACCGTCACGCACGGGGTGCCGATCTTGTTCCGGGCCGAGTACGTGGCCGTGCTCGACGCGGCCGCCTGCGACGGCTGCCGGTTGTGCCTGCAGACCTGCCAGTTCGGCGGGCTGACCTACCGCCCGTCGCTGAAGCAGGTGTTCATTGACCCGCGCTGGTGCTACGGCTGCGGCGTCTGCCGGGCGCGGTGCAAGCGGGACGCCATCCGCCTGGTGGACCGCCGGGAGGTGCCTGCGGCGGCGAGGCTGTGGTAAACTATTAGCTGTAACGGCAAGTAAAATTCATTCATCTTAACCCGCCCGGGACGGAAGTCCTCGGGCTACCCGTCGGCTGACGGACTATCCCGCTGATGGTCATAAACTAAAGTATGAACGTAATGCTGTGGTGGCATGGGCATTTAGGATAGCAATCAGTTTATGACCATCAGTGGATAGAACCAAAGTCGCCCGGAAATTTACTCCCGGGCGAGGTCAGAATCATCCAAAGTCGCTTGTCATAACAATTCGTTCATGGCAAATCGTGGAAGAACCATCATGAACCTGCGACACCTGCTCTGGATTCCTGCCGGGGCAATCATCAGCTTTTTCGCCTCATTCATCTTCGGCGATAGGCTCACCCTGCCGGTGGACCTGTACTACCTGATCTACTTCGCGGTAATCATCGGCTTCTTCGCCTACTATGTCAAAAGCACGCACCTGGACCTGCGGGCCTTGATCTCGCGGCGGCTGATATGGGGCATCCTGCTGGGGCTGGCCGTGGGCTTCATGCTGATCAAGAACGTGACGTCCCGGCCGGCCACGGAACGGTTCACCGGATGGATGCTGGTGTGGGCGATTTTCTGGCGGGGGATCGTGTACGGCGGCGTGGACGGGCTGCTGCTCCTGGCCTTCCCCTGGATCGTGGTCTGGCGCGCGCTGGAGGCGGAATCGCGGGGGTTCGGGCGTAAAATCGCCGCCGCGGTGATAGCCTGGGGCTTCATCCTGCTGGTGACCACGGCTTACCACCTGGGTTACGCCGACTTCCGCAGCAGCAAGATCGTTCAGCCCAACGTCGGCAGCACCATCGCGGGCTTCCCCACCCTGATTGCCGCCAATCCCGTGGGCGGGCCGGTCAGCCACATATGCATGCACGTGGCGGCGGTGGTCCACTCCCCCCGCACTGAACTTTTCCTCCCGCCGCATCGCGCGTCGGACTAACGGTGTATCCCGGGTCATCAAGCTGACCCGGCCGCAGTAAATCAAAAAGCCCGACTCTGACGAGCCGGGCTTTTCTGTTCGAGGGCGGGATCTTAGCCGATGACTTTGACGCCTTTGGCCATGGGACCCTTGGGGCCCTTCTCGATGGTGAACTCCACGCGCTGGTTGTCCTGCAGCTCGTTGCGATAATCGCTGCCGACCACCTCGTTGGCATGCACGAAGACGTCTTCGTTCTGACCGTCCACGGTGATGAAACCGAAGCCCTTGCGGGAATTAAACCACTTCACGGTACCTTGTGACATTACAGTGTCCTTTGTTTTTTGTTTTGTTCTACCAGAATGTCACAATACCTCGAAGGGTGAAATGATCCAACCATTAAAAGGGTGACAATCTCGTGTTGTATATTATACTACAAAATTCTCCAAAATCTCCATGTTTTCTTCATTTTTTTTCATGGTCAGTCCTTTCCGAAAGCGGGGATACAATCCCGCCCAAAAAAAAGCCCGACTCCTGCGAGCCGGGCTTTTCTGTGTCGTGGCGGAGAATCAGCCAATCACTTTCACGTTCTTGGCCATGGGGCCTTTGGCGCCCTTCTCAATGGTGAACTCCACGCGCTGGTTTTCCTGCAGTTCGTTGCGGAAATCGGCGCCGGTCACCTCGTTGGCATGCACGAAGACGTCTTCGTTCTCGCCGTCCACGGTGATGAACCCGTAGCCCTTGCGCGTGTTGAACCACTTCACGGTACCCTGTGACATTGTTCTGTTCCTTTGTTTAACGGTAGTATTTTTACGCAGAATGTCACGATACCTTTGAAGGGTGCAATAAGCCCCTCGTTGTAAAGGGGTGACAATCTCATGATATAGTATACGCCATTTTCAGCAAAAAAGACAGAGAATTCTGCGCTTTTTTTTACCGTCACGCCCAAAATTGGCGGGATTCGGTCCGCAAGCCGCCGGACTGCGAAAGCCTGTTGACCGGCATCTTTTCCCTTCCCGCCGTATCACCACTGCGAACCAAGGCGATATTCATACGTCTATCTGGAGGATGAAGATGGAAGAAACGACCTACGAAACGCCACCCATGCTGGAAAGCGACGAAGCGGAAGAGCAGGAACTGGAGATGGCGCGGGACGAGGGAAGCGCCCTGGGCCGATCCCTGACGCACATGATCCGGGAAGTGGCCGACGACGGCGACGAAGCGCCGGTGGGAGAATACCTGGTGGGTTACGCCGTGGAAGCGGCCGAGGGCATGTACGTCTGCCGCGACGGCAAGTTGACCTGGCAGGAACCGGAAGAGGAGAACGTGCACCTGGAAATATCGGTGCGAGACGGGGCCGACGGCCGCTTCGTGCCGGAACTGAAGGTCCAGGCCACCCTGATGGACGGCGACGGGCACGAAATTGCCACACACCGGCAGCCGTTCATCTGGCACCCCTGGCTGCACCACTACGGCCGCAACTGGACCGTGCCGGGCGACGGCAGCTATATGTTGCGGGTGCGCATCGAACCGCCCACCTTCTCCCGTCACGACAAGCTGAACGGCAAGCGTTACGCCGAAGCAGTGGAGGTGGTGTTCCACAACGTTGAGATCAAGGCGGGAAAGAAATAGGCGGGGCAATCCACCCCGTGAACCGGGGCCGCCGCGGTACATGCCGGGGCGGCCCTTGATTTTCGCCATGACTGCCTCACCATCTCCCGCAATTTCCTCTTGACTTTTCCCTGTTTTAATACTATATTATATTAGAAGCTCGTTTTGCCTTCCTTATTTCCACCGGATACACCTTCTGACACCACCCTTACCCGAGTAACCGACTCACCCAGTAATCACCCCATTTAACCATCGAAGGAGGACGAGATGTCTGACGACTTCGATCTGCGAGCCTTCCGGCTCGAAGAGGTCCGGCGCATCATGCGCAAGCAACTGGCCGCCTGGTGCGATCCGGGGAAGCTCACCCCCGAAGAAATCGCCGCGGTGAACCAAATCATCGCCTCCAGCGCCGCAGCGCGCTATCCCGACGTGGCCGCAGTGCTGAACGCCACCGACCTGGGCCAGGCGCTCCAGGGGGAAGCGGCCGGGGGCAGCCAGGCACAGCAGATGTTTATCGCCTGCGTGATCCAGGCCTGCCACCGGGGCGGCCTCCGGCTGCGCACCACCGGATGGCCCTCCTCCCTGAGCGGCAGAACCATCGAATCGCTGTCCGGGGAGGTGCTCGATGCGTAACCTACGCCACCTTCTCCTGTTCGCCGCGCTGGCGGCATTTCTGCCTTCGCTGCTGCCGGCCCAGGAGGCGCCTCCCGCCTTCACGGGCGACCTCGGCTGGTCGTTCATCCGGACGGAACTGGAGCGGGAGGCCGTCGGCCTTCTGATAGAGTTCAGCCCGCAGTTGAACCAGGGGCGCTACCTCAGCGGATCGGGCGGCGCCGGCTACCTGGGGCCGTCCTTCGCCCTGCGCACCGGCAGCGATGACGCCTTCGAGAGCATCCTGGCCAAGGTCACCGGTTTCTGGATCGGCACACCGCCGCTGGACGAGGATAACGAGCCTGACTACATCCGCCACTGGGTTCACGTCTTCCCCTTCTCCGCCGGGCTGGAAACGGATCGCGACTTCACCACACCGGCGGGCGTGATCGAGCTGGGATGGACGCCCCTCGGTCCGCGCGGCCGGATCAATCCGGCGCGCCCGCAGGCCCGCTTCGGACTGGCGCCGGACCGGCGGTTCGGCCTCTTCCTGCAAGGCGGGTACAAGTTCAAGGCGGCCGAGAATCCCGCCTCACTGCCGTCCGGCGCGGGCGACCTGGACGCGAGCGCCGAGAAACCGGATGCGGCCCTGGCGCGGATCAAGGCAGAACTAGCCTACGGATTCGATTGGGAAGACCGGGTACTGCTGCTGCCCCTGGGGACGGTCTGGTACGACGTGGTCAACGGCGAAGTGTACTTCCGAGCGGAAGGGTTGATCCGCTTCATGCTGGTGCAAAACCGCTACTTCCTCGATTTTCGCTACGAGAAGGGAAGTGGCGCTCCCAAATTCAACGAGGGCGACCAGTTCTCCGCCGGGCTGGCCATCGCCTTCTGAAACCGGGTGAGGGATGGGTTCGGGCGCCCGGGCCCATCCCCCGCGGGACCGGATTATCCCCGGATGGAGAGTCGAGCCTCCCCTTCCCACTTCTCTCGCCGGCAGGGACGCCGGCGCTACGGACAGGCAGGAAGGGGACCTTTGAATTATCCCGCAAAGCTGCTGTCCGTGTCTCCAGAGCCAATACCTCAAAGGTCTCAGGGATGCCTGTCCTACCTCCATCTTATTTCCATCTTTTCATCGTTCAGTTTTCCTTCTTCTATTTTCCTTTCTCTTTTTTTCCCTGCGGCGTGATTTTTGCAACAGAAACAGACGCTGAATTCGTTTTGAACGTTGGGGGGATTCGTCATGCCGCCACGCGACCTGCGCCGAGGGGAAAAAATGGACCCGCCGGCCGCCGCCCGGGTTTCAAATTTGCCTGGTAACGGAGCCAGCCGGGTTCGGGAGATCCTGCGCCTGCTGGACCAGGACCGGGATCTTCCCACCCTCTCCCCGGTAGTGGAAAAGGTCCTGCAGCGGGTCAAGGACGAGCGGGTGTCCATCCGCGAGCTGGCCGAGATCATCAAGAACGATGTCTCCCTTTCCTTTAAGATCCTGAAGGTGGTCAATTCCGCCTTCTACGGCTTCCCCCGCAAGATTTCCACCCTGACCCAGGCCATGGTCATCCTGGGGCTGTCCGCGGTGAAGAACCTGGCCCTGTCCATGTCCATCCTGGAGATTTTCGTCCAGGAAGCCTCCCGGGGCAAGGATGGCAAGGGCTTCCGGGTGTTCTGGGAACGGTCGCTGTTTTCGGCGGTGGCGGCCCGCCGCCTGGCGCTGCTGATGAAGCACCGCAACGAAGAGGAGGTGTTCATCGCCGCGCTGCTGCAGGATATCGGCACCCTGCTGCTGATCAAGCATCTGCCGGAAGACTACGCCGAAGTCATGGAGAAGGCCCAGCGCAGCGCCAGCGACATCGTGGCCCTGGAAGAAGATGCCTTCGGCATCAACCACGCCGTATTGGGCGAATTCCTGGCCAACAAGTGGCGCCTGCCCCGCACCCTGACTATTCCCATCCTGCGGCACCACAACCCCTCCCCCACCCCGGATTCCCTGGAACCGGAAGAACAGCACATCCACCAGTTGACCCAGTTGGTCCAACTGTCCAACCAGATCTCCGCCATCTTCTACGAAGAGTATCGGTCGGACCGCGTGGAGCAGTTGAAGCAGAGCGCCCGGACCCACTTCAACATCTCGCCGCAGGAGATCGAAGATCTGCTGGATCACCTGGCCGACGAGGTCAAGGAGGTGGCGGAATTCTTTGGCCTGCCTCTGGAAGGGACGCAGAGTTATTCCGAGCTGCTGATGGCGGCCAATATCGCTCTGGGCAAGATCAATTTGACCTACGAGCAGATGAACCGGGAGCTGATTGCGGCCAAAAAACGGGCCGAGGAGCTGTCGGAACAATTGGCGGAGGCGAATCGTAAGTTACAGGAAATGGCCAATGTGGACGGGCTGACCCAGATCTTCAACCGGCGCGTTTTCCAGAACTTGATCACCCGCGAATTCTACCGCTCCCACCGCTACGGGCACCCTCTCTCCTGCATCATGATTGACCTGGACCACTTCAAACACGTCAACGACAGCGAAGGCCACCTGGTCGGCGACCAGGTGTTGCGGGAAGTGGCGGCGTTGCTGCATGGCAGCCTGCGCAAGACCGACTTCCTGGCCCGCTATGGAGGGGAAGAATTCGTCGTCATCCTGCCGGAAGCCGAGAACAAGGCCGCCGCCACTCTGGCGGAGAAACTGCGCCGGGCGGTGGAAGCCCATCCCTTCGATATCGAAGGGCGGACCATCCACGTCACCATCTCCCTGGGTGTGGCCACCTACAGCCGGGAAATGCCCGTCACCAGCGAAGAGGAGCTGGTACAGCGGGCCGACGCCAACCTCTACTTGGCCAAACGCTACGGCCGCAACCGCACCTGGACGGAAGATGATTCCCAGCAGCTCCGGGAACGCCTGGCCGAACCGGCCGAGGCGACGCAGAATGAGCCTCTCCCCACTTGATTTTCGCCCGAATTTCTGTTACATTATAAGTTTGATACCGGCTGCCATCCCGCCTGCGGCAGCGCCGGTGATCGTACGCTCCCAGCGCAGGCGAAATTCATTGGGCGGCGCCATGAAAAGGATACGGTTTCAGAACTTCAACGACCTAAAAGCCGTGATGGCCATCCTGGAGAAGCACAACATCGAGTTCACATGGGATATCATGAACCGCAATCATGAACTGCACCTGGGGCACGTGAACACTGACCATGTCAAGCTGGCCCTGTCGAGCTGTAATATTCCCTATAAAATACTGGATTATTCGTGAGCTTTCCTCCGCGCCGTGCTACCCCTTGAACAGTTAAAGAGTTCCCTGCGAAAATACCGGCCCCTGGCCGACCTCCCCGCCGTCCTGGCCGCACATCCCTCCGTGGTGCTGAAGGGCGCCCCCGGAGCACTCCGCGCTTTCCTCGCCGACTTCCTGGTGGAATCCGGCCGGCGGGTGCTGTGGATCAGTCCCCGTAGCGCCAACCGCGAAGAGGCTCTCTCCGACCTGTCCCAACTGCTGCCCGACGACCGCGTCGGCCTGCTCCTGGCGCCCCAGGACCACGGGGACATCACCCCCTTCGAAACCCGCATCTTCCGCGCCCGCGCCCTGAAAGGGTGGATTTCCGGACGGCCCTACGCGCTGATCGTGGACCCGGTCTCGGCCTGGTCCCCGGTCCTGCCCCGGCCGGAAGCCCTGGAGCGGATCCGCATTCCCTTGGCGCCGGGCCAGTCCCTGGGCCGCGACGCCCTGGCCCGCCGCTTCTCCGAAGCGGGGTACACCCGCACCGACCTGGTGGAAAACCGGGGCGAATTCGCGGTGCGCGGCGGCATCCTGGACGTCTTCCCTTACACCCACGATCATCCCCTGCGGCTGGAATTCTGGGGAGAAAAGCTCGAATCCCTGCGCACTTTTGATCCGGCCAGCCAGCGCACCATTCAAACACTGCCGGAAGAGGCCCTCTTCCTGGCCAACGTGGAAGGCGAAAGCGGCGCGCCGCTGACCGCCTACGCCCGTCCCGGCGATGTGCTGTTGATCGAGGATCCGGATGAAATCGGGGTGCGGGCGGACCAGGCTTCGGCTCGCGACGCCTGGGAAGCGCTGGTGAAGGACTCCACCGTCCTGTACTGGGGTGGCGGAAGGCTCGACCTGCCCCGGGTGGACCTGGGAGGCATGCCTCAGGAGGATTTCGGCGGGCAGATGGACCGGCTGGCCCATACCCTGCGCGAGAAGATGGGGCAGCACGCGCCGGCCTTCATCGCCTGCGACAACGAAGGGCAGATGGAACGCCTGCGCGAGCTGCTTCATGACCGCGGCCTGGAGGAGTTGCCTCACCTGCTGGTGGCCCACCTGTCGGGCGGTTTCCACCTGCCCCAAGGCGCACCACACCTCTACACCGACCACCAGATATTCCGCCGGCCCCGCCGCCGCCGCACTTACTTCCGCCTGCGCAACTTCAGCCCGGTGGAACACCCCGACATGCTGAAGAAGGGCGATTACGTGGTTCACGAGGACTACGGCATCGGCCGCTTCCTGGGGCTGACCACCATCCAGGTGGGAGGGCACACCCGCGAGGTGTTGCAGATCGAGTACCGGAACAACGTGAATCTCTACGTCCGCCTGGAGATGTTGAAGAAGGTGCAGAAGTTTTCTGGGCGCGAGGGGTTTGTGCCGCCGCTGACGCGCATCGGGCGGGGGGAATGGGAGAAGATCCGCAAGAAGGCCCGCGAGGCGGTCCAGGAGCTGGCCGGCGACTTGCTGAACCTCTACGCCCTGCGTGCCGCTCAGGAAGGGCACGCCTTCCCCGCGGATACCCCCATGCAGCGGGAGTTGGAGGCCAACTTCGAATTCGAAGAGACCCTCGACCAGAGGAAGGCGATTGACGAGGTCAAGCGGGACATGGAGGAAACCCAGCCCATGGATCGCCTGGTCTGCGGCGACGTGGGGTACGGTAAGACCGAAGTGGCCCTGCGCGCCGCCTTCAAAGCCATCATGGGGGGCAAGCAAGTGGCCCTGCTGGTGCCCACCACCCTGCTGGCGCAGCAGCACTACAACACCTTCACCAACCGGCTGGCGGGGATGGCGGTGGAAACCGAGGTGCTGTCCCGCTTCCGCACTGCGACCCAGCAACGCGAGGTGCTGAAGCGCCTGAAGGCCGGGCGCATTGACGTCATCATCGGCACGCACCGGCTGCTGTCCAAAGATGTGGAGTTCAAGAACCTGGGCCTGCTGATCGTGGACGAGGAGCACCGCTTCGGGGTCAAACACAAGGAGCAGTTGAAGAAAATGCGGGCCCTGGTGGACGTGCTGGTGCTGACTGCCACGCCCATTCCCCGAACCCTGCACATGGCCCTGATCGGCGCGCGGGATATGTCGGTCATCAAGACCCCGCCGCAGAACCGCCTGCCCATCGAAACGGAGGTCGCCCCCTTCTCCCAGGAACTGATCACGGAGTCCATCCTGCGGGAAATTGACCGCGGGGGACAGGTGTACTTCGTGCACAACCGCATCGGCTCCATCATGACCATCAAGCACATGCTGGAACGCTGGCTGCCCCAGGTGCGGTTCGTGGTGGCCCACGGGCAGATGCCGGAGAAGGATCTGGAAAAGACCATGAGCGACTTCCTGGCTCACAAGTTCGACGTGCTGATCTCGACCATGATCATCGAATCGGGGCTGGACCTGCCCAACGTCAACACCATGATCGTCAACCGGGCCGACCGCTTCGGACTGGCCCAGCTCTACCAGCTCCGGGGGCGCATCGGGCGGTCCAACCGCCAGGCGTACGCCTACCTGCTGACGCCGCCCCAACTGTCGGTGTCCGATCCTGCCCGCAAGCGGCTGGACGCCATCCGCGATTGCAGCTACCTGGGGGCGGGATTCCAACTGGCCCTGCACGATCTGGAAATCCGGGGGA
>QZKQ01000122.1 GCA_003599535.1 Candidatus Zixiibacteriota bacterium | reverse complement strand
GCTACCGGGAGCGGGCATCTCCCGAGGAAGGACTTTCACCTCCCAGATCGCGCCTGCTCCCAGGCGCACGGTTCCCAAGCTGGAGCTTGGGAACCAGCGAACCTAACTCAACCAACCCAACAAAATCAACAAACTCAACAAACCCAACCAACCCAACCAACCCAACCAACTCAACAAACTCAACGAACTCAACGAACCCAACCAACCCAACCAACCCTATCTCCCCACTCGGTTGCGCAAATCCGCGATCCACAATTTGACCTGCTTGTCTTCCGGCCTGGCCTGGCAGTAAAGCTCGTAGTGCGCGAGCGCGCAGGCCGGATCGTTCAGGTAAAGGTCGCACAGAATACCCAGATTTCTGCGCAGCGGGTAGTACTCCGGAAAGCGCTCGATCGACTTCTCGTAGATCGCCCGGGCCTCGCTGAACCGGCCCTTTTTACGACACAGCAAACCGTATTCGTTACTGGCCACCGGATGATCGGGAACCAGGTTCAGCGCGGTTTTAAGATGCGCCTCGGCCTGCTCCGGCTTGTCGATATGCCTGTAAGCGATCGCGAGATTGATGTAGGGCGCCGTGACGCCCGGGGAGCGCTCGATCAACTGTTCCAGAAGCGCGACGGCCTGGGCGTAATCCTTTTCAGTCAGCAAGGCCACCGCGCGCGCGAAGTCCTTGCGCGAGGCTTCATCCATTTCAGGGACTTCACGAATGATGAATCCTTCCCGGCCGTCCGAAAGCCGCGAAAGGCCCGGACCCGGTGCTTCCTTGGCGACCGGGGCGGACTTGGACTTCAGCAGCGTCCCACACCCGCCAAGGACCGGCAGCACAGTCACCAGGAGCACCCACCCGGCATAAGTTCGTGTTCTTGACCAACGCATACGAGCCTCCTCGTCGGGTTTATTGGGTTATTGGGTTTGTTGGGTTTGTTGGGTTATTGGGTTCATTGGGTTCATCGGGTTGAGCCGGCCGGTTTTCCACGCCATCCGCTTCGGGCGCCGGCGGTTCGGCTGCGACCCCTTGGGTCTCCAGCGGCTCGGACGCAGCCGTTTCGGACGCCGGCGCTGCCGGCGCGGGCTTCTCAATTGCGAAAATGTACGCTTCCAGCGAGCAGATGACGCCGCTTTCCTCTTCCGGCTTGTCATAGCGGGCCGGCATAAATTGAGCCAGCTTCTGCAGGCTTTTGTCGACCCACGCGTTGTAGACGCCCCGCGAAATCAGCTTGAGGTTGTTCTCATGAACGGCGATGGCCTGCTCCTCGAACGGGTAAGCCTGCTCTTCGAGGGCCAGCTCATACTGTTCCAGTTCCAGGGGGTTCAGCCCTTCGGGACGCTGCGAAGTCATCAGGGCGTTGCTGAAGTGGGCGTAAATCTCTCCCAGGTAAAAGGTCGCCGCGGCCGTGACCTCTCCGACCTGGTAATCCACAAGCTTGCTGAATTCCTGGGTGGCGGCCTTCATCAGGTCGCGCTTCTTGCGCAGATTGGCCTCGAAAGGCTTGGCCAGTTTGATGGCCGCAAAGGCGTCATACTTCGGCTCGGCCAGCACCAAGGCGGCCTTGGCGGCAAGATAGCGGGTCCGTGGGGTGCGTGCAGAGCCCGCGGCCGCGTCGATCGCCACGACCTGGGCAAGTTCCTTCAAGTAAGCCGGATGGTCATGCTGCACCTTCAGGATTTCGGCGATTTTATTGCGCGTCTCCAGGTTGAACTCCACCGGTTGCGGGAAATAGCCCACGTAACGCCTGTACACCTCAAGGGCGCGAAGACTGCTGCCATCCGCTTCATACAGTTCCGCGGCGACCAGCAGCGCATCACGCCGGATCTCGTCGTCGCGGGATTCCCTTTCGATACGTTCATATTCACCGGCCGCCAGGGAGAGCCGGCCGTTTTCCCGGTAAACATAGGCGATCTTCTTGGTCACCTCCGGCTGCAGGGCATGACCGGGGAAAGTATCGCGGAATCCCACCAGCACTGCGGCGGCCGTCTCCCAGTCCTTGAGCTGGATCAGGGCCGCGGCAGCGTCGTATTCGGCCGTCGGCCGGATTGCGGAGGTCGGCGCCATGCGGCCCACCCTCAGGAAGTGCTCTGCGGCCAGACGATAGTCCTGGCCGGCATTGGCCTGCTCACCTTGCTTGTAGATCGAGGCCGCGAGGTTGTTGACCAGTTCGTCGCGCGCCGGGTCCTCCGCGGGCAGCAGCGCCAGCACATTCAGATAGGCATTCTCGGCTTCGCTGTAGCGCAGCAGTTCGTAGGACGAATGCGCGATGACCAGCCAGGCCGCGCGGCGGACATCCGCCTCGCAGCCGGGAAATGCCTTGAGGAGCTTGCCGGCGGCCGCCAGGCCTTCCTCGTAGGCCTTCATGCTGTAAAGATCATCCGCGGCCGCGCCCAGGACGATGGCCGCCTTGGCATGCTCGGGGAAAGTGTCGGCGAACTTGAGGGAACTGCGCACGGCCGCGCGCTTGATCGCCCCCTGAGCCTCCGGCGCCGCGGCGGCGAGGTCCTCCCGGTAGGCATAGACCGCCGCGTAGCCGGCCTGGGAGGATTTTTCATGCGACGCGTAGCCGTACGCGGTCTTCTCGTATTCAACGGCGGCCGCGCCGAAGGACTTGTTTTCCAGAAGCAGATCCGCCATCTGGTAGTTGATGCCCGGCGATTCGGCATCGATCGGGAACGAGATCAGGAACTCCCTATACCAGTGCAGCGCCTCTTTGAAATTGGCCGGCTTGCCTTCGGCCCGGCGCGGCTCTTGGTAGCAGGCGTGATAATGGTTGGCCAGGTCGGTCAGGTTGGTTTTCAGGTGGCCCAGGACGTCCGTACGGGCGCTGGCCTCGAAATGGTTCCAGTATTCGGCCTTTAAACCGTAGGTCGTGGCAAATTTCTTTTTCGCGTCGAGCACCAAACTGGGGAACCCGCCGGCGGCATGGATTTCGATCACCCGCATATGAAAGTTGGGCGCGGCCTTATGGAACGGGTTGCGGCTCACGAAAGCGTTGTAAGTTGCACTGGCGTCGGCATAGCGGCGCTTGTCGAAGTAAAACTCCCCCAGATTGCTGTAGACGCTGTCTTCGTAAGTGCGCTGGCCGCGGCGGGCGAAGTAATCCACCACAGAATCGGCGCCGCCGAGGTTGGAAAAACCCAAACTGATGACCCGGAAGGTGTCCTCCATGCGCTTGCGTTCCGGTTCGTCTTCGGTTTGGGTGAAGTCATAGCCTACCGACACCTTGCGATCCAGCAGCGCAATGAAGCGATGCAGGGCGTCTTCATAAAGCTCCTGCTTGTAGAAGGTCCAGCCCAGTTTATACAGGGCCAATTCGTAGAAGGCCGAACCCATGCCGCTGTGCACGATGCTCGTGTAGGCCTCCTCGGCATCCAGATAGCGCCGGTGGGTGAAGAAGTATTCAGCGCGCCGGAACTGCACTTCATCGATGTAGCGGGAGCGGGGGAATTCGCGGACCATCCGGTCCATGACCGCCATGGCCTCCTTGATCTGCCCCAGCTCTTCGTAGGCGCGCGACATCTGGTACAGCACCTGGTCGTTGCGGTCGTAGAAGGGATATTCGTCCAGCAGTTTGCGGTACAGCGCAATGGCTTCCCGGGTGCTGGCCCTTTCAAGATCATCCGCGCCTTCGGTCGAATCGTTCGCCGGCCGGCTTTCAGCGGCCCGTCTTTCGAACTCCGCCTCGGACTCCCCGGCCTGAACGGAGGCCGGAGCCCGGCCCCCTGCGCTTGTCAAGGGGGAGGCGGTCTGTACGCGTTCCGGAGCGGGCAAGGGCGCTTTTTCCGCTTTCTCCGGCAAGCGTTGCTGATGATCGTGGGAAATGGCCGCATCGCGGGGGCTTTCACCTCCGCGCCGGCCTTCGCCCGCCAAAAGGGCGGGTGTCTGCATGCGTCCCGCGGCCCCTGCCCCCTCGGTAAACGTGCCGTATTCTTTCTCGATCTTCAGGTCGGCCAGCCGGCGAATGGCCTCGGGCGTCAGAGCCGAAGCCGGCGTTGCGCGGAGAAAGCCCTGATAGCTCAGCATGGCTTTGTCCAGACCGCCTTCGATTTGCTCATCCTTGATCTCGATCTGCATATCGCGCAACCGGGCAATCGTATCCTTGTCGCCGATCGATTGACACGCAACCAGCATCACCGCGAAGGCCGCTATGCAAAGTTTCATCCGCTTCATCGCCCCACCCTTTCCTGGGTTTGGGCTCTGGTGGCGCGGTCATAGCTGTCCGCCAGGGCGAAGCGCGCCTTGATCTGAAACTCTTCGAGATGCTCGCGACGCCTGCTGAGTTCATTGACCGCCATGGTTTCAAGCATGTGGCCCTGACGTGCCATCAGTTCCGTGATTGTTTCGCGGGCCCCCCGTATCAAGATCCGCTTCCGGCGGATGCCATCATCGTAGCCTTCGCAGCTTTGCGTGGCGGCCTGGCGGGTGCGCACAAAGGCCGTGTACCGTCTCTTCAACAGATCCATGGCCTGATTCAGGTCGTGCAGGTTCTTGTGCGCTTCGGTCAGGCGCCGGTCGTATTGCGTATAGATGTTCCAATGCAGTAGCCCCCGCAACCGCCTGATCCGGGCTTCGATCGCGCCGGGCACGGCCGCGCCGGCAGCGGCCAGTTTCCCTTCCAGGCGGGCAATTCCTTCTGCGGCGATGCGTTCCGCGCCGGTCGCCAGGTAATCGGGACGCGGGGCCACCAGCATGGCCTCCAGGCGTTGTTCGATACGGTCGCGTTGCTCAAGACGCAGGCGCATTTGCGAATCAAGCCGCCGGAACTCCCGGTCGATGGCGGGAAGCAGCGGCTGGTAATAGGCCCGGCGTTGCCCAATGAGTTCCTCGAAGGCATCCAGGTCGCTTTCCCAGGCGGCCAGCTTTGTGCGCAATTCCTCCAGTTCCAGATAGTTTTTGAGCGACTCCTGAAAATCGTGCGCAGCCATCAAATCAAGCAGGTAGTAGGTCTCGGGCGTTTGGGGCAGATTGCGCAGCCTGACCACCCAGTTGGCATCCTGTTTCAGCTCTTCGCGGACCAGGGCGCGCAGAAAATGACCTTCGCGGATGCTCTTGATCGAATCGCCCAGTTTGTCGATTTCGGTGATGAACTTCTCAAGCGCGCTGCCGTACATCAAGGCCGCCTTGCTGTGCACATTCAGCTTGCCATAGGCGTAGGGAACGGCGAGCATGGCCTCCTGCACCGCAGCGTCGGTGACCTCCCTGTCCACCAGGATGCTCCATGGCAAAAGCGCCCTTTCGAAGCGCCCCTGGAAGGCATCCGCCCAACCCGATTCCAGCAACGCCCGATTGGAAAACGGTCCGCTCAAACGCACCCGGTCGAGCAACTGCTTGGCACGCTCAAAATCGCGTTCCTCCAACAGCTTGGAGCCCAGCACCAGATTGGATTTGTCCCTGATCGCCAGCGCGGCCGCGCTGCTTTCGCCGATCTGCCCGGCGCGATCCAGAAAGTTGCGCCCCTCCTGCTCTTTCCCGTCCTTCAGCAGGGCAATACCCAGGTTGTAAGTGCTGAAACCTTCCAGGCCCCTGGCGGCCTGAAGCTCTCTGAGGATATGCGCGGCCTCCACAAAGCGGCCGTTGGCCATAAGGATTTGCGCGCGCAGGAAAGCCAGGTCGTCGCGGATTTGGGGGGGTACGGCCCCCCGAATCCGCTCCACGGCATACAGGGCCTGGACCGGCTGGTCTTTCTGGAAGTAGATCCGCGCCAGGCGGAAGACGGCCTCGTTGCGCACCGGCTCCTCGACGTTGCCTTCGATCACCCTCACGATGGCGCGCCCGGCCCGGTGGTGCATGCGATAAGCCAGTTCGAAATCACCCACGGCGAACTCGGCTTGGTTGATGTGGTAGTAAAGCGTGTCGAGCTGGGGTTCATCAAGTGCGTGGTGCTGCGCAAGCTCAGCATCCAGACGGGCGATCGCATCGAACCACTGCCCTTGCAAGGCGTAGTACAGGGCCTCTCCGAAATAAGCATCCTTGAGGGATTTGGGTGCGGGCGCGGCCGTCGCCGTCGGAGCGGGAACCGTAGCCGCCATTGAAAGCGAAGCGAATATCAGTCCGGTGAGTACGGCCGACAGCACGAGCAAGCGGTGCCCAATCGTACGCGTACTCGTCCTCGTACTCGACATCATCTTTCGAGTACGAGGACGAGTACGAGTACGGGCCGGTGGCGCTGCCGCAAAGTTCCGCATGTTTGTGCGGGTATAATGGCTAAAAAATTGAAACATAGACTACCTATCCTTGAAAGTAATGGTGTGGGCCGCCAGGGATATCTCAACGATCCTGGGGCCGATATCCTTATGGACCTTGAAATTCTCTGTCCGGCGTAAATCGGCGCCCCCCTGGGACTTGCCGGCGTAAGATACCTGCAGATCATGTTCACCGGTGCGGATATTGCCTGTGTAGAGGCGCTGCACGCCCCCCTTCTGCAGGGCTTCCAGTTCCTTGAAGGTGTAAAGATGATGGGCGACCGGTTTGCCGCCCAACTGGACCTCGACCGAGTCCAGCCGGAATGTTTCGCCGGCCGCAAGCGCTACGAAGACCGCCACCTGCGTGTTGGAGGGATACAGCAGCTTTTCTTCCAGCTGACTCAATTCCGCCGCGATGCCCAGAACGTCGCTCTTGATCTCCTGAACCTGTTCATCCAGGCCCTTGATCTGCTCCTTTGAAATTTCCTGGGCTTCGGCGAGGAAACTCAGCAGGAGCAGCACCGACATCACGATGATGAAATCCACCAAAGCTCTGCTCATACCATACGTCTTGGAAGGATGAAGGATGAGGGATATAGGATGAACAAAACCCCTGCCGCCCTTTGCTTCCATCAACTCACCTTTGGCATGCTTGTCTACCATTTTCATCTGACCGGCCCCCCATTTCGTCTCCAAGGTTTCATCTTCCATCTTCTTTCATCCTTGCGCCTTGCGACCTCATCCTTCGCCTAGATCTTCCCGATCAAGTTAACGAACAGCCCCTGGTGCCTGTAATCCAGCTGGGTCAGGTCATCCGAAAAATCGCTGAAGTTGTAGCCGACCCCCGCCTTGATGTGGTTGCCGATGTGGCGGTAGATCCCCAGCAGCGCCCCGCTGCGGCTGTCTTGCGCGTCCGGCAGGTCCAAGCGGCGCACTTCGAAAAGCGCATCCCAGCGGTGCAGGAAGTGCCAGTCCGCGCGCAGCACGGAAAGGTGGGCGCGGCTGGCGAAGAATTCCCGGTTTACGCGGTCCTGGGCCACCTGGCCGTAGCGATAGGCGTACTTGCCGCCCACGGTCCATCGATGGGTCAAGTCATACATGAGATCCATCGATGCGATGTGGCTGCGCTGGATAAAACCGGCGGCCGTGTTGGCGCCGCTCACCTGATCGGCGGCCGGGACATTGTAGAAATAGGTGTACTTGAACAGTGCGTTCAGGCGGTCGTGATGAACGGGGCGGTAGGCGTAGCCCAGAACCGCTTCCGTATAGTCGCCGTCGTAATAATCTCCCTGGGAACTCTCGCTGCGGGCGTAATTCAATTTGCCGATCAGGCGCCAATCCGGGGAGATTTGGAACTTGAGGCTGTTTTTCAACAGCCACGTGGTGCGTTCGGAGAAAGTGGCATCCGGCTGTTCGATGTCGTCGACGCGGTATTCCACGGCGCTGGCGATTTTCAGCTTGTCAAACCCGTAACCGGCGCTCAGGCCCAGCGCTTTGCGTTTGAGTTCGGCAGCGGTCAGAGGGTCCTTGAGGGTGCCGAAGTCGAGGTGCGCGCCGAAATTGAGACGGTCGAAAGGTGCAAGATCTACACCGGTGGAATGCATCAGACCGGTGGGTACATCGCCATGCGTATAGCGTTCCTCGAGATAGACGCTGGCGCTGTCCGAATAACGGGTGCGGAAACCGGAAGCCATGTTGCCCTTCCGGGCGCGCAGGCCGTCGTCGCTGCGCTCGTTTTCAAGGGTGTAGTTGAGATAGAGCGTGGTCCGATCGGAATAGAGATACTCGGTCCCAAGCCGCGCCCCGGCCCCGAGATCGCCGTGGGATGCTTCGCCAAGAACATTGAACCGATCGGTCAAGCGCAAGCTCCCGCCCAAGCCGATCCGTCCGTTGTCTTCGCGGGTGCCGCTCGTCTGAAGCGTTTCCTGCACGAAACCATAGGTCGTCCAGCTGGCCCGGGAATCATACAGCAGCCGGACCACCGCATCCGTGCGCTCGCCCTCTTCCTGGGTCGCGGGCACGACCGCCGAATCGTCCTTGCGGCTGTCGCGGCGCACGCCCGAGCTCAGGGTCCAGTTCTCGCCCAGACGGTAATCGAGGTTCAACTCGCCGGCCTCCGTTTCAAGCCCTTCCTTCTGAACCTGCTTGTCCATCTTCAAGCGCATGCTCACACTGTCGTTGAAAGGCAGCTCCGCCGCGCCGCCGTATTGGGTCAGATCCCGGGCGGCGGCCAAACCGGGCGCCGAATAACCGGCTTCGAGATCCTGAAGGTAGAGGGTGACCTGGCCGCGACCCTTCTCAAAGAAGTCCTGGACGCCGAGACTGGCATCGATGCGATAGGCCGTTCCATCTGCTGCGCTTTCATCCAAAGCATCACTTCCGCCGAAATTGAAACCCCCGTCCAAGGAGGTCGTTGCAAGCAGGCCCGGACCTTGGGTGCGGCCGGCTTCAAGCCTGAGCCAGGAGGCCGCGGATTTGCGCAGGGTCACATCCGCGCCGCCCAGATTGTTTTCGATGCCCGCCGCCTCATCGCGGCTGGCGGTCAGGCCGATCTTCACGTAGTCGTTGAGCCAGTAATGCACCCGCCCGCCGGTGGCCAGCGCGTCCGGCTCATCGAAGCCGGGCGTGAATTCATAGCGGGCCACCAGAAAGACGGCATGACCGCTGATGGCGCCGTCGCTCACCAGCAGGCCGTCGTCGGCCGTCGGGGGCAGGGGCTGCGCAAGCAGGATGCGCCCCTGCAGGTAGTCGATGTCGTAGTCGAGCACCGGCGTCAGGTTCTTGACCCCCACAACCATTCCGGAATCCTTGTCGCGGACTTCGATGCGCAATCGCTCGGACCCCTCCAGGATGTCCTGGCGGCGCAGAAAGTAAAGCGAACCGCTGGTCCCGCGGAACTCGTCGCGCCCTGCCACGGTGCCCGGGTCGGCGGCAAAGCCGTCCACCAGGAAGCGCGCCTCGCCGAAGCCGGTGGTGCCAAGGGTCTGATAATGCACATTGGCGCCGTAAAGCCCGCGGTCCACGTGGGCCAGGTAGCTGTCGGTGTAGCCGATTGTGAAGTTGCCCCACAGCCCGTAGAATCCGTCCTTGTTCACCTTGAGGTAGAACTTGCCCAGGGTCGGGGCATCTTCCGCGACCGTGCCGTCATCGCCGAAAGTCGGCAGGTGGTAATCCGGGTCCAGGCGCCGGAACAGCGCGTCGGGAGACTTGTCCATGAAGTTGGAGAAGATCTCGTCCAGCGGGCCCTCGCGCGTATCGGCGCTGGCCGTAAGCGACCAGCCATACCCAAGTTTGCCGGTCGTGTAAAAGGCCAGGCGGCCGTTAAGGCTGATGTCTTCGCTGTACTGCGCTTTGTCCGGGGCGAGCAGCCGGGCCGGGCCGTTGGTCTTGTTGGCGGCCAGGGTCAGGTCGGCGATCCCCACCGTGAACCAGTCGCGCTGCTGCAGGGCCAGGTCGCGCAGGAACAGCTCGCCGTTGCCGGACTTGTCCAGCACGGCCACTTCGACCGTATGCATGCCCTCGGGCAGGATCTCTTCGGCCGTAAAATCACCATTTGGGTCCACGGGTACGGCATAGCCGGCCATCCACACCCCATGGCCCTCGGGAACAGCGCTGCCATGGGCCTGCACCGTGCCCCCGCGCAGCGGGATATTGCGGACGGCGAGGCGGCTTTCGCCGTAACCGGCCAGCAGCTCCCTGCGGAAATCGGCTTGGGCCGCCGCTGGGTCCACCTGGTCGAGCACCCACAGAGGCTGGCCGGCGGTCTCGTCAAACAGCCCATTCCGGTCGTACACGCGGATCAGGTATTGCAGTTTGCGCTGCGGCGCGGAATGCTCATCGAATTGCGCCTGCCATTGGGCCATGCCGTCGGCATCCATCTCGATGACCGCCAGTGGGTTATCGCGGACCGACTGCGTCGCTTCGAAAATCCGCACTTCCGCCCGCTCGATGAAGCTGCGGTAGTTGGTGTACAGGCGGAAACGCACCAGGTTTTCGGCATAGGGCGTCTCCTCCAGGTCCTGGTGGGCGATTGCGCTCGGCCAGGCGGTCACGTTCAAGCGCGGCTCCAGCTTCAGGCTGTCGTGCTTGAACTGGATGCGGGCATTTTCGAGGGCCACGTCGATGCAGCGCTGCACGTCCGAGCTGCATTTGCCCGGATCGTCGAGCGGCTTTCCATCCACCGTGATGCGCATGAGGTTCAGGGCAAAGGGATCGGACGGGCTCACTTCGCGGGTCAGCGGCGTGACCTCCACCCCCTCGTAGTGATCCAGCAGGACCAGCTCATCGTAGACCACCTGCACCTGCACCCGCGACGTATCGGAGGCGATAAATCCGGCGTTGACCACGTCGTCGGACTGGACATAGCCGCGGCCGTCGAACTCCGCCTGTTCCTGGGTCAACCCCATCTGC
>QZKQ01000092.1 GCA_003599535.1 Candidatus Zixiibacteriota bacterium | reverse complement strand
GCAGACCCCCTGGGGGTCCTTTCAGAAGTACTGGGAGCAAAACCCGACAGACACTCTTAATCAAACCCAAAACTGTCCGGAAAGCACTTGACTAATACATATTACTTATTACTTTTCACTTTTCACTTTTTACTTTTTACTTTTTCCCTCTTCCATAACAAAAGGGGCGACCCCGGCAGGGATCGCCCGTTCCATACCCCATACCCTATACTCCGTACCCCTACTTCAGCAGAATGAGCTTCTGCGCTTGGGTGAAGTCCCCCGCCTCCAGTCTCACCAGGTACACCCCGGAAGCCAACCCCGACGCATCGAACGTTACCTCGTGTGTGCCCGCGTCCCGCCACCCATTTACCAGCGTCGCCACCTCTCGGCCGGCCGTGTCATAGACCCGGAAATTGACGTAGCCGGGAGCCGGTAGCCGGTAGCCGATAGTCGTGGAGGGGTTGAAGGGATTGGGATGTGCTCTCAGTGACGAGTACGACGGCACCGCGTGAGGGGAAGGAACCACTCCGGTGGAGGCGCCCAACCGCGACAGGGCCATGTCGTCAGCCAGGATCAAGCCGTCGCCGGCGGAGCAAGCCCTCCGCGCCAGACCGGGGGAATCGAAATGGTCCAGCACCTGCAGGGCCGGTTCGACTGCCAGGAGGTAGACGCCGTCCATACCGCTGCACGCCACCAGGTTGCCGGCGGTGTCCAGGGACAGCCCCTCCACCCAGCCCAGGCCGGTTACCTGCCCCGTCATCTGCGGCGAGAGCGGACTGCTGAGATCCCAGGCTTTGAGACCCTGGATCCCGGAACTGACGTAAGCCATGGATCCGGACAGGCAGACGCTCCAGGCCCCGCCCTGGGGCATCACCAAGGACAACGGCACGGGATCGGTGGGATTGGTGACGTCGAAGATGGTGAATCCGCCGGTGCCCTGGCAGACCAGCAGGAGGTTGCCGGAAACCGCCAGGTCGCAGACGTAGCCGGAGGCGGGTGTCAGGCCGTACTGCTGGGGTGCGCCGAACCCTTCCAGGGCCACGGTCAGGAAGCCGGCGTCGCCTTGGGCGGCGTAAACCACTCCTTGATCGTGGACGGCCAACCGGCCGGTATAGTGGGGTGAATCGAGGACGAAGCTAAGCTGCGGGCTGGAGCTCCGGGTGAAGATGCGCAGCCCGCCAAAGCCGTCGGCCAGGTAAATCCATTGTTGCGAAAAGGCGATGGAATTGGCCCAACCGGGAGTCTGCACCTGGACCTCCGGATCCGCGGCGGAGAGCGCCTCATCCCAGACGCGCAGGCCGCCGTCGCCCGCCGCTTCGTAAATTCTGCCCTGGGGATCCCACACGGCATCCTGGGGCGACCCCTGGGGAATATCGGAAGTGAAGTAAAGGGGATTATAGGGATTGGCGATGTCCCACATCTCCAGGCCCTGGTCGCCCACGGCCGCCGCCAGCAGGTCGCCCTGCCAGTCGAGCGCTTCGGGGAAGCCGTCCGGGTCCAGGTGGGTGACGCGCACGGGCCGGAGCGGATCGCTCAGATCGTAGAGGGTGATGCCTTCCAGGTAATCGGCCACCGCCACGATACTTTCCTGGAGCGCCATGTCGGTGGACCAGCCGCCGGTGGGGAAGCTGCAGATCTGGAACGGCTGGGCGGGATTGGCGACGTCCCAGAGGGATAATCCGGATTCAAAGTGCAGCACGTAGAGCCGGCCGGGAGCCAGGATCAAGCTTTGAACTGCGCCGCTGAGGGGGATCTGGCCGACCTGGGCCGGGGATTCCGGTTGGCTGCAGTCGAGCAGGCACAGGGGGCCGTTCTCCACCGCCACCACGGCCAGGTTCCCCAGGGAAGCGGCCGTCTGCACCCATCCGCCGGCCTGGAAATCCCCCACCTTGACCGGGTTGGCGGGATCCGCCAGGTCCAGCACCGCCAGGCCTTCGTCGCCGCACGCGACATAAAGGTACTGGCCGTTCAGGTGGGCGGCCACCGCGGTGGTCACTTCCGCCACGAACCCCATATACTGCGGTTGCCACGGATTGGCGACGCTCAGCACGTGCAGTCCCTGGAGGCCGTCGCACAGATAGGCGTAATCGCCGTGTATCTCCAACCCTGAAGACAGTCCCACGGACCCCCAATGGCCCATGATCCCGGGCGGCTGAGGAATGACCGCGTTGACCACCAGCAGGCCGTACTGGTCGGCGCTGAAGGCCAGGCCGTTGCTCAGGCGCACGTCCCGGGGCCGTCCCGCCACCGCCACGGTGGAGGTCACTTCCAGGGCCGCGGCAGCGATCCCGGCGGCGCATAAAATTCCACCGACGATTCCCCACATCCCGCGCATGCCAAGGTTCCTCAAATCATCCCTCCGGATTTGCGGGATTAAAGAATGCAATATCCATTCCATTCCCCTATGTCCTTGGTTTCGCGGCGCGCCCGTGGATAAACTGCGCAAGATGTGCAGTGCTTCCGCAGACGGCGCGTGCAGCGAACCCGGAATCGGCGCGCATAATTTCGCTTCCCCTACACCCGCTTGTGCATCCACCGCCGGGTGCGCAGCAGGGCCACGGCGGCCACCGCGCCGCTGGTGGCGTAGAACACCCGCACCCACCAGATGGCGGTCTGATCGTACCCCAGCGCCCGGGTGAAAAACAGGATCAGGGGGATCTCGATGGCCCAGGAGGTGACGATGGACAGCACCATGGGCGGCACGTTGTCTCCCGCGCCGTGGAAGCTGCTCTCCATGATGATCCAAAGGCCGATGCCGGGCAGGGCCAGGGAATAGATGCGCAGCAGTTCCACGCCTGCCTCCACCACCCGGGGATCCTGGAAAAAGAAGCGCACGATGGGATCGGCCAGGGCGATGGTGGCCAGAGCCAGGACGGACATGACCGCAACCGCCAGCCCCAGCGATTTCCGGGCGGTCTGCCAGGCGCGATCCATCAACCCGGCGCCCAGCAGATTGCCCACCAGGGGGGATACGCCCATGCCCAGCCCCCAGACGACCAGGATACCGATCTGGGTGACTCGCAGGCCCATGCCGTAGGCCGCCACCACTTCGGTGCCAAAAGCCGCCACCAGCGGCAGCACCACGGCACGCGACAGGGAGAAGGAGACCATGTTGATGCCGCCGGGCAGGCCGATGCGCATCATCTCCAATTGGTTGCGCAGGCTGACCGGGACCACGCTGCGCCAGTGCAGTTTCACCGGCGCCCGGCCGCTGAAGAACACGTACAGGCCGATGACCAGGGTGGCGCCGTAACTGATCAGCGAGGCGATCGCCGCGCCGGCGATGCCCAGCTCGGGGAACGGTCCCCACCCGAAGATCAGGAAGGGGTCCAGAGCGAGGTTCAGGCCGGAACCGATCAGCATCACGGTCATGGCCAGGCGCGGCGCTTCAATGCAGCGCAGGGAAGTGAAGACGGTGTAGCTGGAGAAGTAGACGATCATGCCCAGCATGTGCCAGCGGCCGAACTGCACCCCCAGCTCGATCACCTCCCCCTGGGCGCCCATCAGTTGCATGAGGGGGCGCAGCAGGAGCCATCCGGCCACTCCGGATACCAGCGCGCAGATTCCCTTCAGGATGAAGGTGTCCTTGATGGCGGCTTCCGCGCTGGCCAGGTTGCCTTCGCCATACCGGCGGCTGATGACGGCCACGGAACCCAGCCCGGCGATCTCGTTGGTGAAGATCAGTACCCAGTAGAAGCCTTCGAAGATGGTGATGGCCGCGACGAACTGCGGCCCCAGCCGCGCCACCCAGAAGATGTCGGCCATGTCGTAGATGTTCATGGCCAGAAAGCCGATCACCGAGGGCAGGCCCATGCGCAGGATGACCCGGATGATGCTGCCCCGGGCGAATTCCGGCGGCAATGGCTCGGGCGTCTTGGACAGAGCGTGCTCCATGCCGGTGGAGAAGCCGGTGATCTCCTCATCGCGGAGCGGTTCGGGATATGGGGCGGATGATTTGTCTTTATCGTCAGGCATAGGGAAATACAAAAAAAAATTCCGGCAGGCGCCGGATTGCAGCAGAAAGAGCCATGGATGCGGCGCTTCAGACCTCCGGTCCGGTGCCGGTCGGGTGTACGGTGATGGACAGCAGACGGATCATGCTTCTGGATCTCCCTGGGGGAAACGGTTCCGGTTTACAGGATACTATTAAATATACGAAAATCCGGAAGGCTGGTCAAGTGGGAAGACAGGTTTGTGCGGTTCGTGAAAAGAGGGACAAAGCCTGCCTGACGGCAGGCGCGGGCATTTTGTCCGAGAATATCGCTGAGTCACACCCTATCCCTCCGCTGCGTATTTATTTCATCCCAAGGGTATTGCAGGAAAGGAGCTGTCGTGAAAGCAATGGTGATGACTGCCTTCGGCGGGCCGGAGGTGTTCCAGGCGCAGGATCTGCCCGTCCCCGAACCGGGGCTGGGGCAGCTCCGGGTGCGGGTGTACGCCACTGCCGTCAACCCGCTGGACTACAAGATTCGCGCGGGCAAGTCGCGCCGGCGAATTGCGGAACCACCCGCGGTCATCGGCTACGACGCCGCCGGAATGGTCGAGGCGCTGGGGCCGGGAGCGCGCCGCTTCCAGCCGGGTGACGCGGTCTTCTATTCTCCGCGCCTGACCGGCCCGGGCACCTGCGCCGAATACCATGTGGTGGACGAAGACGTGGTCGCGGCCAAACCGCACAACCTGGACTTCATCCAAGCCGCCGGCCTGCCGTTGGCGGGCTGCACCGCCTGGGACGCGGTAACCTTCTTCCAGTTGCGGCCGGGGCACGCGGCGCTGATCCACGCCGGGGCCGGCGGGGTGGGGTCGCTGGCGGTGCAAATGGCCCGCGCTTCCGGAGCCCGGGTGCTGGCCACCTGCCGCGCCGCCAACTCCGACCTGGTGCGCGACCTGGGCGCCGAACCGATTGATTACCGAGCGGAGGATTTCGCCGCCGCGGTCCTGCGCCTGACCGACGGCCGGGGCGTGGAGGCGGTCTACGACACCGTGGGCGGAGACACCCTGGAGCGATCCCTGGCCTGCGTCCGGCCCTACGCCCGGCTGGCGGGCATCGTCAACGTCACCGGCAACCTGAACCCGGCTTACCTGAAGAACGCGACCATCTACCTGGGGTTCATGGAACGGGCCGGGCACAAAATCGAGGCGCTGCGGGTGCTGGCCGAAGGCGGCTGGATCCACCCGGTGATTGACTCCGTCCTGCCCCTGGAACAGGTGGCCGAGGCGCACCGCAGGCTGGAGGCGGGGGGAGTCCGGGGGAAGATTGTGCTGAAGGTGGGGGAATAGAATAGCCGATTTTTCGTTACCGCACCTCGGCCTGGTCCCAGGAAAACTCCCGATCTTCCGCCTCGCTTTCCCAGCTCACTTCATACCTCCTTTCGGATACCCGCAGGAAACTCTCGAACTGCCCCAGTGTCAGGTATCCCGGCAGGGGATAGCGCGAGGGAAAGGCGCGGGGCAGATCGGTGTGGTAGCGGAAGGTGGCGGCCAGGTCGCGCGGATAGGCGCCGGGCCGTGACCCCACAAAGATCCCTCGCCGCCTCGCCCGCCGCAGGACTTCCCTCCACCGTTCCGCGCTCACCAACCCCAGGGAATCCACTCCGTGGGAGAACAGCATAATCCCGATTTCATCGAAGGGTTCGACGCGGTCCAGGTAGTCTTCAACGACCCGGTCGAACGGTTCGGTGGAAAAGGGGATCCAGAACGGAACGGCGCCGGCCCTGAGGGTTCCTCGGGGATCCTGCAGGACGAAGGGTTCCACCAGCAGGCGGTTGCCGGGCAGACCGCGCCGGCGGTACCACTCGCGATGCAGGTCGGCGACCAGGGGGCTCAAATCCACCGGCCGGTTGACGCGCAGGCGGCGCAGGCGGTAGCCGTACTTCCGGGCGAAGCGGGCGGCGTCCTCCCCCAGCTCGGGATCGAAACCCCACTCCGCCTCGGGCGCTTCGCCTTCCGGTTCGGGGACTTCCCAATGATCCAGCTCGCGGCCCTGATCCCGCAGGAACTGTGCCACCCGGGGGCTGCCGTGGAGGTACTCTTCGGGAGGCACGCCCCCCAGCCCGCCGAACTGGAACAGGTGCCGGCCGGCGACCCGGGTGACGGGCCAGGTCAAGCCGACTTCCAGCAGGATGATCGTGCCGCCGGGATCCAGGCTCTCCCGCAAGAAGGCACGCCAGGCCGGCCCCAGGCGCAGCACCTTGTACCGGAAATACCCCAGGATGCGGCTCATGAGCAGATCCTGGACGGGATCAATCATCTGGTGCAGGCGCACCTGGGGATTATTCTGCAGGAAGACGCGGGCCGGTTCGCGCAGCATTTCCAGGTCGAGGCGGGGCTGGTTGGGGTCCACGGAGCGGGCCACCGGGACCAGGTAGGTCTGGGGCAGGTAGGGGAGGCCCAGGGCGGTGCACAGGTGCACCGCGGCGCCGTCGGACGAGCCGATCATCACCGCGGGATAGCGGCGGCGGGGGTAGTGCCGCGCCACCCACCGGTTGACCGCTTCGGTGTCCGCCCGGTCCAGCCGGTCCGGCGGGATAGTTTCCATCTGTCCGGCGCGGGTGTAAATCCGCTGGCGCCAGTCCTCTGGCAACCGGTTCAGCAGCAAAGCCGTGCGGGCCAGCAGAGGCGCAGTCCACGCAGGGGCGGTGCCCAAGTTGGCGAAATCATCTCCCCGCAGGTGGGCGGCTACGGCCCGCATCATGGACAGGGACGAGTCGAAGTTGGCGACGGTGCGCGACAGTTTCATGATCCCTGTCCGGCTAATCCCGCCAGGCCCGCCAAACCAGGATCCCCAACCCCAGCATCACTCCGGCGCACAGGGCCATGCGCTTCATCTTGCGCCGGGCTTCCTGTTCCGGTTGCAGCCAGCCGCCGCTGACGCAGGAAAACAGGGTCATGGGCTCGAACAGATTGCCCGGCGTCGGTTCGGCGGCCTGCTCGCGGAAGTGGTGCTTCCGGGTCACCTGCGCCGCCAGCTTTTCCACGCACCGGGGGGCCAGGGCGTGCAGCGCGCCGGCCAGGTGCCGCATCCCTCCCACGGACACCTCGGCGTGGGGACAACGCACCAGGTGGAGCATCTTTTCCACGACCTTATCGGCGCTTTCCACCGGGGGTATGGGCTGGATCTGCCGCCCCAGGTAGTTGCCGCCATGCTGGAACAGGGGGGTATCGTGGGATCCGGCCAGGAGAGTGCAGACGTGGATGTCGGGGGCGTCTTCCAGTTCCATGCGCAGGCACTGCGACAGGCCGTTGATGGCGAACTTGCTGGCGCCATAGTAGGCCACGTAGGGCTGCCCGATGACTCCGGCCACCGAAGAGACATTGATCAGGGTGCCGCTTCCCCGCTCGCGGAAATGGGGCAGCACGGCACGGGCGCCGTGGATGTAACCGAACAGGTTGACTTCGAGCACCCGCCGCCAAGCCTCCGAGGGGACCTCTTCGGCAGGGCCGAACAGGGTCACGGCGGCATTGTTGATCCAGACGTCAATGCGCCCGTGGGCTTCGATCACCCGGCGGACCGCCTCTTTGACGGCATTCTCGTCGGACACGTCCGCGGGGATGGCCAACGCCTGGCCTCCCACGCCCTGGCATTGCTGGACCAAGTCGTTCAACACCGTTTCCCGGCGGCCGACCACTGCCACGGCGGCGCCCCGGCGGGCGAACGCCAGCGCCGCGGCGCGCCCGATGCCGGTGGAAGCGCCGGTGATCACCACCACCAGGTCATGGAAATCCTGCGATTGCATAAGGCACCTCACGGAAATTGATGAAGGATGGCGTAACTACCGAGGAATTGCCGGAGATCCGGGTGCGCCGGGGGAAAGCGAGGAAATTACTGGTTCTACGGAACGGGGGGAGAAAAAAGTTGGAGGGGGTACCTTGGGACAACGGGCCGGTGCCCTCCGGAATCACCCGGAAATTTCACCGGGACGCGAATATCCGCTTGACATGGGGGGAATTATTTCGTATATTGGTACATTCATGGCCAGTTTGCGTCCACGCCCCATATACCTCTCATGCTGAAGGAGCCGTCATGACCTGTCCGAGATTACGCTTCGTGCTGCTGATCGCGCTGTTGGCGATCCTTCCGTTGGCCGCCCAGGCCGTGGAGAAGTACCACATGGTCCTGGTGCCCGATCCTTCCCTCGACCGTCTCCAGGTCATGGCCGAACTGGGGCTGCCCCTGGACGACGCACGCACCCTGAAGGGTCGGGGACTGGAGATCCCTTTAAGCGAATCCGACCTCGCCCGCCTGCGGGACCAGGGCGTTCCTTTTACCGTCACACAGGAAGACCTGGGGAAGCACTGGGAAACCGTCTGCCTGGAAAATCTGCGGCAGATCCCCGCTCTGGCCGGCGTGACCGACACCGACCCGGTGCACATGAAATACGGGTCCATGGGGGGCTTCTACACCTTCCAGCAGATCGTCGCCGACCTCGATTCCATGCGCCTGCTCTACCCCAACCTCTGCACCCAGAAAGTCTCCGTCGGGCAGGGCTGGAATAACAATCCCCTGTGGATGGTGAAGATTTCCGATAATCCCGATATAGACGAGGACGAGCCGGAAGCCTTCTTCGACGCCCTGCACCACGCCCGCGAACCAGGCAGCTATACCGCCACGCTTTATTCCATGTGGTGGCTGCTGGAGAATTACGGCACCGACCCCGAGGCCACCTACCTGATCAACAACCGCGAGCTGTTCTTCGTGCCGGTGGCCAATCCCGACGGGCTGCTCTACAACCAGCAGATCGCCCCCAACGGTGGCGGCACCTGGCGCAAGAACCGGCGCAACAACGGCACCAGCTACGGGGTGGACCTGAACCGCAACTATCCCTATCAGTGGGGCTACGACAACATCGGCTCCAGCGCCACTCCTTCTTCGGAGACTTACCGAGGCCCCAGCGCCGGGTCCGAACCGGAGACCCAGGCGCTGATGAACTTCATCAATGGTCGCAGCATCTCCACCGCCATGACCGTGCACACCGCCAGCAACGTCTATATCTGCGCCTATGGGTATGCCAATGTGCTGCCGGAACACTACGACGTGCACCTGGACTACATGAGTTATGCCGCCCGCCTGAACGGTTACGACGTGGGGACCTGCTATTCCATCATGTACGCCTCCAACGGGCGCACTCAGGACTGGCAATTACACCAGCACGATATCATCAATGTCGAACCGGAGATCGGCAGCCACGGCTTCTGGCCGGCCCTCACCTACATCATGCCCGAAGCGCGGGAAAACCTGGACTGTTTCCTGAACCAGTTCTGGTGCGCCGGGGGACAGGTGGTCATGACCGCTCTGGACGTCCAGGACGGCTACCTGGAACCCGGACAGACGGAGAACCTGATCGCCACGGTATTTAACCGCGGCTGGGGCACCTCCGAGGCGATCACCTTCGCGGTGAGCACGATGGATCCCTACGTCAGCATCGGTACCGTGGCAGCCGGCACCGGACCATTGGCCCGGCGCACCTCCGCCACTAATGCGACCACCCCCTTCGTGGCCCAGGTATCGCCCACCTGCCCCCTGGGGCATGAGGTGGATTTCATCACCACCGTTGACCAGGGCGGCTATATCCGCACCGACACCCTGACCCTGATGGTGGGCGTGCCCACGGTGCTGTTCCAGGACGGCGCCGAAGCCGGCATGGGCAACTGGACGGTGACGGGGAACTGGGGCGTCACCAGCTCCAACCCGCATTCCGGCCAGTACAGCTTCAACGATTCGCCCTCCGGCAACTACACCAATAACGCCACCTGGACCATGACCAAGACGGCCGGAGTCAGCCTGGCCGGAGCGTCCCAGGCGTGGCTGGACTTCTGGGCCCGCTGGAGCATCGAGACCAATTACGACTTCGTGCAGGTGGAAGTCAGCACCAACAACGGCGCCACCTGGACGCCCATCGCGGGGCAGTACACCGTAGCCGGCAGCGGCATCGGCGTGCAGCCGTCCGGCCAGCCCGGATACGAAGGTTCGCAGGGCACCTGGGTGCACGAGACCATGAGCCTGGACGCCTACCTGGGGCAGACCAACCTGAAGTTCCGCTTTGAACTCCGCTCCGACGGCGGCGTGGTGGGGGACGGCTTCTTCGTGGACGACCTGAAGCTGCTGGCCTTCACCCAGGGCCCGCCTCCGGTGCCCAACGTGCAGGTCACCCTGACGCCGGTGGGCGCCCCCATCCAGATCCCCCCCGGCGGCGGACAGTTCACCTACAACGCCCAGTTGCAGAACCTTTCCGGCGCCTTCCAGACCGCCAACGCCTGGATCATGCAGCAGATTCCCGCCGGTACCTGGCAGGGGCCCATGCTGGGACCGGTCACCATTGACATGCCGGCCGGGGCCAACGTCACCCGCAGCCGCTTCCAGAATGTCCCCTCCACCGCCGCCCCGGG
This sequence comes from Candidatus Zixiibacteriota bacterium, assembly GCA_003599535.1. Taxonomy (GTDB): domain Bacteria; phylum Electryoneota; class B3-LCP; order B3-LCP; family B3-LCP; genus SURF-9. Next base: position 241 of record QZKQ01000092.1, on the reverse strand, counting down.
GACCTACACCTACGTGGGTTACGTGGGGCAGTACACCTCGGGCGTGAAGTGGGATTCCAGTTACTTCACCTATACCAAGCTCTCCGGCGACGGAGAAGCGATGGTGCACGACTGGGCCTGCACCGGCGAACCCTTCCCGGGTGAACTCGTAGGGACAAGCTTCGTCGCGTTCCTGCCGGAGGAGGTTGCCTTGAGCGCTTCTCCCAACCCCTTCAACCCGGAAACGGCGATCGGCTATCAG
>QZKQ01000051.1 GCA_003599535.1 Candidatus Zixiibacteriota bacterium | reverse complement strand
GTTGGGGTAGCGCCAGCGGATCCAGGCGTTGAAGGTCTGGGTCTGGCCCGACTGGTTCAGGAGCTGGGCGTCGAACTGGAAGGCGCCCCCGGCCGCGGGAATGACGAGGGGGGGACTGATGGGGGTCAGGGTGATCTCCACCGGGGCGGGAGTCCCCGCCTGATCGAAGTAGAAGGCCCCCATGTCGGTACGGGTGCCGTCGGGGTCCAGGGGGCTGGCGGGATCGCCGGCGTCAATGCAGGGGGAAGCCGGCTGCAGGTGGAAGTCGCCGGCGGCATTGACGAACAGCGGATTGGAGGAGAGGTTTCCCGTTCCCGCCGGCTGTGGCATACAGCAACTGTAGGTCTGCGAGAAGGTACCGTGCACGTTGGGACTGGTGGACGCGGTGTTGTTGTAGATGATGTTGTTGCGCCCGCTGGGTGTCCCGAAATCAACGAAAATGCCGCCGCCCAGAGAGGTGTAGGAGCCGTAGATCGTGTTCAGGGTGAAGGTGTTGTTGACGAACGTGGGGGAAAAGCCGTCAATGTAGGCGCCGCCGCCCTTGGACAGCGACAGGTTCCAGGCGATTAGGTTGCGCGTGAAGGTGGCATTGGAATTCTGGCAGCGGATCCCGCCGCCTCCGCAGGTGCTTCACGTGCCAGTGCATTTGTTGCGCGTGATGACGCTGTTCTTGATCTGAGCCCCGGAACTCATGTTCAGGTAGATGCCGCCGCCGATGTCGGCCAGGCAACTGTCCACGATACAGCTGTCCACCACCAGGGCGGTGGCGTAGTAGGCGTATATCCCGCCGCCGTCTTCTATCACCTGGCAGCGGGAGATCCGGGTGTGGCGCAGGGTCAGGTAATTGCCCATGATGTACACGCCCCCGCCGAACATCCCGGCGCCGCTGGTGGAGGCCTCCTCGATGACGCAGTACACCACCTGGTTTTGCTGGGGAATGGTGGGGGTGAAGCGCAGGCCGCCCCAGCGGGCGACGCTGGGGGACTGGCGCAGGAAGCGGATGGAATCGGTGGCCGTGCCCACCGCGGTCAACTGTCCGCTGATGGTCCAGCTCCAGGCGCTGGTGTGCAGAAAGGTGGTGCCGGGTTGGATGGTCAGGCTGGCGCCGTTGGCCACGGTGATGGGGCCGGTCACGAGGTATGTCCCCGGCCCCAGGGTGCCTGATTGGGGCCCGCTGATCTGCGGTTGCGCCCCGGCGAATCCAACTCCCAGGCAGAGCCAGGCCAGAACCAGGCCCGGCGCGCGCAAATGGCGACTCATGGAAACCTCAAGCTTTCGAGATGACGCCCGGGCGCCGGGGGACGGCGGCGCCGTCCCCCGGACGCGGCGCGGGCTCTATTTCAGCAGCATGATCTTGCCCTGGGCGCTGTACCGTTCCGCCGTCAGGCGGTACAGGTACACGCCTGAAGCCAGACCGGATCCATCGAAGGCGGCTTGATGGCTGCCGGCGTCACGCCAGCCGTCCACCAGGTGCGCCACCCGCCGGCCGGATACGTCGAAGATCTGGAGGCTGACCTTGGCCCCCTGAGGCAGATTGAAGGAGAGGCAGGTCACCGGGTTGAAGGGATTGGGGCGCGCGGAGAGGCCGAAGTGGACGGGCATGTCCACCAGGGTCTCGCCCGGGAACGCCTCGCCGGTGCAGGCCCAGTCGCTCACCAGGTCGCCGTCGCCGGTGGTCAGCTTGGTAAAAGCGAAGGCATCGTCGCTCCAGACCGTCCCCGGATAACCGCCCACGCGGCCCTCATACAGGTAGTCCCCCGACGGGGCGCCCGCCGGGACGTTCTGAATGCGGGTGCGGGTGAGGTTGGCGCTGCCCGGGAGAGTCAGCGCCAGGGGGCCCAGGGCGGGGCCATACCACGGGCCGCCCGGCAACTGCACCATGACCCACACGTCGAAGTCCTGCGCCGTGGGGGTGGTGTTGATCAGGTTGGCATCGTAGGAGAAACTGCCGCCCGCGGCGGGAATCTGGAGGGGAGGGTTGAGGGGCGTCAGGGTGATGGTCACCGGCGCAGGGGGAGCCCCACCGGCGGCATAGTGATACCCCATGTCCACCACGCCCGCGTCCTGCACTTCATCCGTCCGGGTGGCGCCGGTGATCATGGCCGCAGCGGGATCCCCCGCGTCCACACAGGGGGACTGCTGGGCCTGCCCGGCGGCAGTCTGGGACAGGTAGAAATTCCCTCCCGGGCCGGTCACGAACAGGGGATTGCTGTTGAAGTTGCCGGCGCCCGGCCACACCACGCTATCCTGGATGCAGCTAAAGGAGACGGTGAAGCCGCCGGCATGCACGTGCACCGCCTTGGTGCTGTCGCCGACGTTGTCGTATACTACCAGGTTTTTCAGGGTGGGGATCTGGTTGATGTTGAACAGCGCCCAGCCGGCCGACGCGGTGTTGCCGGAGAAGGTGCAGTTGGTCAGCACCGTACTGGTGGCCGAAGAGAGCCGGATGCCGCCGCCCTGGTTGCCGCTGTTGTTGTAGAACAGGGAATTGGTCATGGTGACGGCGCTGAAGTAGATGGCGATGGCGCCGCCGTAGGTGCCGTTGTTGTTGGAAAAGACGCAGTTCGTCACCGTCGCGGGCGGGGTGTAACGCAGACACATGGCGCCACCGTGCACGGCCGTGTTGTTGATGAACACGCAGTGGTCATAGGTGGTGCCGGAATAGTAATTGTACACGCCACCACCGTAATCCACCGAGGCATTTTCCTGGAAGGTGCAGTGGGTCACGTTCATGCTGACGTGATCCATGTACACCCCCATGGTGCTGGAGCCGCGAATCACGCAGTAATCCAGGCGGCTGGAATCGGCGGCGCTGTCGTGGAATTTGATTCCTTTCCAGAAGGGGACGCCCAGGGCGGGAACGAACTGGATGCTGTCTGTGGCGGTACCCGCGGCGTTCAGGTGGCCCAGGAGGCGGAAACTGAAGGCGCCGGCGAATTCGATGGTGGTGCCCGCGGCGATCACCAGGGACTGCCCGCTGGCGACGTAGATGCTGTCCACGGCGGTGAAAGTGCCCGGCCCCAGGGTGCCGCTTAAGGGGCCGGAAATGTTCTGGGCGGAGGCCGCGAAGGCCAAAACCAGAACCAGGAAGCAAACGGTGAGCACGCGCTGCATGGTAACCTCCGAGGTTGGGGTGGGAGTTATCCTATCGTAAGCTGATGATTATCAGCCGATTGTGCAGGGCGTCGCCACTCGAGTTACCCCCATTGGGGTGATACCTTAAAATAATACATTTTTATGACGGAGTCAAGAGGGGAATGGAAAAAAAGTGAAATTTTCAAAGATAAGATTTCCATGCGCCGCAAGGCACTGCCCCATTGGGTGTTTCGCCGTTCCTACAGGTAATTTCGTCCGCGCCAGTCCCGCCGGCAAACAGAGGAAAGGGCGGGAGTTTCACCTCCCGCCCTTTCGCTGTTCTTCGCAACTCGCCGCTCGCTGCTCGCCGCTTATTTTTGCTTTACCTTCTCCAGCTCCTCTTCCAGCCGCGTGACCCAGCCGTCCACCAGGGAGACCACGGCGCGCACGGCCTCCGGCTGCGTCAGGTCCACCCCCGCCCGCTTCAACTGCTCCACCGGGTAATCATTGCCACCGGATTTCAGCAGGTTCAGGTAGCGGTTCACCGCCTCCTGCCGCGCCGCGCCTTCCCGGCCTAGGATCTCCTGCGCCAGTTGGGCCGAAGCTGCGAAGCTGGTGGCGTATTGATAGACGTAGTAGGGCGAACGGTAGAAGTGCGGGATCCGCGCCCAGGTGATGCGGTAGAGGCTGTCCAGGGCGGCGCTGTCCCCGTAGTAGTCCTTCAGGGTCTGGTAATAGATATCGTTCAGCGTCTCGGCGGTGACGGGCTGACCCTGCTCCACCAGCCGGTGAGCCTGCAATTCGTAATCGGCGAACAGCACCTGGGTGTAAAAGGTCACCACCGCCCCATCAATGCTGTGCTGCAGCAGGACGATGCGTTCGCGGGGGTCTTCGATGGTCTCCAGCAGGTGGTCCAGCAGCAGCGCCTCGCTTAGGGTGGACGCCACCTCGGCCACGAAGATGGTGTAGCCGGCATAGACGAAGGGCTGGGTCCGGTTGGCCAGCTCGGTATGCAGCGAATGCCCCATCTCGTGGGCCAGGGTGAACAGCTCGTCCACCGTCTCGTTGTAGTTCATCAGCACGAAGGGGTGGACGCCGTAAACCCCGGCGGAATAGCCGCCGCTGCGTTTGCCCTCGGTCTCGTAGACGTCAATCCAGCGCTGGCGGAAGCCCTGCCGCACCGCCTCCTGGTATTCCGGGCCCAGCGGCGCCACCGATTCGGTCACATGGCGGGCGGCGACGTCGAAGTCGTAGGTGGGGGTGTAGTCCACCAGGGGGACGCGGCCGTCGTACAGGTCAATGGCCTCCAACCCCAGGGCGCGGCGGCGCAGTTCGAAGTAGCGGCGCAGCGGCCCGGTCCCTTCGCGGATGGCGGAAATCAGGTTTTCCACCACCGACGGGGGGATGGCGTTGCCGAACAGGGCGGCGTCCAGCGTGGACTCGTACTTGCGTGCCCGCGCCGTAGCCCAGTCCCGCAGCAGGATGGCGTTGTAGAGCGCCGCATAGGTGTTCAGGTTGTCCTGGTACACCTCATAGTACTTCTCGAAGGCGAAGCGGCGGTCGGCCTGGTCGCGGTGGGTGTTCAGGATGGCCTGGTAACGGGCCGGAGTCAGCCTCACTTCGGGGCCGCTGGGCAGGGTCACGGTAGGGAACTGGATGTCGGCCGTGGTCAGGGCGTCGTAGGCGTCCCCCGGGGCGCCCCGGAAGCGGCTGTAAAGCGACAGCAGGTGTTCGCCCCGGGCGTCCAGGACATGCTCCTGCTGGCGGTAGAGGTCCAGGATGGCGAAGCGGTACAGGGCCAGGTCTTCGTTCTGCTGCAGCCAGGCGCGCATGGTCTCTTCGGGGATGGCCAGCAATTCGGGCAGGAACCAGGAACTTTCCGTCCGGAACTGCGCCACCACGATTTCCGCCTGCTGCAGGCGGGCGTTGATGGCGTTGTCCTTCTGGTTCAGGTCGAAGGAGAGGGCGGGGTAGTGCATGACCTTCTCGGCCAGCATGCCGATCTCGTCACCCAGCCGGTAGGCCTTCAGCACCTGTTCGGAACCCTGGAACAGGGTGCCCTTCAGGGCCACGTACTGGTTCATCCGTTCCTGCATGATCCGCAGGTCCGCTTCCCAGGCCTCCCAGGAGGGATAGATGTCGGCCAGGTTCCAGGTGTACTGCGGAGGGACGTCCGCGCGGTTGGCGGCGTCGGCGACGGCTCCGGTGGTCTCTTCCGTCAGGCTGAACAGCAGCATGGTCATCATTACGGCTCGTAGCAGGTTATGGACACTTGGGTGGATGTTCATGGTGCATTCCTTCCAGGGTGATATCGCATGAAATACCCGCAAGACGGGGGAAACGTTGGCTTTTCCGGGTGCAAATCTGCCGCCTCCGGAGACCGCGCCCCAAGCTTATCTTTCCAGCCTGCCACCGGCGGCCTGCCAATTTAACATTTGATATTTGATATTTGCAATTTGATATTACTTGAGAACCACCGCCTTCACCGTCTGCGCCTCTCGCGCTCCCGCCGCCGTTTGCGCTTCCAGCCGCAGCAGGTAAAGGCCCGAAGCCAATCCCGCGGCGTCGAAGGACACCTCGTGCACCCCCGCTTCCCGCCACCCGTTCACCAGGATTCTGACTTCCCTCCCGGCAATATCGAAGACCCGGAGACGGACGTGGCTTTTGGCGGAGAGCTGATAGCTGAGTGCTGAGTGCTGGTTGAAGGGGTTGGGGTGCGCCGGGAAGAGCCGGAAGGCCGCGGGAGTCGCCGGGGCCGGGCCATTCACCCCGGATGGCCCCACGGTCAGGCCGGCGGGGATCAGGGCGGGCGGGCCGGGGGCGTTGTGCTGCACCGCCAGGCCCACGCCGTATTCCCCCGGCGGCACGGTTCCGGCGTCCAGCAGGGCCAGCGCTTCCAGGCAGCCGCCGGGCGGGATGGTTCCCCCGGGCGGGTCCAGCGTCAGCCAGGGGGCGTAGGCATTCAACGAGTGGATCTGCACCCGGTCGGCAACCGACTGCACCAGGGCCAGCAGGCCCCAGCAGTCGGGGTCAATCTCCCCGCTGATGGCGCAGCCGCCCGCCTGGTCGCCGGGAGCGCCCACCAGGGTGGTCAGGGAATCCATCTGCCCGGTGGCCAAGTTCAGGCGGGAGACTCGCAGCAGCACCGGCCCGCCGTCCTGGGAGAAGACGTACAGGGGGCAGCCGACGGGTTCCTGCGGGTGCCATGCCAGTCCGTGGATGTGCAGATTGTGGGGCCAGGAATCCACCACCGCGCCGTCCCGCCCGAAAGCCACGATGGCGCAGGTGTCGTCGGCGGCGTAGAAGCGGTCGGCGGCGGGGTCGTAGGCCAGGGCGCGGTGCAAGCCCAGCGGTCCGGCAATGCTGTCGCGCAGCACGCCATCCAGGTCCATCCCCTGGAGCTGCGGTCCGGAAGAACCCCACAGGAGCTGCCCGTCCCAGGCCAGGTCACGCCAACCCCAGGGCGACGGCCCGGGCGGCTGTTCCAGCGCCGCCAGGAGCTGTCCGGCATAGGAGAACTGGTAGACGTAGTTGGGTTCGGCCGTTCCGTGCGCTCCGCTGATCCAGATGGAACCCTGCGCCGCTTCCACGCCCAGCAGGTATTCGTCGCCGGTCTGGGCTTGCGCCTGAATGATGCTGAAGGGGGCGTAGGGGAGCCAGTCTCCCTGCTTTTGAAAGCTGACGTCCAGATTCGATCCGCCGGCATTGCGCAGAACCACGGGCAACTGCAGAGTCTGGCCCCAGGCCAGCGTGGCCTGCAGGGAGGCGGTTTCCACCACCAGGCTGGGGCCTGTCAGGGCCACATTCAGGGTTTCCAGTTGGCCTATCTGCAGGACGACTCCGGGGACGGTCAGGGTATCATAGCCGGCTGCGGCGAAGCGCACGGTGTAGGTCCCGGAGGGTATGCCGGGGAGAATGTAGTATCCGGCGGTGTCGGTCACGGTCCAGGCCTGCTGCCCCAGCAGGTCCACTTCGATCCCCGCCAGGGACTGGCCGCTGTTGGCGCTGGTCACCGTGCCGCACACGGCTCCGGAAATTTCCGCCAGCCGCAGGGCCACGGCGGCATAGACGTTCAGCCGGCCGCAGCCCCAGGTGTTGTCCTTGCCCGGAAGCCCCATGTCCAGGGCCGTGGTCTGTACCACCCGGGAGACCACTTCCGGGGCGGCGGAAGGGTCGGCTGAGAGCACCAGGCAGAGGCTGCCGCCCAAGTGCGGGGCAGCCGCGGACGTGCCGTTGAAGCCCTGGGAATAGCCGCCGCCGCGCAGCGTGGTCAGAACGCTGGTGGGCGCGGCCACGTCGGGCTTCAGCAATCCCAGGGAATCGCCGCCGCTGTAGGGGTAATCGTCATACAGCGCCGGCCAGGCGGCCGCCCAACTGTAGCCCGGGTCCAGGGCCAGAATGTCGCCCAGGCACCAGGCGGCCGGGCCCAGGCTGGAATAGTAGGCGATCTGCAGGTTGGGGTTGAAGGCGCCGGCGCCCATGGTGGAGGATAGCCCTCCGGCCAGGGTCTGGTCGGGCGGCAGCCAGGGCGGAGGGCAGTTGCCCGGCGTGGCGATGTTGAAGGGGAGGGGGTCGGTGTTCAGGTTGTCCCCTTCGTTGCCGATGGAATTGGAGCGGATGATCCCGGCGGCCAGCTCCATGTCGGTGTTGTGCCGCATGGTGGCGTAATCGGGGTGGGGGTGATACCGCCACTTGTAGCTGAGCGAGCTGGTGATGACGTCCACCGGCATGTCCACGGCGTACTGCTGGGCTTCCCAGTAGTTGCTTTCGCTGCCGGACCACATCTTCAGGGTCATCAGCTTCGCCTGGGGGGCGATGCCGGTGACGTTGCCACCAGTCCCGTCGCCCACCACGATGCCGGCCACCGCGGTGCCGTGCCCCGTGGGGTCGGCGTCCATGACCTCGCTGCTGTGGGTGTCGAAGGCCCACCCGCGCAGGTCATCCACGAAGCCGTTGCCGTCGTCGTCCACCCCGTTCCAATCGGAAGGATCCACCACGCCATTGCCGTTCAGGTCTTCCCCCGGGTTGCACCAGATCTGCCCGGCCAGATCGGGATGATTGTAATCCGTGCCGGAATCAATGCTGCCGATGACCACTCCCTGCCCCTGGTACCCCAGGCTCCAGACCTGCGGCGCCTGGATGTGCAGGACGCCCCAGCCGGTCTCGTCGGCGCCCCGGAAGGGTTCCCCCGGCGGCCGGGCGTCGGTCAACTGGGCGAAGGGGCGGGGCGGGTCCCACTGCGCCCGGACAATTTCCGGGTGGCGGGCGATCAACCCGGGAACCTGGTCCACGCGCACCCAGGCGGCCACGGCGTTGGTGATCCAAAGAAAGCGCACGTTCCGAGCCTGGCCCGCGCGGGCCAGTTGTTCCAGGTCAGCCTTCAGGCCGGCCTGGGAGGCTTCCGCCAGGGCCTTCAATTCCACGATCACCTGCGCCCGCCGGGCGGCCTTGGGCTGGTCTTTCACCCGGGGGTAGAGGTCGGCGAAAGCCACTTGCCGGTCCAGGATCAGGGCCACGGGGAGGAATTCGTCCGCTGGGGCAGAGGCCAGGACTTGGGCCAGGCCGGGCGTCAGCGCCGCGCGGGCGGGGAGCCCGGCGGCCGACAGCAGCAAGCCGGCGAGCAGGAACGGCACGGTGCGCATGAGGGGGCTCCTGGGGGATGAGGTGAAGATGCGAATGGGTGCGCTCGCTACAATATAATAAATTCAGCCGTAGAAATCAAGAGGAGAAAAAGGTTGACATCGCAACGCAGGGAAGTTACCTTATCGCAATTCACCCGAAAGGATTCCAGATGAACCTCACGCGCTGGGCGCTGGTGGCGGTCACCCTGGTCATGGGCGGGCTGCAGGCCTGGGATTCCCGCGTCCTGGAGGCGCCCGGGCGCATCCAGATCCTGGCGGCCCTGGCGGTGCTGATCCCCGCGGGGATGATTGCGGTCACGGCCCGGCCGGCGCTGCTGATCCTGGCCGGCGGGTTGTCGCTGGGGCTGGTGGTGGTGGCCGGGCTGACCTCCCCCACACCCCTGCCGGCGCTGTTGGTGCTGGCCCTGGGCATGGCGCTGCTGCTCTATGCCTGGGGGATGCTGGCGAAGAGGCAGACGGGGAAGAAAGAACCACCACCGGCGGAATGATCCGGACACCGACAGATTGCCTTCAGCCCGGGTGTAAATCCGGGCTTTTTATCGACCGCTTCCCCCAATCCCCTCTTATTCCCTTGAAATTCCCGGATTTTTTTCCTAAATTACCCCCCAAGTATCCCTTCCCCTCATCCTACCGGAGATCGCCATGCGCCACGCCCTCACCGTTACCGTTCTAAGCCTGATCCTGCTGCTGGCCGGCTGCGGCAAAAAAGCCCCCGAAAGCGGCAAGCCGGGCGAAGCCCCCGCCGCCAAATTCGTCATCGGCGTGTCCCTGCTGACCCGCACCCACCCCTTCTACCAGGACCTGGAGGCGGGCCTGACCGAAGCCGCCCAGGCCCGCGGCTGGGAACTGATCGTCACTTCCGGTGAATTCGATGTGGCCAAACAAAAGGACCAGGTGCAGGACTTCATCGTGCGCAAGGCCAACGCCATCATTGTCTCCCCCTGCGACAGCCGTTCCATCGGCACCAGCATCCAGGCGGCCAACGAGGCCGGCATCCCCGTATTCACCGCCGACATCGCCTGCCTGGCCGAAGAGGCCCGGGTGGTATCCCACGTGGCTTCCGACAACGTGGCCGGAGGCCGCCTGGCGGCGCAGGCTCTGGTGAAAGCGCTGAACGGCCACGGCACGGTAGCCATCATTGACCACCCCGAAGTCGAATCGGTCATCCAGCGGGTGGCCGGCTTCGAAGCGGAACTGAAGAACCACCCTGACGTCAAGGTCGTGGCCAAGCTGACCGGCCGGGGGATCAAGGACCAGGCCTTCCGCACCGCCGAAGACATATTACAGGCTCACCCCGACCTGGACGCCATCTTCGGCATCAACGACGATTCTGCCCTGGGTGCGCTGGCGGCGGTGGAAAAGGCGGGCAAGGCCGGCCGCGTGACCATCATCGGCTTCGACGCCGTGCCGGAAGCACGCCAGGCCATCAGGGAAGGGAAGATCTACGCCGACGTGATCCAGAAGCCGAAGGAGATCGGCCGCAAGACCATCGAGGCGGTGGAAGCCTACGTGGCCGGCCAGCCGGTGGCCCCGGCTATCCTGATCGAATGCGGGCTGTTCACGCAGGAAGAAGCGCTGGCGGAAAAATAAAATTGCACCGCAGAGACACAGAGAGCACAGAGAGAAAATAAGCACTCAGCATCGCTTATGTAGGGGCGATGCATTTGCCACGGATCCGACCTGCAGAGTAGGGTTTTGGCAGGAATAAAATCCGGTGAACTGAGGCTCGGAAGCATCGCAAATGCTTCGCCCTGGATCCGGAAGATAGCCCCAGCTCAAGGGCGAAGCATTTGCCCGACGGGTTATGCAAAATTGGCTTCGACTAAGAGCCTATCCGAATAACCCTGCGCAACGGAATGTGATCAGCGCGCAGGCGAAGTGCAGCAGGGCCAGGTAGTTCTCCGGTTTCTTGGCCCAGCGA
>QZKQ01000012.1 GCA_003599535.1 Candidatus Zixiibacteriota bacterium | reverse complement strand
TCTTTTAGTAGCCGGGGCGTTTTCCCGAAGGGACCACTGCGTGGTAACCCCCGGAGAAGGATACCCCAACCTCCTGTGCCACCCTGAAGGGGTGGACCAACATCCGTTCCCTCCGTTCCATCTGCGATTCTGACCGTGAGATTGCTTCGGCCGCTGAAAAACCGCGGCCTCGCCACGCAGTGGTCCCCTCGGGATAGGGATGACCCGGGATTAGCCGCAGGTGGCAACCTGTGAAGACGAAGCCCCTCCCCGCCTCCTCTTTTCCCGACTCTGGCGGGGTCGAATGTGGATTGCCGAGGGTTTTAGACCCCCGGAGAGAAGCGATCCCCCGCCTCCTCTTTTCCCGACTCTGACGGGATCGAACAACATCCGCGTAATCCGTGGTTCAGACACGAGAGACCAGCCGGCCGCTGATCCGTATTCCCGATGCTCTGCCGTCCAATGTGGCCGGAATAATTTAATAAAACCATTGCCCATCGCCAACCGCTACAAGCCAACGGCAAATCCCATGAAACACGCCGGAATCATCCTGATCCTCGCCCTGGCGATTTCCGCCCGCGCCCAGGTGGTCACCGTCTCCCATCCGCCCACTCCCCGGGAAGCGGGAATGGGCTTCAACGGTACGGCCCTGGCCTCCGGGGCGGCTTCCGCATGGCATAACCCCGCGGCCCTGGCCCACACCTCCGGGCTGGACGCCTTCTTCAGCTACCAGCGGCCCTTCAACCTCCCCTTCTTCCTGGACCTGGCGGTGGGGGCGGCGCACAGCACCAACCGGTTGGGCACCTTCGCGGTGGCGGCGCAGTCCATGTCGGTGCGCTACCAGGATACCGATCTGTCGGCCGAGCGCACCATCGGGCTGTCGCACGGAATCTACCTGCAGAAGGACCTGCACAGTTCCCTGGCGGTGGGCTGGACCGTCCGGGCCATGGCCTGGAGCCTGGAACCGTCGGTGGACGGCGTATCCCTGGGCAGCGACTGGGCCCTGGGGCTGGACCTGGGGGTCATGGGTACGCTGTGGGACCGCACCCGGGTGGGCGGCTCCATCCGCAACGTGAACGCGCCCTCCATCGGGGCGGTGGAGAAGCACCAACTGCCCCGCGAGGTGCAGGTGGGGATGACCTACGAACCTTACCGCGGAGTGATCACCACGCTGGGCGGACACAAGGGGCTGGGGCGCGAACTGAGTCTTCAGGGGGGGCTGGAGCTGGAAGTCGCGTCGGCGCTGAAGCTGCGGGCCGGGGTTTTCTCGGAACCCAACTCCTTCACCCTGGGAGCCGGCTTCCACCACCGCGGGTTGGGTTTCGATTACGCCTTCGTATCCCACCCCACCCTGCAGGGCAGCCACCTGGTCAGTCTGCACGTGGCTCGCTGACATGTCCGCCTCTTCCCCACCCCTCACGCCGGCCCAGGCGCTGCAAGCTGCGCTGGACTGCCTGCGTCCCCTGTTTCCCCAGCCGCCCCGGATCGCCCTGGTCCTGGGGTCGGGGTTGGGCGACTTCGCCGAAGAGCTGGAGCAGGCCCGGCGGATGAACACGGCCCTGATCCCGGGCTATCCGCGGTCCACCGTGGCGGGGCATACCGGCGCCGTGGTGACCGGGGAGGTCGCCGGCCGCCCCGTCGTCTGCTTCCAGGGGCGCGTCCACCTGTATGAAGGGTACGCCGTGGAGCAGGTCATCCTGCCGGTGCAGATCGCCGCGGGTCTGGGCGCACAGATCCTGATCTTGACCAACGCCTCCGGCGGTGTCCACCGCCACCTGGCGCCGGGCAGCCTGATGGCCATCGAAGACCAGGTGGACCTGCAGTTCCGCCGCCGCGTTTTCCCGGACTGGCGCATGCGGCAGCCGCGCTTCTGCGCGTCGCCTTTCAGTGAAAGACTGATCACCCTGGCGCAGGCGACCGCCCTGGAAGAGCGCATTTACCTGCACCAGGGAGTGCTGGGCGCGCTGACCGGCCCCAGCTACGAAACTCCGGCGGAAGTAAGGATGTGGCAGCGCCTGGACATTGATGCGGTCTGCATGTCCACCGTGGCGGAAGCATCCGAGGCCGCCCGCCTGGGGTTGGAAACGCTGGGACTAAGCTGCATCACCAACAAGGCGGCGGGCCTGAGCGACCGGCCCCTGGATCACCAGGAAGTCATCGAAACCGCTAATTGGGTGAAGGATGACTTCAAGCGGCTGCTGCGGGCGGTGATCGCCCGGATGTAGTCCCGCGCCTCGCGACGAAAACCCGGAAGGCCCCCGGCATTTCACCATTCCCCTCGTCTTCTGACTCATGCTGAAATACCTCCCCTGGATTCTCCTGCTGTGCCTGGCCTCCTCCGCCTGCGCCGAACCAAATTGGGACGCCGTCCGCGACGATTTGATCGAGCTGCTGCAAGCGCTGATCCACACCGACACGCAGAACCCGCCGGGCAACGAACTGGCCGCCTGCCGGGTACTGGAGGCATTCTTCGAAGAAGAAGGCATCCGCCATCGGACCTACAAGGGGGACGAGAAAGGGCGAGGGAACCTGCTGGCGCGGCTGCACGGAACCGGGGCAGCCCAGCCGGTGCTGCTGGTGGCCCACACCGACGTGGTGCCGTTCGATTCGACGGAATGGTCGGTGCCGCCGCTGTCGGGAGAGATTCGGGACGGGTATCTCTACGGCCGGGGCGCGCTGGACATGAAGGGCATGCTGGCGGTCGAGGCCATGACCCTGGCCCTGCTGAAGCGGGAAAACGTCCCCCTGCAGCGGGACGTCCTGCTGCTGGCCACCGCGGCCGAAGAGACCGGCGGCAGCCAGGGGGTGGGCTGGATGCTGGAACGCCACCGGGAAGAGCTGGACGCCGCCTTCGCGCTGAACGAAGGCGGGCGCATCATGGTGCGGGACGGCCGGCCGCTGTACGTGGCGGTGCAGACCGAAGAGAAGGTGGCCTACAACGTCCGCCTGGTGGCCCGGGGGACCACCGGGCACGCTTCCGTGCCCCGCATTGACAATCCCATTTTCGCCCTGGCGCGAGCCCTGGCTAAAATCGAGTACCGCGCCACGCCGCCGCAACTGGATCCCGTCACCCGGGCGTTCTTCCAGGCCCTGGCGCCTCTGGATTCGACCGTGCAGTGGGTCAACGGCACGGTGCGCACGGACAACCCCGTCTACCTGGCCCTGCTGACCAACGCGGTCTCCCCCACCCTGCTGGAAAGCGGCTTCAAGACCAACGTGATTCCGCCCTACGCCGCGGTCAACCTGAACTGCCGCCTGCTGCCGTCCCAGAACGTGGACGCGTTCGTGGATTCGCTACGCACCTGGGCGGGACCGGGCCCGTACGAATTTCACTATAACGCCAAATCGGCGCCGCCTCCGGCCTCGTCGGTGGACGGCGCGGGCTTCATTCTGATCGAGCAGGTGTGCGGGGAGATGTTCCCGGGCGTGCCGGTGCTGCCCTACCTGTCGCCCGGAGCTTCCGACGGCACGCGCCTGCGGCGGGCGGGCATTCCCACCTACGGGTTGCTGCCCTTCCCCCTGGAGGAGAGCGAGACCGGCTACTTTCACGGCAAGGACGAACGGGTATCGCTGGAAGCGCTGATGACGGGGTTGAAGCTGGTGTACCGGGTGGCGGAGCTAGCGGGGAAGTAGCGATTCGCGGTTGGCAGTAAGCGATTGGCTTTAATAACCAGCCGGGTTGATTACCAGTGTCATCCCCGCGAGCAATCTCGCGTGTCATTCCAGCTAATCGCTAATCGCTGATTGCTTCTAAAAAACCTTCCCCGGCTCCTGGCGGAACCGGGGAAGGAAAGACGCAGCGCAGCGTGCCTTAGGATTCGATCACTCGCACGTTTTTGGCCATGGGGCCCTTCTGGCTATCGGAGATCTCGAATTCCACGCGCTGATTTTCAGCCAGCTCATTGCGGAAGTTGCCGCCAACTACTTCCCGGGCATGCACGAACACTTCCTGAGACTGGTCATCCAAGACGATAAATCCGTAACCTTTGCGGGTGTTGAACCACTTTACAGTACCCTGATAAGCCATTACTCGGGTCCTCTTGCTTGATCATTATTCCGCCGGACAACCGGTCGGGCGCATTCCCGGCGCCAGGCCCGGCAGGTCCGGAATCTTGCGGTCTATACAATTTATACGAAAAATCCCGGGAAATGACGGACACGCCGCTTCCCGGGAATTCCGGACTAAAATGCCGCTTTCCAACCTTCGAACGATTACCCCGGTGCGGAGAGGGCGGGATTCGAACCCGCGGTGAGACTTTGAAGGCCCCACCCTCGCTTAGCAGGCGAGTGCCTTAAGCCAGCTCGGCCACCTCTCCGGAAGAGGTTGCAAAGCGGGTAAGTGCGAAGGTCGGAAAGCGTGCGGAGGACGAGGGATTCGAACCCCCAAGGCCCCGAGGGGCCGGCGGCTTTCAAGGCCGCTGCCTTACCATTAGGACTAGTCCTCCCGGTGGGTGCAAAGACCGGAAGTGGTCAGGGCTATATCTTACGCCTCAAGCGGGGTTGGGTTCCCGCTTAACCCGGTATGATGCCCGATATAAAAATATCACGAAGGGCGAAACAATAACCTTGTAGCCTTGTAAGCTTCTGCTTTCAAACTTCATAATATACGGAATCAAAAGGGCGAAATCAAGCGTTTTAACGGTAATGCCTTACGTGGAATGCCAACCGGGATCGGTAGAGGCGCCGAAGGAGTCCAGGATCGGACACAACACCCTTATACGTTAACTCTTACGCCCTTTAACCCGCCAAATTCATGAAAATCATTCACCGCTACCTGCTGTTGGAATTCGTACCGCCCTTTTTCTACGCTTTCGGCCTGATCACGATGATCATTCTGCTGAACCTCATCGTGCAGACCTTGGGCAAGATCGCGGGCAAGGGGCTGGACCCTTTCATCATCGCGGAATTCTTCTTCCTGAACCTGGCCTGGATCGTGGCCCTGGCGGTGCCCATGGCGGTGCTGATGGCCACCCTGATGGCCTTCGGGCGGCTGTCGGCGGACAACGAGGTCACGGCGCTGCGGGCGGCGGGCGTGGGCCTGTGGCAATTGATCGGGCCGTACCTGGCCGTAGGGGTGTTGCTCTGCTGGGGGCTGATCGAATTCAACAACCGGGTGCTGCCGGAATTCAACCACCGGGCCCGGGTGCTGATGAGCGACATCCACCGCAAGCGGCCCACCCTGACCCTGCAGGAAGGCATGTTCATCTTCGACCTTCCGCACTATGTGCTGTGGGCCCGGCGCATTGACCAGGAAGCCTCGCGCCTGTACGACCTGGTGATCTACGACGAGAGCAATTCGCGCTATCCCACCATGGTGTCCGCCGAACAGGGGGATTTGAGCTTCGTGGCCGAGGACGAGACCTTTCACCTGGAACTGACCCAGGGGGAGATCCACCGGGAAGACGCCCGCGACCCGGATTTCTACCAGCGCACCCGCTTCGACCGTTCCCTGCTGCGCCTCTCAGCGCCCAACATGGTCTTCGAACACCAGGAGAGCGGTTACCGTTCCGACCGCGAAATGTCCGCGCCCCAGATGTGGCAGCAGGTGCAGGAGATGAAGAAGGAGCCGGACAAGAATCGCCGCCGCATTAACGCCTTCCTGGTGGAAATTCACAAGAAGTACTCCATCCCCATGGCCTGTATCGTTTTCGTGCTGATCGGGGCGCCGCTGGGGGTGCGGGCGCACCGGGGGGGCATCGGCGTGGCGGCCAGCCTGTCGGTCCTCTTCTTCCTGGTATACTGGGCCTTTCTGATCGGCGGAGAGGACCTGGCGGACCGGGGCCTGGTGACTCCGGCCATGGCCATGTGGTCGCCCAACCTGCTGTTGGGGGCTATCGGTTTCTTCCTCATCCTCCGTACCACTCGGGAGATCCGCTTCCTGGACCGGCTGCCCCTGTTTCAACGGCGAAACCGGCCCAAGTGACGCCGAGCACATCGCCCTCACAAAAAAAACCGTAAATTCACCCTGCCGCTGTCTGCTCGAGCCGGCGGCGCCATCCCAATGCACTCATGAAATCCATCGTACTCTTTTCCAAATGCCGCCTTGTTCCCGGCGGTCTGTTTCTGGTCCTGGTTCTGGCAGCCGCCGCTCAAGGCCAGAACCCCGGCTTCACGGAGGTGGAAGCGCTCCAGGAAGAGGCCCGCACCCAACGCGCCGACCTGCTGAGCCCCGGGCACTTCGAGGAAGGGACCCATGCGCTGGAGAAGGCGCGGGCGGTCAAGGGGGAGCGGGCCGCCAGGCATCTGGAAACCGCCCGCCAGTCTCTGCGCCGGGCCGTCGAAACCGCCGACCTGGTGCAGTTCACCTTCCCGGATTTGGTAAAAGCCTGGGATGACGCCCGCCAACAGCAGGCCTCGGACCTGGCGCCCCGGGAATTCGCCGCCGCCCGGAAAGAGTTCCAGTCCACCATGGCGCGCATGGAACGGGGGGATCTGGCCGGCGCCCGCAAGTCCGCCGTTCAGGCCGAATCCCTGCTGCGTGAAGCGGAAGTGACCGGCATCGGGAATGACCTCCTGGGCCAGGCGCGCAAGCTGCTGGCGGAAGCCCGCGAGGCGGGGAGCCCGTCGGTGGCCTCCGTAACGTACCAGGCCGCCGTGGAGGCGCTCCAGCGCGCCGAGGATTTCGTCCGCGAGCAGCGCTACGAGAAGGAGGCCGCCCGGGAGTTAGCGCAGCAGGCCGCCTACCAGGCCCGCCACGCCATCTACCTGGCGGACTGGATCAAGTCTCTGCGCAAAGACGGCGCCAACTGGGAAAAACTCATCCGCCAATGGGAACAGTACACCGGCGACATCTCCGGGCTGTTGGACCTGGCGGCCGAGTTCGACCAGGGGCTGGAGCCGCCCAACATCGAGATCCTGATGGCCCTGCGCAGCGTACAGGAAGACCGCAGGCACCTGCAGGAGGAACTGGCCGAGCGCGACCGCCGCCTGGGCGAACTGGAAGCCGAGGTCCGCAAGCTGAAAACCGAAACCGGCAAATACCTGGCGGAACTGGGGGCGCAGCGCCAGGAGTCCGAACGGCAGCGGCGCTTCGGCGAGAAGATCAACCGCATCCGCAACCTGTTCCAGCCGTCGGAAGGCGAGGTCCTGCATAGCGGCGACCAGGTGACCCTCCGCCTGACGGGCCTCCGCTTTGCTTCCGGGGCCTGGGAACTGAAGGCCGGCAACTTCGACCTGCTGACCCGGGTGCAGCAAGCCTTGCGGGAATTCCCCGACCGCAAGATCGAGATCCAGGGGCATACCGATTCCCAGGGCGAGGCCAAAGCCAACCTGGAACTGTCGCAGAAGCGGGCCGAGGCGATCCGGCGCTACCTGCTGAAGAACCTGAACCTGCCGGAAGCGTCGGTCGTGGCCGCCGGCAAGGGGGAAAGCCAGCCGCTGACTTCCAACGACACCGCCGCCGGCCGGGCGCAGAACCGGCGCATTGAAATCGTTCTAAGTCCTTGACCGAACCTGCGCGTTTCGCTTTCTCAAACCTGAATCCTGTCATTACCTAAGGCCGCCACGCACCTTGACTCCCGATGTCCTATGAACCACAACAAGATGAAAGATCTGTACGCCGAGAGCACCCGCAACGGCGGCTTCTACGACCACCTGATGGGCGAATACGACCAGATGATGGATTGGGAATCCCGGCTGGCGCGGGAGACCCCCTTCCTGGAGAAGGTCATCGCCGAATACAAGGTCAAGTCGGTGCTGGACGCCGGGTGCGGCACGGGGCGGCACTGCTTCCATTTTCTAACCCTGGGAGTGGAAGAGGTGGTCGGCGCGGACGCTTCCGAAAAGGTCATCGAGGTGGCCCGGGCGCGGGCCCAGGCGGTTGGCGGCGAGACCCGGTTCGTGCAGGCGGAGTTCACTGAACTGGCCCACAAGGTGGGCGGCTCCTTCAACCTGGTCACCTGCCTGGGCAATTCGCTTTCCCACCTGCTGACCTATGACGACCTGGAACTGACCCTGTCGAATTTCCGCCAGTTGACCACCAGCCATGGCGCGGTGCTGGTGCACCTGATGAACTGGGATCGCCGCCTGGCCCGGCAGGATCGTTTCATCCCGCCCAAGGGGTATCCCACCGCCGAGGGCGAGAAACTGTTCTTCCGCTTCTTCGACTTCCACGAAGAGCTGGTGACCATGAACCTGGTCATCTTCCAGAAGGAAGAGGGCCCGGACCTGAAGTGGTCGCACCGGGTAATATCCACAACGCTGCGGCCGTGGCGCCGGGAGATCCTCCTCATGGCCCTGGACGATGCCGGCCTGAAGCTTGAGCGAGAGTACGGCGGGCTGGATGCCTCTCCGTATCACCTCATGAATTCCCCCGATTTCGTGTTCTTGACACGTAGAGCGTAAGGCTGGTTACCGGCGTCGCAGACAGCCTCCTCACGCATTTGGTATGCATCGCGGATTTTGCACATTCCGGTAGTTTTTTGGCTCCTTATTACGTACATTTTAGAAAACCAGCTAAAGTGTTTTCATAGGTGTTGTATGGGCCATCCTTACCGTATCCTGTTGATCGAGCCCGCCCCGCCGGGCTTTCATGTTTTCAGCAAGTCTCAGATGCCGCGCCTGGGGTTGCCCCTCCTGGGCGCCATACTGCGGGAACGGGGCCACGAGGTGCGCATTCACCTGGGGGCGCTGGGGCCCAAAGCCCTGAGCCGCCACCTCGACTGCGACCTGGTGGGACTGTCCACTACCACCTCCACCGCCCTGGAGGCCTACCGCCTGGCGGACCAGTTCCGCGCCCTGGGTAAAACCGTGGTGATCGGCGGGGTGCACGCCTCTTTCCTGCCTGAAGAGGCGCTGGAACACGCCGATTTCGCGGTGCGCGGCGAGGCCGAAGAGAGCTTTCCGGCGCTGTTGGACTGCCTGGCCAAAGGGGTCCTGCCCGAGGATGTGCCGGGGATCAGCTACCGGCGATCCGGCGAGATCGTCCACAATCCCGACGCCCCCCTGCTGCCCGACCTGGACCGTTATCCCTTCCCCGATTTCGGCCTGATCACGTCGCCCCACCCCTTGAGCATCCGTCCGTTGCAGACTTCGCGCGGCTGTCCCTTTCCCTGCAACTTCTGCTCGGTGACCCGCATGTTCGGGCGCAAGGTGCGCTTCCGCTCGGTTGAATCGGTCCTGGAGGAGTTGCGCCGCGCCCAGGCTCCGGACGTGTTCTTCTACGACGACAACTTCTGCGCCAAGCCGGAATACACCCGGGAGCTGCTGACCGGCATGCTGGAACGGGGCCTGAAACCGAAATACTTCGAGGCCCAGGTACGGGCCGACGTCACCCGTCACCCCGACCTTGTCGAACTCATGGCCCGGGCGGGCTGCTGCCAGGTATATGTGGGGTTCGAATCCATCAACCCGGAATCTCTTAAGGCCTACGACAAGCGGCAGTCGCCCGAGGAGATCGAAACCGCGATGGAGGTGTTCCACAAGCACAAGATCCGGGTGCACGGCATGTTCGTGATCGGGTCGGACTTCGACACCCGCAAGACCGCCCGGGAGACGCTGCGGTTCGTGCGCCGCCGGGGGGTGGACACCATCCAGTTCATGATGCTGACGCCGCTGCCGGGGACCGACTTCTTCCGCCAGTTGGAAGCCCAGGGGCGCATCCTGACGTACGACTGGAGCCTGTACGACGGCCATCACGCCGTGTTCCTGCCGCGGCGCATGAGCCCGGTCCGGCTGCAGAAGACCACCATCAGGGCCATGAGCCGCTTTTACACCTGGCGCGAAGGCCTGAAGGCGGCAATCCGGATGAACAAGTACCAGGTCAACTACCGCCTCATGGGGTGGTACATCATCCGGCGGTGGAAGTGGGACAACCGGGGCTGGCTGCCGCGCCTGAAGGAGATCTCGCTGAAGACCCAGCGCGACCTGCTGAACAAGCGTTTGGCGGCCATCCGGGCGCAGCTTGACGAGGCGCTGGCCGGAGCCAGGGCGGGGCTGCCCCACCTGCAGACCGGGTACCAGGAAGCTCAGCGCCAGGTGGAAAGTTACCGCAGCGAAGCCATGCGGCTGGCGGGGGAACTGATGTCGGCCCGGCGCCGCGACCTGGCGGCGCTGGAAAAGCGCACGGAAGAGCTAGCGGCGGCGGTACGCAGCATCATCGAGGACGAGCAGCGGCTGGGAGCGATCCCGATGGCGGGGGGATGAGCCTGATGCTTGGTGCTTGATTCTAGATGCTTGGTGCTTGATGCTTGGTGCTTGGTGCTTGGTGCTTGGTGCTTGGTGCTGGATGCTTGATGCTTGATGCTTGGTGCTGGATGCTCGGAGGCCACGCTTCTTTGTGGCCATGCTTTCGTGTCATGGCGAGGGACGCCACGAGGTGGTCCCTTTGGGAAAGTCCCGAAGCAATCTCAAGCTCCGCCCCTCGCCCAGCCCCCTCGCCAGTGTCATTGCCCCGAAGGGGCCACTGCGTGGCGAGGCCCCGTTGTTCAGGGGCCGAAGCAGTCTCCGCCCCTTGCCACGCCCCCTCGCCAGTGTCATTGCCCCGAAGGGGCCACTGCGTGGCGAGGCCCCGTTGTTCAGGGGCCGAAGCAATCTCAAGCTCTGCCCAGCCGTGGTGGCATGCTTCTGGTTCCCGGAGGGCGGGGAGAGAGATGGGGTGCATCGCTTCTTGAGGCCCTGACGACGACCTCCGGCCCACGCCTCTGCCCTCCGGGAAACGAAGCATGAGGGGGTCAGGGTCCAGGGGGTACATGCTTCGTCTCCCGACCGGTCAAGCGTCGCGGCCGTGAACCCGTGCCGTGGCGGTCGGGAGCCACCACGCAGTGGCCCCTG
>QZKQ01000086.1 GCA_003599535.1 Candidatus Zixiibacteriota bacterium | reverse complement strand
ACATATCAGAGAATCATTCCAACAAATTGTTCATGACCATTATTCGGGGGCTGTGGCAGGCCACCGCCGCGCTAAAGACCTGACACCAGGGGAAAGAGCCTCCCGCTGCGGCGGGATCATTCGCCAGCCGACAGATGGCCCAAGGCCTTCGGTCCCGGGTTTAATGGAATGGACGAAAACTCAATGAAACAATCTGCTGCATCGCATGCCTATGCCTAATATCAATCGCCGCGCATGATTACGCGGGAAGACCTGGGGTGGGACGAGCGCTTCGAACAGGCCTTCGCGCCACACCGCGAGAAGGGATTGATCCCCGGCCGGGTGGTGGTGGAATACGGCCGGGTGTGCGAGGTGTGGACTGACCAGGGGGTGGAGACGGCCGTGGTGGGCGGCGTCATCACCCACCAGCAGGAGGCCTCCGAATGGCCCAAGGTGGGCGACTGGGTAGCCCTGGCCCACACTCCCGGCGCCGACAAGGCCCTGATCGAAGCCGTCCTGGAACGCCGCACCCGCTTCGCCCGCAAGGTGCCCGGCCGCAACACCGAAGAACAGGTGCTGGCCGCCAATGTGGACACCATCTTCATCGTGGAAGGGCTGGACCGTTTCAACCTGCGCCTGCTGGAGCGCTATTCCGTCATGGTCCGAGCCGGAGGCATCGAGCCGGTGGTGGTGCTGAACAAAGCCGACCTGCACGCCAAACCGGCCAAGGTGCAGCGGGTGGTATCCCGCGCCACGCCGGGGTTGCCGGTGCTGGTCACCAGCGCCGTAACCGGGTACGGCATGGAAGACCTGGCCGCGCGCCTCCAGCCGCGCCGCACCTGCGCCTTCATCGGGCCTTCCGGCGCGGGCAAATCGTCGCTGATCAACCGCCTGCTGGGCGAAGAGCGGCTGCCTATCGGCGAAGTACGGGAAAAGGACGCCAAGGGGCGGCATACCACCACCCGGCGGGAACTGGTGATCCTGCCGGACGGCAGCCTCCTGATTGATACCCCGGGGATGCGCGAATTCCAACTCTGGGAAGCCCAGGAAGGCCTGGACACCGCCTTCCCCGACGTCGCCGAACTGGCCCCGAACTGCCGCTTCGCCGACTGCACCCACGAAAACGAGCCCGGCTGCGCCGTGCGGCAGGCAGCGGAAGATGGCCGCCTCGATCCCGACCGCTACGACAGCTACCTGAAGCTGCGCCACGAACTGGAGCACCTGAAGGAGAAACAGGATCAGTTCGCCTGGGCGGCCAGGAAACGCCACGTCAAGTCGGCCACGCGGGCCTTCAACAAGTTCAAGAAGGGGGAACTGCCACCGATGGAAGAGGACGAAGACGAGGAAGGCGCCGAGGATCTCTTCGGGGATACGGCGGAAGACGAGGAATCCTGACCCGGCGCCTCGCCGATTCCCCCGAGCGTTCCACCTAACCAACTAAAATTGTTAAAAAAACGCTTGCATTTCCGGTCAAAGGATGTTATATTCACGCAAACTGACTGACTCCGTCCCGGTAATCCGGGACGGCTATTTTTTCGTCCTTTCGCCCGCCCTGTCGCACGGAGAGGCATGTTCCGTCGAATCCTGATCGCCAACCGGGGCGAAATCGCTGTCCGAGTCATCCGCGCCGCCGCCGAAATGGGTCTCCAGACGGTGGCGGTTTACAGTGATGCCGACCGCCTGGCCCTGCACACCCGCCTGGCCGATTTCGCCTATCCCATCGGCCCACCGCCGGCCCGGGACAGTTACCTGAACGTTGACGCCATTCTCGAGGCGGCCCGCATGTCGGGCGCCGAAGCGATCCATCCGGGGTACGGCTTTCTGGCCGAAAACCCCGATTTTGCTTTAAGGGTGGCCCAGGCCGGGCTGGTCTTCATCGGCCCGCCCCCCGACGCCATCCGCGACATGGGCCTGAAAACCCGCGCCCGGCAGATCATGAAAGCCGCCGGCGTCCCGGTCACGCCGGGGACCGAATCCGGCATCTCCGACCAGCAGGAGGCTCGCCGGGTGGCCGGGGAGATCGGCTATCCGGTGCTCATCAAGGCGGCGGCCGGCGGCGGCGGCAAGGGCATGCGTGTGGTTCACGACCCCGCCGAACTGGCCGCCTCCATGG
This sequence comes from Candidatus Zixiibacteriota bacterium, assembly GCA_003599535.1. Lineage (GTDB taxonomy): Bacteria > Electryoneota > B3-LCP > B3-LCP > B3-LCP > SURF-9. The sequence continues at coordinate 8,708 of QZKQ01000086.1, read as the reverse complement.
AAGCCGCCCAGCGGGAAGCCGCTTCCGCCTTTGGCGACCCGGAGGTGTACCTGGAGAAGTACCTGGAGGGCCCCCGCCACATCGAGGTGCAGGTCCTGGCCGACACCCACGGCCACTGCGTGCACGTCAACGAGCGGGAGTGCTCCATTCAGCGGCGCCACCAGAAGGTCATCGAAGAGGCCCCCTCCCCGGTCATCACGCCGGAGCTGCGCCGGCGCCTGGGCGAAGCCGCGGTGGCCGCGGCCCGGGCCTGCGGCTACGTCAACGCCGGCACCGTGGAATTCCTCCTGGACCGCCACCGCGACTTCTACTTCATGGAGATGAACACCCGGCTGCAGGTGGAGCATCCGGTCACGGAAATGACCACCGGCCTGGACCTGGTCAAGGAGCAGATCCGCATCGCCGCCGGGGAACCGCTCTCCTTCACCCAGGACGAGGTCCGCATCAACGGCCATGCCGTGGAATGCCGCGTCTACGCCGAAGATCCCCTGAACAATTTCTTCCCTTCCACCGGGCGGATCAAGTACCTGCACCCCCCGGCCGGGCCCGGCATCCGTAATGATTCCGGCATCTTCGAAGGCGGAGAGGTCACGGTGCATTACGACCCCCTGCTGTCCAAGCTGGTAGCCTGGGGGGCCGACCGCGGCCAGGCCCTGGAACGGATGAAGCGGGCGCTGCGGGAATACCACATCACCGGGGTGCGGTCCAACATCCCCTTCCTGCTGCTGGTCATGGAACATCCAGCCTTCGCTTCGGGGGACTTCGACACGCACTTTATCGCCGACCACTTCGATCCCGAAACCCTGGCCCGAGGTCCCGAAGAGCTGAAGGTCGTGGCGGCGGTGGCGGCCGCCCTGGCGCAGAAGAACGGTTTCCAGAAGCCGCTGCCCGAAGCGGCCGGCGACAACCGCTTCTGCCCCGATTCCCCCTGGCTGCTGGCCGGCCGGCGGGAGAACCTGAGGTGATTAAGCCACAGATCGCAGGAATGAGGCGGGAAAAGAAAGTCTAAAGTCTAAAGGATAAAGTATAAAGAAAACACGAGGGTAGGACAGACATTTTTGTCTGTCAGTAGGATAGGCATTCCTGCCTGTCGGTGGGGAACTCATGTCAGACAGGAATGTCTGACCTACCCTCGTAGACATAGTGTCATTGCGAGGCCCGCCAGGGCCGAAGCAATCTCAATCACCGGGTGTGAGCACTCCTGCCGCCCGAAGGAATTGTAGGGGCGATGCATCTGCCCGGAAGAGGCGTCAAGTTCCACCCCATCAGTACCCTTACCGAGGGAAGCATACATCGAATTGTTGCGCAGATGCTTCGCCCTGACCCGGCCCGGCTGCCGACCTCGATCCGGTGCGCAGATGCTTCGCCCTGGCCCGGCCCGGCTGCCAAACCCGACGCGTTGCGCAGATGCTCCGCCATGCCCGCCGCCATCCGCCGGGTATGGCGACACGACGATATCCAATATTACCTGATTTTCAAGGCTGGTTCTCACGCGGAAAGGAACACAGCATGGCGGCGAAGTTGACGAAAGCTTTCTTTGGCGGGCTGTTTGCGGCGGGGATCCTGCTGGGCGGAGCGCAGGCACAAGTCCCCGATACCCTCTGGACCCGAACATACGGCGGCAACTACAATGACAAGGGAAACTGCGTCCGGCAGACGGCGGACGGCGGGTTCATCATTCTGGGGAGCAGCGAGCTGGTCATCGGCAACTGGGCCGCGCCGCTGATCAGGACCGACGCCGCCGGCAATGTGCAGTGGCAGCGCGACTTCGATAATGTCACGGTGGGTGAAGAGCTACAACTGACCACCGACGGCGGTTACGTATTCACCGGTTACACGACCGAAGCCGGGGCCGGCGGAGCCGACGTCTGCCTGATCAAGACCGATGCGGCCGGAAACCAGGCGTGGTTCCGGACCTACGGCGGTCCCCAGTGGGACGTGGGCGCCGCGGTGCAGCAGACCTCCGACGGAGGCTACATCATCGCCGGATCCACCAGCTCCTTCGGGACCGGCCTGGGGACGTACAATGTCTACCTGATCAAGACCGACGCCTCCGGCATCGCGCAGTGGTCGCGCTACTTCGGCGGCACGGCGGTGGAAAAGGGCCACGCCCTGGATCAAACCAGCGACGGCGGCTACATCATCACCGGGCGCATCCAGTCCGAAGGGGCGGGGGGCGACGACGTCTACCTGATCAAGACCGACGCGTCCGGCAACGAGGCGTGGCATCGCACCTTCGGCGGCGCCGTGTCCGATATCGGCTATGGGGTCCAGCAGACCAGTGACGGCGGCTACATCGTGGCCGGCAGCACCTGGTCCTACGGCCTGGCCGCGGAGGACGCCTGGCTCATCAAGACCGACCCTGCGGGGAATCAGACCTGGGCCCAAACCTTCGGCGACGTGCAGTGGGATTGCGCCCATGACGTCATTCAGACGGCCGACGGCGGCTATGCCTTCACCGGCTACACCATCATCCCCGGCGACCTGTGGTATGAGGTCTACGTGGTAAAGACGGATCCTTCCGGGAACGAGGTCTGGAGCATGCATCACGGCCTGTCGCAGTACGACATGGGCTACAGCCTGCAGCAGACCACCGACGGCGGCTACATCGTGGCCGGCAAGGTCGGGGAGACGGCGCAGCACCAGGAGAACATCTACCTGATCCGCCTCGCCTCGGAATCCGCCGCGCTGTCCGTCAACCTGACGCCCATCAATCCGCCCCTCGTCATTCCCGTCAACGGAGGCGTCTTCAGCTTCAACGCGGCGGTGCAGCGCGTTACCGGGCCGCAGGCGCCGTTCATAGTGTGGACCCGGATCAAGCAACCGGACGGCAGCTACACGCCTCCGGCCCTGGGGCCGCTGACCCTGAACCTCCCGGTCGGCGTGACGGTGGCCCGTCAGCGGAACCAGTCCGTGCCGGGCGCCTGGGCGCCGGGAACGTACGAGTACCTGGGTTATGCCAATACCACCTTCGCCTACCCGGCGCAGGACAGCAGCTCTTTTACCTTCACCAAAGCGGCGGACCGGAACGGCGGGCCCTGGGTCACCGGCGCTTCCTGCACCGGCGACCTCTTCCCTGGGGAGTCACAGGGGTCAAAGACCCATCTTCTCCCTTCGGATCTGACCCTGAAGGCATCGCCCAATCCCTTCAATCCGGAAACGGCCCTCCGCTATCGGCTCCCGGAACCCGGCAATGTCAGTTTACGAGTCTATGATACTGCCGGCCGCGAGGTGGCAACACTGGTGGACGGGTGGCGGGAAGCGGGCGGGCACGAGGCGACCTTCGACGGCTCGGGGCTGGCCTCGGGGGTGTACCTCTATACCCTGACGGCAAACGGACAGACCGCCGGCGGGAAGTTGATGCTGTTGAAGTAGTAGCCTGATCCATTGAACCACGGTTAACGATCGAGGCCATGAAGTATATCGCCGAAATTGATAATCAACCCCTGGAAATCGAAGTCCGGGAGGACGGCCGGGTGGTCGTCGCCGGCCGGGAAATCCATGCCGACATCCGCCAGGGATCGCGGCCGGAACACTTCAGCCTGATCCTGGACGGCCGGTCTTACCAGATATGGATGGAGCCGGTTAACGGGACCTTGCGCGTGCACCTAGCAGGGTTCGATTTCGAGGTCCGGGTGGAGGACGAGCGAGCCCACCGCCTGCGCCAACTGGCCGCCCCGGAAGCTTCGGCGCACGGCGCCGGGGAGATCCGCGCGCCCATGCCCGGCCTGGTGGTCAAGGTGCTGGCCGAAGCGGGCCAGGAAGTGAAGAAGGGCCAGGGGGTGGTCATCGTGGAAGCCATGAAGATGGAAAACGAGATCCGCAGCCCCGTGGCCGGCACGGTCAAAGAGATCCGGGTGAAGCAGCGGCAGGCGGTGGAGAAGGGAGAGGTTTTAATTGTGGTGGGGTAGCCAAGCAGGTGTTCCCGCCAGGATTAAAGCGAAGCGATTCCTGGCGGGGGAGGGGTAAGAATGGGCAAACGCTATCGAAACCCTGAGCCGGGATTGGCCTTCTTTGTTACGACTACAGCCAAAGACTTCATGCAGATTTGTTGCAACGAAGCTTGTTATCAAGTCATTACTGAGGCTATCCGGCTCAACTTGTTGACGTACAGCATGAAACTGTTGGGTTATGTCCTTATGCCCAATCATGTACATTTAGTATTGTTGGGAGATGGCGAGAAGATTTCCAGCTTTATGCGAGATTTCAAGCGTGCTGCGGCGGTGCGCCTCCGGCAGGAATGGGATAGAGCTTTTCCCGAATTGAAGCACCGGTTCAAATCACCGCGCGGAGGAGGGTATAAGATCTGGATGGACCGTTTTTATCTGGTCGTCGTCTATAGTGAATCGGTTTTAAAGACCAAGTTGAAGTATATGCTCTTAAATCCAGTGCGCAAAGAACTGGTCCAGAGTATGTTTGAGTGGCCCCATTCCAGCGCTGTGAATTATGCAAACCCTGACAGAGCGATTTTACCGATCGAATTCATACACTTGGATCTGGAGTGATCGAAAGCCGCCAGGAATCGCTATTCTACTGTTTCATACCAAGTGCACTGGATTATCTTCTGCCAGAGGCGACCTTTTCTGCGCCAATGACCCCGCTTCAATCCTGGCGGCAACAGAGGTAGTTCCCGCCAGGATTGAAGCGAAGCACTGGGCCTCTGTAGTAAGCTCAGGCTGCAAGCCCAGCCGTGCCACGAACGCCGGGGAAACGCACCGAACACCAGCGCAGCGATTCCTGGCGGGGAGAGGTCAGCTTCGGGGATTAGCCGCCAGGAATCGCTACTTAGATCTCCCGACCTGAACCGCGCAAGTCAGTTCATACCAATGCCTTGGGGGAATGCGCCTGTAAGACCGCTTCAATCCTGGCGGCAACGGAATTTTGACCCTTGAATCTTGACTTTTGAATTCTCATGAGCGATCACCCAAAACCCAACTCCAGCCTTTCGGCGGCCCAGTCCCGCTGGGAGCAAACCACTCTCTTCCCCGACCTCCGGCGCAAGCCCGAGCGCAAGGCCGAGTTCCTGACTGACTGGGACGAGCCCGTCCCCCGGCTGCTGACGCCCCGGGGCGAGGAGGCGGAGGTTTACCCGAACCAACTGGGCTTCCCCGGCGAGTACCCGTTCACCCGCGGGGTCTATCCCTCCATGTACCGGGGGCGGCTGTGGACCATGCGCCAGTACGCCGGCTTCGGGTCGGCCGAGGAGTCCAACCGGCGCTATCACTACCTGCTGCAGCACGGCCAGACCGGACTTTCCGTGGCCTTCGACCTGCCCACCCAGATCGGCTACGACAGCGACCACCCGATGGCCCAGGGCGAGGTGGGAAAGGTGGGCGTGGCCATCAGTTCCCTGGCCGATATGGAAGTGCTGGTCCAGGGCATTGACCTGGGCCGGGTGTCCACCTCCATGACCATCAATTCCACGGCGGCCATCCTCCTGGCCCTGTACGTGGCGGTGGCCAGGCAGCAGGGCGCCGACCTGACCCGGCTGTCCGGCACGGTGCAGAACGATATCCTGAAGGAATACATCGCCCGAGGGACCTACATCTATCCCCCGCGGCCGTCCATGAGGCTGGTCACCGACATGTTCGCCTGGTGCCGGGAGAACCTGCCCGCCTGGAACACCATCTCCATCTCGGGGTACCACATCCGCGAGGCCGGATCCACCGCGGTGCAGGAAATCGCCTTCACCCTGGCCGACGCCGTGGCCTACGTCCGGGCGGCGATCGAGGCCGGCCTGAAGGTGGACGAGTTCGCGCCCCGGCTGACCTTCTTCTTCAACGCCCACAATAACTTTTTGGAAGAGATCGCCAAGTTCCGGGCGGCGCGGCGGCTGTGGGCCGGGATCATGAAGGAGCGGTTCGAGGCCCGGGACCCCCGTTCCTGGATGCTGCGCTTCCACACCCAGACGGCCGGGTCCACCCTGACCGCCCAGCAGCCCGACAACAACGTGGTGCGCGTCACCCTGCAGGCCCTGGCCGCGGTGCTGGGCGGGACCCAGTCCCTGCACACCAATTCCCGCGATGAGGCGTTGGGCCTGCCGACCGAAGAATCGGCCCGCCTGGCCCTGCGTACCCAGCAGGTCATCGCCTGCGAATCGGGGGTGGCGGAAACCATTGATCCCCTGGCCGGGTCTTACTATATCGAGCATTTGACTGACCGGCTGGAGCAGGAAGCGGCCGCCCTGACGGCCCGCATCGAAGAGATGGGCGGCGCCGTCAAGGCGGTGGAAGAGGGTTTCTTCCAGCGGGAAATCGCCGCCCAGGCCTGGCGCACCCAGAAGGCCATGGAGACAGGCGATAAAATCGTGGTGGGTGTCAACGCCTACCAGGCCGACGCCTCGCGGGTGGAAACCATCCTGCGGGTGGATCCGGCCGTGGTCCGCACTCAGCTGGCTCGCCTGGATCAATTCAAGCGCGACCGCGACCCGCAGGCCGTTCACGCCATCCTGGGCCGCCTCGAGGCGGCGGCGCGCGGTTCGGAAAACCTCATGCCTGTCATCCTGGAGGGGGTGGAACGGCGCGCCACGCTGGGTGAAATCAGCGACGCCCTGCGCCGCGCCTGGGGGGAATACCGGGGAGACGTCCGTCCATGAGCAACCTCCGCATCGGCAAGCACCTGTATCGCCTGGGAACCGTGACCTCCACGCAGGAAGTGCTGAAGGACCTGTTCCTGGAAGGGGCGCCGGAAGGCACCATCGTCGTGGCCCAGACCCAGACCAGCGGCCGGGGCCGGCGGGAGCGGTTCTGGGATTCCCAGCCCGGCAAGGGCTTGTGGATGTCCACTCTGCTGGTGCCCGGCGGCCCGGAAGAGCATTGGTCCTGGGTCTCCTTCTGGTCGGGCATCGCCGCCCGCAAGGCAGCCCTGGAACTGCTGAACCGGGCCGGCGAGTTCGAACCCGGCCGGCTGCGCCTGAAGTGGCCCAACGACCTGCTGCTGGACAACCGAAAGCTGGGCGGCATCCTGGCGGAAAAAACCAGCGACCGGAAGGGCAATTCCGCGATTGTGTTGGGCGTGGGCCTGAACCTGCTGCACCGCCGGGAAGATTTCCCCGAGGCGCTGCGGGATTCCGCCGCCTCCATCCTGCAGGTGACCGGCCGCGAGTGCGCCCCCGACGACGCCCTGGAGCGGGTGGTGCACGCCATTATCAACCTGTCACCCCTGGTTCACCCGGTCAATCCCGGGCTGATCGAGGAGGTCTGGCTGAATCACGCCTGGGCCCTGAACCGGCGGCTGCGCCTGCGGAGCGGCGAGGAGGTCATCGAAGGCCTCTTCACCGGCCTGGGCCGTTACGGCGAAATCTGCCTGCAAACCGACGCCGGAACGGTCCATGAGTGGCCCAACGCGGACGCCATCGAGCTCCTGGAAGAACCATGAATCACGGGAACAGCGCCCCGCGCAATCTGCTGCTGGGCATTGACATCGGCAATACCAACGTGGCGGCGGGGATTTTCGAAGGGGACCGCCTGGCCCACCACTGGCGCCTGGCCACTTCCGTGTCCCGCACCGCCGATGAGGCCTGGATCATCCTCCATTCGCTGTGCCGCGCCGAAAACCTGGACACCGGCCGCATCGCCGGTGTAGCCATCTCTTCGGTGGTGCCCGACCTGACCACCATTTTCGCCCAGATGAGCCGGTCGCACTTCGGCGTGGCGCCCTATGAGGTCAAGGCCGACACCGCCCCCTCGCTGGAGATTCACTACCGTGACCCCAGCGCCGTGGGCGCGGACCGCCTGTGCAACGCCGCGGCCGGGTTCGCCCGGCACGGCGGGCCGCTGATCGTGGTGGACTTCGGCACCGCCACCACCTTCGACGTAATCAGCGAGTCCGGCGAATACCTGGGCGGCATCATCTGCCCCGGCATCGAACTGGCGGTAAAGATCCTGCACCACAACGCTGCCCGGCTGCCCAAGGTGCCGCTGGAATTCCCCCGGCGCGTCATCGCCGACACCACCGAAGCCTCCATCCAGGCCGGACTGCTCTACGGTGCGGTCGAACAGATGGAAGGCTTGTGCCGCCGCATCCGCGCCGAGCTGGGCCGCGAGGCCAAAGTCATCGCCACCGGAGGCCTGTCGGCGGTCATTGCCGAGCATTCCGCCATGATCGCCGCGGTCGAGCCCTTCCTGGTGCTCGACGGGCTGCGGATTCTCTACGAGAGGCACGGGCGGTGAGGGAATGATGGTTATTGAATTTTGTCGTGCTAAACGCTTGGAAAGTAACCATCATTCGCCCAAGGATCATGAAGCGTGGGGATTTTGCCCCCATGCCTGAAACACCCGGATCACCCTTTCTACGGAATCATCTGGCTTAATGCGCCACTCGGCTGCTGTCACCCTATCGCTGGTTTTAGCCGCAGGATTGTGGTTCGGGGGATGCGGCGCGCCCCGTCCCTCACGGCCGCCCGAAGCTCCCGGCAAGCCCGTCCTGGACGTCGTCTATCCCCGCCTGAGCGGAGGGGATACCGTCCTGGCCATGCCCCGGGTGGATTCGGTCTTCGCCTTCGGATCGGTGCGGCCGCCGGATAGTTGGGTCTACCTGAACGGCGTCCCCGCCCGGGTGTGGGACAACGGCGCGTTCCTGGCCTGGGCGCAGAGCGACCTGAAGAAGCTGGTGGCCTACTCCTCCATCAGCCACCTGGGATTCGTGGTGCTCGGGCTCTTCGCCCTGAACGGGCGCGGCGTGGCGGGCGGGGTGCTCCAGATGGTCAA
>QZKQ01000067.1 GCA_003599535.1 Candidatus Zixiibacteriota bacterium | reverse complement strand
CCGCGCGCTTTGCCGATGAGCAGTCCAAGATCGCCAAACGGGACTGGAACGAAGCCAAGCGCAAGCTGCGCGATTTCCAGGAACAGGAAAATGTGGTGGACGTCTCCAATGAAGTCCAGGCGCTGATCACCCAGATGTCCCAGTTGCGCGCCCAGCAGAACATGGCCGACCTGAACATGGAAGAGATCAATTCCATGGAAGCCAACCTGGGGGGGACGGCGGCCATGGTCGGCGGTACCACGATTTCCGGACAGTCCCATATCGGTCAGTTGAAAGGCCAGTTAGCCTCGATGGAAGCGGACCTGCAGTCGTCCCTGACCAAGTACACGGATAACCACCCTTCCATCATCAGCTTGCGCGAGAAGATCATTGACCTGCAAAAGAAATTGTTGCAGGAAAAAGACCTCTACGAAACCTCGGAAACTGCGCGGCGCAGCGAAATTCAGAACCAGATCAATAAATACCAGCGCCAGTTGCAGGATTTCCCGGAAAAGATATACACCCTGGCCCAACTGCAGATGACCTCCGAAACGTCCGAACGGCTCTACGAGATGCTGCTGGACATGAAGTACCGGTTGAACATCACCAAGGCCATGCAGATTTCCCGGATCAACATTATCGAACCGGCCTGGAAAGCCAAGCTGTATTCTCCGGATTACGAGAAGAACATCACCATGGCAGCCATTCTGGGGTTGCTCTTCGGCCTGGGATTGGCACTGTTGATCGAGTACCTGGACGATTCCATCAAGGATGCGGATTCCATCCAGGTGCAACTGGGTCTGCCTCTTCTGGGCAGCGTGCCCCTGATCAGCAAACGGGTGTCCCCCATGATCACCGGGTCCGCCAGCGGACCGGACAAGAAGTCGCTATACTTCCTGCGCGAAGCCTACAACATTCTGGCCCACAACCTGAAGCTTGGCAGCCTGGACCAGAAAGTTCGCAGCATCATGATCACCAGTTCGATCCCCTCGGAAGGCAAGACCCACGTCGCCGCCAACCTGGCCATCAACCTGGCGCAGACCGGCAAGAACGTGCTGCTGATAGACACCGACTACCCCCGGCCCGACGTCTACCATGCCTTCGGGCTGGAAAACGAAATCGGCCTGACCGAAGTGATCATGGGCGAAGCCACCATTGAAGAGGTGCTGAAGCCTTCGGGGGTGGATGGCCTGTGGATCATCACCACCGGCCCCAAGCCGCCCAATACCATCCAACTGTTCGAATCCAACCAGATGAAGGAGTTCATCAAGGAAGCGGAGAACCTGTTCGACTATGTCCTCTTCGACACTCCGCCCCTGTACTCGCTGAACGATCCGGTCATCCTGGGGTCTATGGTGGACCGCACCATCGTGGTGGCCTCCGCCGGGGACATTTCCAAGCCGATGCTGAAGCAGGCCGTCGCCACCCTGGAACGCGGCAACAATCGCCTGCTGGGCATCGTGCTGAACAAGGTGCAGATGGAAGGCACCCACTACTACTACTACTACCACAGCTACAATCACGGCGAAGACCGGCGCCTCCGCGGGATCGCCTCCAAACCGCTGATGCTGTTGGGGTTGAAGAAACCGCGCTCCGGCCGGAGCCAGCGCCCCTCGGCCAGTTGATGACGCATGCCATTTACCGGGAAACAGGGGGTCCGCCTTGCGCCCCCTGTTTCTCTATCGTTTCGCAACCATGTCGGGAGAACGCATGAAAAACGTACGCAGCTTTGCCGCCATCCTGTTCCTGACGGCGACCCTGGCTCAACTGGCCCTGGGGTACCCGCGGACGGTGCTGGTGGAGAACTTCACCAATTGGGGTTGACCCGGGTGTGCGCAGAGTGATCCCGCTCTGCACGCCGCCCTGCTGAATGCAGGGTACCCGGAGAACGCGTTCGATATCGGTTATCACATGAGCTGGCCGGCGGGCAATGATCCCTTCTACCTGGCCAACACTTCCGAAAATACCGCCCGGCGGACCTATTACGGGGTCAACGGCGTGCCCACCCAGGTCTGCGATGGAGAAGTCCAGGGGAACTGGACCTGGACGTCCGGCGCGATCAACTACCGCCTGGCAGTCCCTTCCCCGCTGTGGCTGGATCTGACCTTGAGCGCAGCCGGCGATACCCTGGACGTGACCGTCACCGCGGTGTCCGAGCAGAATCTTTCCGGCAGCTACGTGCTGCATCTCGTGCTGCTGGACAAGCATTCCGTGCTGTACAATTCGCCCAACGGACAGCCGAATCACTACCATTCCATGCGGGACATGGCCCCCTCGGCTCAGGGGCAGCCGTTCTCCATCACCGCCGGAGACACGACGGAGTTCTACGGCGCCTTCGCCCTGAACCCCGCCTGGATGCTGGACAACCTGGACGTCGCCTGCTTCGTTCAGAGCAACGTCACCCCTCGGGAGATCATCCAGGCGCACTGTGAATCCGTTCCCCTGGATTTCCCCAACGTGACCCTGGCGGAGTACCAGGTCTCCGATCCTACCGGCAACCAGGACGGACGCGTGGACCCCGGTGAAACCGGAGACATGGTGGTCACCCTGGAGAACCAGGTCCCCTTCCACGACGCCACCAACGTCCAGGCTACCCTGTCCACGGACGAACCCCTGATCCAGGTCACCCAGGCGACGGCCGGCTTCCCCGACATTCCCGCGGGGAATTCCGCTTCCAACCCTGCGCAGCCGTTCCAGTTCTATGTGGATCCCCAGTTCGAAGCCCACGAGGTCACCTTTACCGTGACGGTAATGGCCGAACCGGGGGCCTTCAGCGCCGCTTACGACGTCACCTTCATGGTGGGGCGGCCGGACATCCTGCTGGTCAATGACGACCTGATGGGGAATTACCTGTCCTATTACCGGACGCCGCTCGATTCGCTGGGGCGGTCGTACGATTCCTGGACGCAGGTGGAGGCGGGGCTTCTGCCGGCGGCGGAGATGATGCGCTACCCCATCGTCATCTGGTACACCGGTTCCGATGACGTTTCGACTCTGGACAATCAGGATCAGCAGAAGATCCAGGACTTCCTGGATGGCGGAGGGCGGTTGCTGCTCTCCAGTCAGAACGCCGGCGATATGCTGGGCGGCACGGCCTTCTATCAGGATGTGCTGCACGCCCAACACGTTGCCAACCAGATGATATCGTTCTGGCTGGACGGCGTCGGCGGCGACCCGATCTCCTCCGGCCTGACCCTGGCCCTGGCGGGCGCCGGCGGAGCCGGCAATGCCAATTCCAGCAGCAGCCTGACCCCCCTGGCCCCGGCGGTGGGCATCTTCACCTGGCAGAACGTCGGCAGCATGGGCGCATTGCGTTATGACGGCGGGAATCACCGCCTGGTGTACTTCGCTTTTGCCCTGGAAGCGGTGACTGGTCTGAACGGCACCACCACCCGGACGGAGGTCCTGGAGAACTGCCTGGAATGGCTGGAAGGTTCGTCCGCCGTGGAACCGCCGGGCGGAACCGCGGCCCTGCCCCGGGAGCTGGCCCTCACCCGCATCAGCCCCAACCCCTTCAACCCCGTCGCGGCGGTCGAATTCGATTTGCCGCTCCAGGGATGGGTGCGCCTGGAAGCGTTCGACCTGCAGGGGCGGCGGGTGGCGCAGATCGCCTCCAGGGAGATGACCGCCGGGCGCCATCACGTGACGTGGGACGCCTCCGCACTGCCTTCGGGTCTTTACCTGCTGCGCCTGACCAGCGGGTCCCATAGCGCCACGGCCAAGGCGGCCCTGCTGAAGTAACATGATCCCATAATGACAGCAAGGGCCATTCTCGCCGGAGTGGCCCTTGCTCGTTTCGGCGGCCCCGGAGGCCGCAACCGTACGGAGTTCGCGTGAACCGGAATAGTACTTTGCTGGCCCTGATCCTGGCGCTGGGCGCCGTCCTGCGGATCGCCCACCTGGCGGGTCTGTGGGGCACCCTGGCCCTGAAGGTGCCCATCATTGATTCCGCCTACTACCACGCCCGAGCGTTGGATCTGCTGGCCGGCAAGGGTGGGGAGGAGGGTATCTTCTTCATGAGCCCGCTCTACCCCTATGTGCTGGCTCTGTTCTACAAGCTCTTCGGCCCCTTTCCCCAAACGGCGGCCCTGTTCCAGATGCTGGGCGGAGTGGCCCTGATCTACATGGTTTACCTCCTGGGGAGGCGCCTGTTCAGCGAGCCGGTGGGGCTGCTGGCGGCGTTGCTGGCGGCCCTGTATCGGCCCTTCGTGTTCTACGAGGGCGCGGTGCTGAGCGCGGTGCTGATTCTCCTGCTGAACACCGGGGCCCTCCTGCTCCTGACGGCGCCACCGCACCGGCCGCGCCGAGATCTTCTGGCGGGTCTGCTGCTGGGGCTGTCCGCGCTGGCCCGCCCCACCGCGCTGCTGTTCGCCGGGGCGCTGGCTGCCGGCTTCCTGTTCCTGCCGGCGCTGGGGAAGCGCGCGCGGGCGGCCTGGCTGCTTCTGGGGGTGGTCCTCGTGCTGCTGCCGGTGGCCGGACGCAATTACCGCAGCGGCGGCGAATGGGTCCTGACCACCGCCGGCCTGGGGATGAACTTCTACGTGGGCAACAATCCGGAGGCGCAAGGCGACTACTGGGAAGCCCCCTTCATCCGTTCGGCCGAACCCCAGTACGAAAATTCCGACTACCGCCTGGAAGCCTCCCGCCGCACCGGCCGGGAATTGGGCGTGGCGCAGGCTTCCCGCTTCTGGCTGGGTCAGGGCCTGGCGTACATCGTCAGCCGGCCGCTGGATTACCTGGAACTGCTGGCTCGCAAGTTCTTCCTCTTCTTCCACGATACGGAAATTCCCAACAACCTGAGCCTCTACGCCGCGCAGATATACTCCCCTTTCCTGCGCTATCTCCCCCTGACCTTCGGCCTGGTGGCGCCGCTGGCCCTGGCCTTCGGCTTGCTGCGCCGGCGGCGGATGGCGATTCCCCCCCTGGTGACGATCTACTTCTGCAGCTACCTGGCCGCCACCCTGCTCTTCTTCGCCTCTTCGGAGTACCGCCTGCCGGTCATGCCGGTGCTGCTGATCCTGGCCGCGGCGGGTCTGGTGGAACTGTGGCATACGGCCAAGGCTCCGCCCCGTGTGCGGTTCGCGCTGCTGCTGGTTCTGGCCGCGGGGCTGGCGCTGCCCCTGAATATGCCCACCTCGTTTACCACCACCCGGGCCAACCCGCGCATGGACTTCTTCAATCTCGGCAGCACGCTGCTGAAGCAGGGCCGGCACGAAGAAGCCGTGGTGCCGCTGCAGCGTGCCCTGATCATTGATCCCGCCTTCGTGGACGCCCACATCGCCCTGGGGGATTGCTACAGCAGCCTGGGGTTGCGCCAGGAAGCCATCGTGGAATTCGAGCGGGCCGGGCTGGACGCCCAGCGCGAGATCCGCCTGCTGGACGCCGAGCGCACCTTCAATGAGGCCCAGGCCAAGGCCCAACAGGGCGATATCCCGGAAGCGTTGAAGATCTACCGGCAGGGGTTGGAACTGAATCCGGAGGCACCGGCCTACGTGTTCTTCAACATGGCCTACCTGTCGCTGCTGACGGCGGACACCACCCGGGCGATGGAATACCTGGACGAGGCGGGAACGGCGGACCCCCAGGAAGAGCGGGTGCCGTTCCTGCGCGGCCTGATTCACGAGAACCGCAGCGAATGGTTCCCGGCCCTGGAGCTGTTCCTCCAGTCCCTGCGCCTGAACGGCAACTTCCACCTGGCCCGGGCCCACGCCGCCCTGATGCATCTGAACCTGGGCGACCGCGGGGAAGCCGGCAAGTTGATCGAGCCGCTGGTGGGGCAGAGGTTCCAGGATGCGGATCTGGCGGCGCTGGTCGAGGATATCGCCGACCGGGTGGGATTTTGATCCGGGGCAAATAAAAAAAGGCCAACTTTCGCTGGTCCCCCGACTCCCACGTGGTTGATTCGCGGTCAAATGTGATCGTCGGTGCCGGACCTGTCGTTGGCCTCTATCCCTTTCATCGGCGCGTGGCGGCGGAACTTTAGCCGCATCATGCGCCTTTTCATCCCGCCGTGAAACCCTCCTCCGGCCCACGGGTTCAATTCCCCAGGAACCCTTTCCTCTATTTACTCATGTGATCCCATGCCCGAGACTTTGGCCCACCCCTCCGCCCTCGTAGCGGACACCATCGGCGTGTACGTCCACGTCCCTTTCTGCGTGCGGCGGTGCGTGTACTGCGCCTTCTATTCCGTGGCCGGCGCGGCCCCGCAGACCCTGGCGGACTTCCCCGGCCGGGTGCTGACCGAACTGTCCCTGCGCGCGCCGCAGTGGCAGGGTGTGCGGGCCGGTACGGTCTTCTTCGGCGGTGGCACCCCTTCGCTGCTGGACCCGGCGGATATCGCGCGCCTGCTGGCGGCGCTCCAGGTGGAGTTCCCCTTCGTCCCCGGCGCGGAGATCACCCTGGAAGCCAACCCCGGCACGGTGACGCTGGATTCCTTGCAGGGGTACCTGCAGGCGGGGATCAACCGCCTGAGCCTGGGGGTGCAGGCCCTGGACGACGAGCGGCTGCGGTTCCTGGGCCGGGTGCACGATTGCGCCCAGGCCCGGGAGGCGCTGGACCTGGCCCGCCGCGCCGGCTTCGACCGGATTTCAGTGGATCTGATCGTCGGATCGCCCGGGGAGACGGCCGCCGGCTGGGACCGGGAATTCGACCTGCTGCTGCCCCTGCGTCCCGAGGGAGTTTCCTTCTACGGGCTGACGGTGGAAGAGGGCACGCAACTGGCCCGCCGCGCCGGGATGGGGGAAGCCGTCCACCTGTCCCCCGATGAGACCGTGGACCTGCTGCTGCACGCCGCCGGGCGCCTGCGCCAGGCGGGCTATCACCACTACGAAGTTTCCAACTGGGCGCTGCCGGGAGCCGAATCCCGCCACAACCAGCACTACTGGCGGCGGGGGTCCTACCTGGGGCTGGGGCCTTCCGCCCACAGCTTCAACGGGCGCGTACGCCGCTGGAACTTGCCGGATCTGGCCGCCTACACCCAGGCGCTGGAGGCGGGGAAACTGCCCCCCGGCGAATCCGAAACGCTGAGCGACGAGGAGATCCGTACCGAATGGGTCTACCTGGCCCTGCGCCAGGCGAGCGGCCTGAATTTCGGCCAATATGCCGAGTTATTCGGCCCGGCGCCTCCCTATTGGAAGGCCATGTTCGAAAGCCTGGCCGGGCGGGGCATGGGCGAATTCGACGGCCGGGCTTTCCGTCCCAACGATCACGGGCTGCTGTTGGCCGACGAGATCGCGGCGCGGCTGCTGGCGTGAGGCGCCGGTCCACCAAGAATAAAATTAATACCCTTCCTCCAAAATAGTGCTTGACATTTAGGGGAATTTTGTTTATATTGCAACATTACCCCTCCTGGGGGTATAACCTCTCGGAATTTCCCCGCAATGCTGCGCTTCTCCCGTAATCTGGACCGGATCTTAAGGCACATCGAAGAGGAGACTACCCTGAAATAGACTTCCCGCCCTGCCTTCTTTGGAATAGCTGAAGTTCCCACCCGCAGTTAACCAGGAGGTATGCCATGCAGAAGCTCGCCCTTGCTTTGTCCGCGGTCTGCCTGCTCAGTGCAGTCGCCGCGGCGGCTCCCGGTCCGGAATGCCCGGCTGGATTGACGACCCCGGTCAGCGGCTCCGTCGAGAAGCCGTCCCCGCCCCTGCGCAGCACCGACGATTGGACCATCACCGATTCCCTCCACACCAGCGTGAGCAACCCCTACGGCCTGGCCTACGACGGGTCCTATTTCTGGGTCTCCAACTACCTGTCATCCGCCTCCTCCGACCTGCAGAAGGTGGACCCGGCCACCGGCGCGACGGTGCAGATCATCGCTTCCCCGAGCATGTGGCCGATGGGCCTGGCCTGGACCGGCACGCACCTGTGGTGCGGCGATTTCATCGTCGGATACTGCGTCTATCCCAACACTTGCTGCGTGTGCAAGATTGACCTGACCACCGGCCAGGTCGTGGACACGCTCCTCACCCGCTACACTTACTACTCGGGCGGGTTGGCCTGGGACGGCCAGTACCTGTGGTACGGGCGCAAAACGGCCAGCACGCCGCCCTGCGAGTGCTGGATTTACAAGATGGACCCGGAAACCGGCAACCACCTGGATTCCATTGCGATCACCACCGGCGACGTATCCGGCCTGGAATACTACGACGGCCACCTGTATTATTCCAACTATCACACCGACATCATTTACAAGATCACCACGGCGGGGGTTCTGGTGGACCAATCGCCGGCTCCCGCCACGGTGCCGCGCGGGTTGACCGTCCGCAACGGCTGCCTGTGGAATGTGGACGACAATACCTGGCTCTACGAGATGACACTGGCCGGCGCTGGGTTGTCGGTAGCGCTGACGCCGCACAACCCGCCCATCCAGATTCCCGCGGCGGGGGGGAGCTTCACCACCGATGTTAACCTCAGCAACGGCACCACCGCGCCCCTGACCACTGATGCCTGGATCTACATTCGCATGCCCAACGGCATGCCCTATCCCATCCTGCAGCGTCCGGACCTCATGCTGCCGGCCGGGGCCAGCATCGTGCGGGTCCTGACACAGAACGTGCCCGCCGTCGCCCTGCCGGGGACTTATTACTATGTGGCCGACGCCGGCGATTACCCCAGCGCTCCGGCGGCCGCCGACAGTTTCCCCTTTACCAAGCTGAGCGCGGGTGCGGGCCTGGGAGCCGACGACTGGCAGGTCTGGGGCTGGGACGAGGCCGCGCTGCCGCAGGATCTGACCTTGGCGGCGCACCCCAATCCCTTCAATCCCAGCACCGCCATCCGCTACGATCTGCCCCAGGCCGGCCGCGTCCGGTTGGCGGTATACGATACCGCCGGGCGGGAGGTGGCGACCCTGGTGGACGGCTGGAGGACGGCGGGAACCCACGAAGCGGTGTTCGCGGCCGGGGATCTGGCCTCGGGGCTCTACCTGGTACGCCTGGAATCCGGCGCCCGGACCACCACCGGCAAGTTGATGCTGATTAAATAATTCGGGAAGGAGATGTGACCATGAAAATGGCTTGCGCGCTGGCGGGTCTGCTCCTCCTGGCGGGGATGGCCTCGGCGGCTGTCATCCACGTGCCGGCGCAGTACCCCACTATCCAGCAGGGCATCAACGCCGCCGCCTCCTTCGACACGGTGCTGGTCGCCGACGGCATCTACACCGGCGCCGGAAACAAGAACCTCGATTTCTACGGCCGCAGCCTGGTGCTGATGTCGGAAGGCGGTGCGGACAACTGCCTCATCGAATGCCAGGGCTCGGGGCGGGGATTGTACCTGCATTCCGGCGAAACCAGCAGCGCCGTGGTCAAGGGCTTCACCATCGCGCACGGGAACATGGCCCTGGGCGGTGGGATCCACCTGGCCAATAGCAGCCCTCGCCTCGAGAACTGCATCATCCACCATTGCCAGACCTCCAGCAACGGCGGAGGCGTCTACATCAGCGGCGGCAGCCCCGCCTTCATCCATTGCACCATCGCCGCCAACAGCGCGCAGAACGGCGGAGGCGTATACACCACCCTGGCGAATTCCTCGTTCAACAGTTGCATCGTGGCTGAGAACCAGGCCGCCGGCTGAGGTTCGCTGTGCAGTGGGATCTACTGCTACTCCGGCCAGCCTTCGATCACCTACAGTACCATCTTCAACAGCGGTGGGAACTTCTACGGCACGGCCGTTCCGGCGGGCGCCGGCGTCAACGCCACGGTCAACCAGAACGGTGATCCCTGCGACGTGTACTACAATCTCACGCTGAACCCGGGATTTGTCAGCACCATCTACGGGGATTTCCATCTCACGGCCGGTTCCGCCTGCATTGACGCGGGATACCCGGTCCTGCCCCTGGATCCCGATCAGACGCCCAATGACCAGGGAGCCCTGTACTATTTCCAGACTCCCATCCTGGTCACGATCACCTCCCCCTGGCCGATCATCATGATCCCGGGGGGCGGAGGGTCCTTCCCCTACCAGTTGCTGGCGGAAAACCAACGCACCACCCCCCAGACGTTCGACGTCTGGACCGAGATGCGCCTGCCGGACAGCAGCCTCACCGCCCCACTCCTGCTGCGCCAGAACCTGGCGCTTCCCGGCGGCGGCTCGATCCAAAGAAGCCTGGCGCAGAGCGTCCCCGGTTACGCCCCCAGCGGCTTCTACGACCTGATCGTCAACGTCGGCGACCACCCCGACAGCATCGTGCACGCCGACTCCCTGCCGTTCATGAAGCTGCTGGGCGGGGAGGGCGGCGCAGGCCAGGTGCATGAATGGAGCACGGCCGGGTGGGATGATCCGGCCGCAGGCGCCGGTCCGCTGCCGCGGGTCTCAGCCCTGAAGGCGCATCCCAATCCCTTCAATCCCGAAACAGTGGCGAGATACGAGCTGCGGGATGCGAGTCACGTCACTCTCCGCGTCTTTGATACGGCCGGGAGGGAGGTCAGGACGCTGGTGGACGGGTGGCGGGAAGCCGGTACTCACGCAACGGCGTTCGACGCTTCCGGGCTGCCGGCCGGGGTGTACCTCCTGCGGCTGGAAGCGGGGGGATTCACCCAGGTGCAGAAACTCATCCTCCTGAAGTAACTTTACAACCTTCCAACGTTGTAACTTTCGAACCAATGAGAAGGGGCGGCCCGGTGTGGCCGCCCCTTTTTCTCTGTGGTCTCCTCCGCAGGGGCCGCTGCGTGGTGTGTCTCGGTGGTGAATATTTATCTTGACTTTCCCCCCCCCGTGCCGTATATTGACGGCATGAAGATCGCGCTGATACTGCTGCTGCTCCTGCCTCTTGGCGCCGGTGCGGGAGGGCCAAACCGCCTCCTCGACCGCCTGCCGGACGAGGTCCCGCCGGGGTTCTTCCCCGGTGAAATGGGGCCCGCCATGCTGATCATGGATGGCGCCACGAATGCAGGCGCCTCCACGAATACCCAAACCCTCCAACTTAAAAAGGGCTGGAA
>QZKQ01000057.1 GCA_003599535.1 Candidatus Zixiibacteriota bacterium | reverse complement strand
AATGAGTTCCTGCCGGAATTGAAGCGCAGCGATTTCCGGCAGGTCAGCCGCCAGGAATCATCCGTCTGCCGACGGATTCCAATCCTGGCGGCAACCAAGACCATTTCGTTAGGCGCTCTAAGAAGGAAGGTTCCGGGGAAGCCACGGGATGACGGCCGGGCAGGCCGTATCCGGACAAAAGCATACGCTCTCTACTCGAATAAAACCGAATGAGCATGATGGATGACATGGACACTTTACAGCGCCGGCTGGCGGAGCTGAAGGCGAGTTTGGAGCAGGTTTGCTCCGACCCCGGCGCGCTGGAAGCTGGGTTCACAGAAATCGGTCGCTTGGTGCAGCGGATAAGCGCAACCCACCGGGAGAAGCTGGAAGAGTGCGACCTGCACTACAAAGAACAGGTCGAAGAGCGCGCCGTGGTCGAAGAGGAGCTGCGCCAGCAAAACGAGGAGCTGTTCGCCTCCCGCCTGGGCGTGGAAGCCCAGCGCCGCCTCTACCTGGACCTGTTCGAGTTCGCCCCCGACGGTTACCTGTTGACCGACACGAAGGGGGTGATCCAGGAGGCCAACCGGGCCGCCGCCCGCCTGCTGGAGGCGAAACAGGAGGCGTTGCCGAAAAAGCCTCTGCGGCTTTTCCTGTCGAAGGGAGACCGGGCGGAATTCGACCGCCAGGTGGCGCGCCTGACCGGCCGCGAGATCGAGCGGCTGCAGGACTGGGACTTCACCCTGGACCGCAACGGCCGTCCCCTCCCCTCGGCCGCGGTGGTGGGCGCGGTGTACGATAAGGACCGGAACGTCATTGCCCTGCGCTGGCTGATCCGTGACGTCAGTGAACGCCGGCTGGCCGAAGCGACCCTGGCCCACGAGCGCAACTTCACCGCCTCCATTCTGGAGACGGTGGGCGCCCTGGTGGTTGTCCTGGATCGCGAAGGGCGCATCGTGCGCTTTAACCGCACCGGCGAGCGGCTGACGGGGTACGCCTTCGACGAGGTCCGGGGCAAGCCCTTCTGGGAGATCTTCCTGCCCACCGATGAGGCTGAAGGGGTCATGCAGGTATTCCGCGAGCTGCAGGCCGGGCAGTTCCCCAGTACCCACGAGAACGACTGGTACACCCGCGACGGCCGCCGTATCCGCTTCGCCTGGGCCAACACCGCCCTGCTGAACGAGGGCGGCGAAGTGGAGTACATCATCTCCACGGCCCTGGACATCACCGAGCGCAAGCGGATGGAGGTGGAGCTGGCCCGCCAGAAGGAGCTGCTCCAGGGCATCGTGGACAACATCCCCGTGTACCTGGTCATCTGGGACGGCCGGATGCAGGAGTTTCGCTTCAACAAGCAATTCCGGGAGGAGATGGGCTGGGCCGAAGCCGACACCCGGGACGGCAACTTCATGGCCAAAGTCTATCCCGATCCGAAGTATCGCCGTGAAGTGGAAGAATTCATGCAGTCCCTGCAGCCCGGCTTCCGCGACCTGAAGACCACCGAAAAGAGCGGCAACGTTGTGGACGTGGCCTGGGCCAATGTCCACCTGTCAGACGATACCTTCATCGGCATCGGGGTGAACGTCACCGAGCGCAAGCGGGCCGAAGCCGCCATTCTGGCCGCCAATCAGCAATTGCAGGATCAGAAGGAGGAACTGGAAGCGGCCAATGAGGAGCTGACCGTGCAGGAGGAGGAGCTCCGGGTGGCCTACGAAGAGCTGCGCGACAAGCAGGAAGCCTTGATCGAATCCGAGCGGAGCCTGAAGCGCGCCCAGGAGATCGCCCACATGGGCGGCTGGGAGCTGGACGTCGCCCACAACCGCCTGGTGTGGTCGGACGAGGTTTACCGCATCTTCGGGTTGCCGCCGAAACAGTTCGAAGCCACCTATGATGCCTTCCTGGAGGCTGTGCACCCCGATGACCGCGCGGCGGTGGATGCCGCTTACGGCGGTTCGCTGGCCGAAGGATCGGACGGCTACGAGATCGAGCACCGGGTGGTGCGCCGCGACACCGGCGAAATCCGCCTCGTCCACGAGAAGTGCGAGCATATCCGCAACAAGGCCGGCAAGATCGTCCGCTCCATCGGCATGGTGCACGACGTCACCGAGCGCAAACAGGTGCAAAAGGAGCTGGAGCGCCTGGCTTCCTACCCCCGGCTGAACCCCAAGCCCATCGTGGAAGTGGACCTGCAGGGCGGGGTAAAGTACCTGAATCCCGCCGCCGAGCGTCTGTTCCCCGGCCTGGCCGAAGCTGGTGCGAATCACCCCATTCTGGTGGATTTCGAGCAATTAAAAGACGAGCTCATGCGGAGCGATGACCAGATCCTGGTCCGTGAGGTGAGAGCCGACGGCGAATGGTACCACCAGACTCTGAATTACCTGCCGGAATTCGGGGTGATGCGTGCCTTCATGACCGACATCACCGACCGCAAGCGGGCCGAGGAGGAGCTGGCCCGCAGCCGGGAAACCTACCGCAAGCTATTCGACGAAGACCTGACCGCCAACTTCCAGGCAGACGCCAAAGGGTTCATCACCCTGTGCAACCCGGCCTTCGCCGACACCTTCGGCTTCCCCTCGCCCGAGGCCGCCCAGGGCGTCTGCCTGCGCGACCTGTATGAGGACCCGGCGGAATTCAAGAAAGTCCTGCGGGCCCTGCAGGAGAACCGGGTACTGGCACACCATGAAGCTTACCGCCTCCGGCAGGACGGCAGCCGCATTCACATCGTGGAAAACCTGATCGGCCGCTTCGACGGCGACGGCAAGTTGATCGAAATCAGCGGGTTCATCTACGAGGACACCGAGCGCAAGCGGGCCGAAGAGGCGGTGAAGGTGAGCGAAGAGCGGCTGCGCAACGTGTTGGAATCCACCACGGACGGCTTCCTGGCCATAGACCGCGACTGGCGTTACACCTACTTCAACGAGCGCGGCGCCCAGATAATCGGGATGAAGCGCGAGGATCTGATCGGCAGTGTCGTCTGGGAGCTGTTCCCGGCTGCGCTGGAATCAAAGTTCTACACCGAGTACCATCGCGTCATGAATACCGGCCAACCGGCCCATTTCGAGGAATTCTATCCGGACCCGTTGAATCTGTGGCTGGAAACCCACGTGTACCCGGCGGATGATGGTCTGGCTGTCTACTTCCGCGACATCACCGAGCGCAGGCGGGCCGAAGAGGCCTTGCGCGACAGCGAGGCGCGCTTCCGCCAACTGGCCAACGCCATGCCCCAACTCGTGTGGACCGCCCAGCCGGACGGCAGGGTGGACTATTACAACGAGCGCTACCAGGAGTATGAGGGCATCCGGCGGGATGAGAATGACAGCTACCACTGGGGCCCCGTGCTGCACGAAGACGACCTCGGACCTACCCTGGAAGCCTGGAAGCAGGCCCTGGCGACCGGAAAAGAGTACCGGGTCGAGCACCGGGTGCGGCGCAGCGACGGGTCCTACCGCTGGCACCTGAGCCGCGGAATTCCCGCCCGCGACGGGCAGGGGAACATCGTCAAGTGGTTCGGCACCGCCACCGACATCCATGACGTGAAGCAGGCCCAGGAAGCCCTGCGCCACAGCGAAGCCCGCCTGCGCGCCACCTTCGACCAAGCCGGAGTGGGTATCGTAGAAACCGATGCCGAGCTGCGCTTCATCGCCGTCAATGACCGGGTATGCGAGATTCTGGGCTACGAGCGCGAGGAGCTGCTGGGGATGACCCCGCACGAATTGACCGCTCCGGAAGACCGGGACCGCAGCGACGACATGAATGCCCGGCTGCGAAGCGGCGAACTGGACCGGTTCACCTATGAAAAACGCTACCTGAAGCGTGACGGGCAGCCGATCTGGGCAAGCGTTACAGTCGCGGCAGTGCGCGATAGCCAGGGGCGGCACGTGCATTCCATCGCCACCATCGAGGACATCACCGGTCGCAAGCAGGCCGTAGCGGCCCTGGAGGAGAGCGAAGCCTTCACCCGCAAGGTGGTGGATTCCTCCCTGAACGGGCTCTACATCTACGACGTGGAGCAGAAGGCCATCACCTTCATCAACCCGCAGTACACCATCCTGACCGGCTACACCTTGGACGAGATCCGGGGGATGACCGGGGGGAAGATGCTGGATCTGTTCCACCCCGACGACCGCGACCGCGTGGCCGACCACATCCGCGCCTTCCGCGCGGCCGGCGACCGGGAGATGAAGGAGATCGAATACCGCTTCCTGACCCGGGAGCACGGGTACATCTGGTGCCTCTCCCGCGAGACGGTCTTCGCCCGTAATCCCGACGGATCGGTGCGCCAGTACATCGGCACCTTCCTGGACATCACCGAGCGCCGCCAGGCCGAGGAGGACCTGCGGGAGAGCGAGGAGATGGTCCGCGCCCTGGCTGACAACATTCCCCAACTGGCCTGGATGGCTGACGCCGAAGGCTGGATCTTCTGGTACAACCAGCGCTGGTTCGACTATACCGGGACCACCCTGGAAGAGATGGAAGGCTGGGGCTGGCAGAGGGTCCAGCACCCCGACCACGTGGACCGGGTTTCGGAAAAGTTCCGCCGGCATATCGAAGCCGGGGAGGTATGGGAGGATATCTTCCCCCTGCGCGGTCAGAACGGCGAGTACCGCTGGTTCCTCTCCCGCGCCGTCCCCATCACCGACACGTTCGGCAACGTCCTGCGCTGGTTCGGCACCAACACCGACGTCACCGAACAGCGCGAAGCCGAAGCGGCTCTGCGCCAGAGCGAGACACGTTTCCGTCGGGTGGTGGAGCTGTCGCCCATGGTCATCGCCATCCACCAGGACGGGCGCATGACCTATGCCAACCCCGCGGCCCTGAAGATATTCGGCTTCGATCCGAACGAAGAAATCATCGGCCGCCCGGTGCTGGATTTCATCCACCCCGATTCCCGGGAGGTGGTCAGAGAGCGGCTGGCGAAGCTTTACCAGGGGGAAGACGTCCCCCCGCTCGAGGAGAAGTTCCTCCGGCCGGACGGCGCCACCCTGGATATGGAGGTCTACGCCGCGCCCATGGACTACCAGGGGCGGCCGGCGGTGCTGGTGGTGGCCCATGACATCAGCGACCACAAGCGGGCCGAAGAGTTGATGCGCATTTCCCTGGAGCAGAAGACCACGCTCTTGAAGGAGATTCACCACCGCATCAAGAACAACCTGCAGATCGTCAACGCCCTGCTGGGATTGCAGGCGGGCAAGTTGCAGGACGAGCAGGGCGTCGCCGCCCTGAAGGACAGCCAGGCGCGCATCCATTCCATCGCCCTGGTGCACGAGAAGCTCTACCGCAGCAGCGATCTGCGGCACATTGACTTTTCCGATTACCTGCGCACCCTGGCCGCCGGCCTGGCCCGCACGCACAATCTGGAAGCCCAGGGCATTACCCTGTCTGTGGAGGCTGACCCGCTGGAGCTGGACATTGACACCGCGCTCCCGTGCAGCCTGGTGGTCAACGAGCTGGTCACCAACGCTCTGAAGCATGCCTTCCCCCAGGGCCGGGGCGGGCAGGTCCGGGTGATCTTCCGGCAGGCCGACGGCGTCGTCCACCTGGCGGTGGCCGACGACGGCGTGGGCTTCCCCCCGGACCTGAACCCGCGCCAGAGCAAATCGCTGGGGATGCAGCTGGTCAGCAGCCTGGCCGGGCAGCTCAGCGCCAAACTGAACCTGACCAACCTGGAAGGGACTTGCGTGGAGCTGGTCTTCCCGCTGACCTCTTCGGGCCAAACCGGCAGCGCAACAGCGGCCTTGTGACCGGTTACCGTAGGCTTCTCCCGAGCCTACATCCCCGCGTGGAGGTGGTTTCCGACCCCACCATGACGACGCGGTTGATCCACTCCCAGGCCGGGCAGTTGAACGCTGAATTGAAGATGGAAAACCATGGGGGCGCGCGGGTGGAGCTGCTGTTCCCCGCCGCCCAGGCATAATTCACCCCGAAGCTCCGAACTGGAGGCTTCGGTCCGCCGCTCCTATTTACCAAAGAGTGGTTCCGCTATGAGCGAGCCCCAAGACACCAATAAAGAACAGACTATCGAGACGACCTCACTCCTGGAGAGTGAGGAGACAGAATCCGGCGGCTGGAAAGCCCTGGGGAATCGTCTGGAATGCCTGCAACAACAGTTGGATTATGTGCAGGCGCTGGTGGAAGCGGAGGTTTCCCCTTCGCCTGACACTCTGCGGGAGCTGAAAAGCAACCTGCAGCTCTGCACGGAAGATATCCGCGCCAATCGGGAGGAATTGCGCCGCGGATGGGAGGCCCTGACCGCCCGGCGCGCCGCCGGCGAGGAACGTTCCGAACCGGCCCTGACGCAGGCCCTGAAACACGAAGCGGCCGAAGAGGCCCTGCGGCACAGCGAAAGCCGCTACCGGCAGCTCTTCCAGTCCAACCTGGCCGGCGTGTACCTCACCAAGCCGGACGGCAGCATTCTGGATTTCAACGATTCTATGCAGGCCATGTTGGGCTTCGAATCGCGTGATGAATTGTACCAGCATCGTTCCACGGACTTCTACGTGGATCCCGATCTGCGCGATGAGCTGGTTGGGCTGCTGCGCCGGGACGGGAAAGTCCCCGGGCGGGAAGCCGAGCTGCGCCGCAGGGACGGCAGGATCCTTCACGCGCTGGGTTCCGCCGTGATGCTGAAGGATGAAATCTCCGGCGAACCGTTCATTCTGGGTTTCGCCGTGGACATCACCGCCCGCCGGCGGGCCGAAGAAGCCCTGCTGGAAAGCGAGGAGCGCCTGCGCCGCATTCTGTCGCACATCCATGACGCCCTGATGATGGACGACGCTGAAGGCCGCGTGATTTTCGCCAACGACCGCTTCCTGGAGCTGTTCGGCTTCCAGCGGGCGGAGCTGCCCGGCATCCGCCTGGAAGACTACGTGGCCCCCGAATGCCGCCGGGAACTGCGTGACCGCCACGACCGCCGCTTCCGGGGGGAAGATACGCCCACCCATTTCGAGTACCAGGGCCTGCGGCGTGACGGCCGGCGCCTCTGGCTGGAGGTGGACGTGGTCGCGATCACCGGCCCGGACGGGAAAGTGACCGGTACCCAATCCGCCATCCGCGACGTTACCGACCGCAAGCGGGCGGAAGCCTCGTTGCGGGAGAGCGAGGAGCGCTTCCGCCAGGCCTTCGAGCACGCCCCCATCGGCATGGCCATCGGTGACATGCAGGGCCACTTCCTGCACGTCAACCAGGCGCTGTGCGAAATCACCGGGTACCGCCGGGAAGAGCTGCTGGCCCCCGACTTCGATTTCCTGCGGATCACCCATCCGGATGACCGCGAATACAACCGGCAGTCCTACCAGCGGCTGGTCGCGGGGGAAGTGCCCGCCTTCTTCATGGAGGTGCGCTTCCAGCACAAGGACGGCCGCACCGTGTGGGTCCGGGCCAGCGCCTCCCTGCGCCGGGGGCATGACGGGCGCGGCGACCAGATCGTCGGCCTGATTGAAAACATTGACGACCGCAAGCGGGCCGAAGCGCAGCTGCAGCGGGCCCACGAAGAGACCCGGGACATCCTGGAAAGCGTCAGTGACGCCTTCGTGGCGCTGGACGCGGATTGGCGCTTCACCTACGTCAACCGCAAGGCCGAGTACTTCCTGCAACAGTCCGCCGGGCAACTGTTGGGGCGCACCCTGTGGGAAGCCGCCCCCATGCTCCTGGGCACGCCCTGGGAAGAGCACGCCCGCACCGTCATGCGGGAACGCGTCCCCGTACACCCGGAAATCCGGGGCGTCATCCATCCCGAGGCGTGGTACGAGGGGGCCGCCTACCCCCACCCCGACGGCGGCATCACCGTGTTCTTCCGCGACATCACCGACCGCAAGCGGGCCGAAGAGGCTTTGAGCCGTAGCGAAGCGTTCCTGCGAAACGTGATCGACACCACCCCCAGTATGGTTTTCGCCAAGGACTGGGAGGGACGCTTCGTTCTGGGCAACAAAGCCGTGGCCCGGTGCTACGGCACCACGCCCGACGGCATTCTGGGCCGAACCGACGCCGATTTCAATCCCAATACCGAAGAAATCGAGCGTTTCTTGCATGACGACCGCGAAGTCATGGCCAACCGGCACGATAAGTTCATCCCCGAGGAGCCGGTCACCTGTGCGGACGGGATCACCCGCTGGTTCAGCACCGTCAAGATCCCTCTGTTCAATGATGACGGCACCTGCGACAAGATCCTGGGGGTGGCCACCGACATCACCGAGCGCAAGCAGGCCGAGGAGATCATCCACTCGTCCCTGCGGGATAAGGAGACCCTGCTGAAGGAGATTCACCATCGCATCAAGAACAACCTGCAGATCGTCTCGGCCCTGCTGGGGTTGCAGGCCAATGCGCTGAAGGGGCGCGACTGCCGGCGGGCCCTGGAGGACAGCCAGAGCCGGGTCAAGTCCATCGCCCTGGTGCATGAGAAGCTGTACCGCTCCGACGATCTGCGCTCCATTGACTTCAGTGATTACCTGCAGACCCTGGCCCTGAGCATGAACCGGACCTACAGCCTGGATCAACGGGGCATCGTCCTGCGGGTGGAGGCCGATCCGGTGCCCCTGGACATTGACACCGCGCTCCCCTGCAGCCTGGTGGTCAACGAGCTGGTCACCAACGCCCTGAAGTACGCCTTCCCGGAGGGGGGAAAGGGCGGCACCGTGCAGGTCAGCCTGAAAGCGGAAGAGGGCCGCCTGCGCCTGGCGGTGGCCGACGACGGCCAGGGCCTGCCCCCGGATCTGGATTTCCACCATCCCCCGACCCTGGGGCTGCAACTGGTGAATTCCCTGACCGGGCAGTTGGGCGCCGAACTGACCGTGCAGACCCGGCCGGGCACCCGCGTGGAGTTGATGATCCCGGAAAAGAGATAGAGGAGACCGTTGAAATGTTGCCTCTTGATGATGACACGGACGGCAGCTTTTCCGAATAGTTCAAAGATCTCATAGATGATCATTCAACAGCCGGCATGATGAAATCACCGAAAACGGATGACGTGCGGGAGTCCGCCGCTCAGGATCACGAAACCGAAGTCGCAAAATACCGGGAAACGGTCAGGGCCCTGCAGGCCAGCGAAGAGCGCTTCGCGGCAGCGTTCCGGGCCAGCCCCGATCCCCAGGTTATCAGCCGGGTGGCCGACGGCGCCATCCTGGAAGTCAACGAGGCCTTCCTGGACCTGTTCGGTTTTACACTGACCGAAGTACTGGGCCAAACTTCCACGGGGCTGGGGATGTTCGCCCGGCCCGAGGAACGAGCGCAGGCTATTGAGGTGTTGCGCCGGGATGGTACGCTTCGGAACTACGAAATCGGCATCCGGCTGCGCTCCGGGGAGGAGCGCCTGGCCTCCCTGTCGGTCGAAACGCTGCATATCGGCGAGGCGCCGTCCTTACTGACCGTCATTCGGGACGTCACCGAGCGCAAGCGGGCGGAAGAGGCGCTGCGGGAGAGCGAAGAGCGCCTGCGCCTGATTCTCGAAAATTCCCCCGACATCATCTTCGCCCAGGATCGGGAGCTGCGTTACACCTGGATTTTCAATCCCGCTTCGCCCCTGCAGGTTGAAGATGTGGTGGGCAAAACCGATCTCGACCTGCTGCCGCCGGCGGAGGCCGAGCGCCTCACCGCTCTAAAGCGCCGGGTGCTGGAAACCGGTGAACTCATCCGCGAAGAATTGTCCCTGACCCCGGGCCGGGCTGATACGCGCTGGTATGAAGTCATCTACAAGCCGCAGGTGGACGATGACGGGCGGATCACCGGAGTGCTGTCATATTCCCGGAATATCACCGAGCGTAAGGCCGCCGAAGCGGTGATGAAGGCCTCGCTGGACCAGAAGACCATGCTCCTGAAGGAGATTCATCACCGCATCAAGAACAACCTGCAGATCGTCTCGGCCCTGCTGGGCTTGCAGGCCAAGAATGTCCGGCCGGAAAACGTCCAGCAGGCCCTGGCCGACAGCCAGAGCCGCATCAAGTCCATCGCCCTGGTGCACGAAAAGCTGTACCGGTCCGACGACCTGCGGCATATTGACTTCCATGACTACCTGCAGACTCTGGCGGGGAGCTTCGTCCGGTCGCACCAACTGGAGCAGCGCGGCATCACCCTGGTGATCGAGGCCGACCCGGTGGGCTTGAACGTGGACACCGCGCTCCCGTGCAGCCTGGCGGTCAACGAACTGCTGACCAATGCCGCCAAGCATGCCTTCCCCGGAGGGCACGGCGGGGAAATCCGGGTGCTGGTGAAGCAGGAGGACGGGCAAATCCGGCTGACCGTGGCCGACAACGGCGTCGGCTTCCCGGCGGATCTGGACGTCCGCCAGTCCGGTTCCCTGGGGCTGCAACTGGTGAATTCCCTGGCCGGGCAGTTGGGCGCCGACCTGACCGTGCAGAGCGGGCCGGGCACCCGCGTGGAACTGGTCTTCCCCTTGACGGTAAAAGATCCTTAATCTCCCATACCGTTGCCGCCAGGATTGCCACGCAGTGGTCCCTTCGGGAAAGCGGGTTCACGGGCGCACTCAACCGGGTTATCGAGAGGTCGCATACTTCGGCTCGCCAGTCAAGCCGTCAGAGTAGCGGTTCCTGGCGGCGAACCCAGCGTCACGACCCCTCCCCGCCAGGAATCGCTTCGCCGGGGGAGGTGAAACCATCAGGCCGGTGACCACTTCCGATCCGTACAGCCGATCAAGAATATGGATGACCCCCGGCTTCGCTTTAATCCTGGCGGGAACATCAATGTTGAACAAGACGAGTAATATGGAAATAACCCCTATGTACGGAGGTATCGATGGCTGTTGCTGAAAGAAAGTCAAAATCCGGAACGATGCCGCTGCGCAAGCTGCCGACCGGCATCGACGGCTTCGACGACATCACCGGAGGCGGGCTGCCCGAACACCGCATTTCCCTGGTTTCCGGAGGACCGGGCAGCGGCAAGACCCTGTTCAGCATGGAATTCGTAGTCCATGGTGCCATGGATTTCGATGAGCCGGGTTTATTCGTGGCGTTCGAGGAAACCGCGGAAGAACTGGAGAAGAACGTCGCCTCCATGGGTTTCGACCTGAAGGACCTGGAGAACCGCGGCAAGCTGGTGGTGGATTATATCCCCATCGAGCGCAGCGAGATCGAAGAGACCGGGGATTACGACCTGGAAGGGCTGTTCATTCGCCTGGGTTACCTGATTGATTCCATCGGCGCCAAGCGGGTGGTGCTGGATACCCTGGAAGCGCTCTTCTCCGGCTTCCCCAACGAGCTGATTCTCCGGGCCGAGCTGCGCCGCCTGTTCCGCTGGCTGAAGAACAGGGGAGTCACCACCATCGTCACCGCCGAGAAGGGCGACGAGGGAACCTTGA
>QZKQ01000114.1 GCA_003599535.1 Candidatus Zixiibacteriota bacterium | reverse complement strand
ATGCCGGCATCCGGCAGGAACAGCCGCAGAGCCATCAGCATCTGGGTCAGGCCGGCGTCGGATACCGGGGCGGGCGGCTGAAAACCTTCCGGAGTGTGCCGCAGACGGGGAAAACTGACCGCCACCTGGGCCCGCCAGAACGTCTTCATCAGGTAATCGGCGTGCAGGGCCACGGCCACGGCTTCGCGGCGCCAGTCGGCCAGCCCCAGCAGGGCGCCGACGTTCAGCCGCCGGAAATCCGCCCTCCCGGCCCGTTCCGCCGCTTCCAGCCGCCAGTCGTAATCCCGCTTGCGCCCCGCCGGGTGGACTCGGGCATAAACCTCGCGGTCGTAAGTTTCCTGGTACAGGGTCAGCCCGTCGGCTCCGGCCGCCGCGACCTGCCGGTACTCCTCTTCCGACAGCGGGTACACTTCCAGGGACAGCGACGGGAAATCCTTCCGCAGGGCGTTCAGGGCCTCCGCCAGCCGGGGCACTGGGACTGCCTGCGGCGCCTCCCCGCACACCAGCAGCAGATGCTTAAATCCCGCCTTCGTTAAATAATTCGCTTCCGCGGTGATTTTGTTGGATTTAAGCGTGATCCGGGGGACGGTGCGGTGGACGTTGAAGCCGCAGTAGAGGCAGGCGTTGGTGCATTCGTTGGACAGGTAGAGCGGGGCGTAAAGCAGCACCACCCGGCCGAAGCGCCGGGCCGTCAGGCTCCGGGCCCGCCGGGCCATGGGTTCCAGGTAATTGCGGGCCGCCGGGGAAATCAGGGCCAGGAAGCCGGAGAACGAGACGGCCGGGGCGGCCAGGGCCCGCTCCACTGCCTCCGGAGTCGTATCCAGGACGCGGCGGTGCAGGGATTCCCGGTCGGTCCGGTCCAGTAATTGGCGAAAGCTCATCCGTCCAGAAAGCCGGTTAGGGGGCTGGAGGCTTCGGCCGTGGGGCGCTCGGCAGGCAACCCGGCCCGCCAGGCACAACGCCCCGCCTCCACCGCCAGCTTGAAGGCGATGGCCATGCCCACGGGGTCTTCCGCGGTGGCGATGGCGGTGTTGACCAGGACGGCGTCGGCGCCCATTTCCAGGGCTTCGGCGGCGTGGGACGGAGCTCCCAGCCCGGCATCCACCACCACCGGCACGGAAGCGTTTTCGATGATGATGCCGACGGCGTCGCGGGTCTTCAGCCCCTGGTTCGACCCGATGGGGCTGCCCAGCGGCATGACCGTGGCGCAGCCGGCCTCTTCCAGCCGCTTGGCCAGGATGGGATCGGCGTTGATGTAGGGTAGCACGATAAAGCCGTCCCGCAGCAACATCTGGGCCGCCTTCAGGGTTTCGATCGGGTCGGGCAGGAGGTAGCGGGGGTCGGGGGTCACCTCCAGTTTGATCCACGGCTCCAGCCCCGCCGCCCGCGCCAGCCGGGCCAGGCGCAGCGCCTCCTCGGCGTCGCGGGCTCCGGAGGTGTTGGGCAGGAGGAGGAAATCGCCGCCGTGGAGCGCCGCCAGAAGGTCGTCCTGGGGATTGTCAAGGTCCACCCGGCGCAGCGCCACGGTGACCAGGCGCGAGCCGGAGGCGTCCACCGCCCGGCGCATGAGTTGGCCCGAGGCAAACTTGCCGGTGCCCAGCAGCAGCCGGGAATCGAAGGTCCGCCCGGCGATGATCAATTTATCTGCTTGATCCGTTACGTTCATGGGGGAAAGAGGGGAATGGCCAGCCGCCAGGGCGGCAGATCCAACCTATCAATATAATACATTCTACGGGGAAAAGCAAGGGGGAAAGAGGGGGAAGGGGGAAAATTCCGCAAAGTTGTATGTACATGCGGATCTCCCGGAGATCCGCTTCCCATCTCTACACCGACGCGTTAAAATTCCACCGCCCCACCGTGCCAGGGCGAAGCATCTGCGCACCGGGTCAGGAGATGCAGTCTCCGGCAGAGAAGGGACCCCGACGATCCTTTGCGGCCTCTTCCGGGCAGATGCATCGCCCCTACCATGCCTTCGGGAGGCAGGAATACTCACACCCGGTGATTGAGATTGCTTCGGCCCTGGCGGGCCTCGCAATGACACTGTGCCTACGAGGGTAGGTCAGACATTCCTGTCTGACATGAGATCCCCACCCGACAGACAAGAATGTCTGTCCTACCCTCCTGATTTCTTTATACTTTATCCTTTATACTTTAGACTTCATCTTTCCAAAAAAGAGGGCGGCCACACCGGGCCGCCCCTACGGTTTATCCCCTGTTCATGTCGCGCCGAACAGGCGATCTGAGTGACCGCGTCACTTCACCAGCATCAGTTTTCGTACTGCGGTAAAGCCGTCGGCCTGCATGCGGCAGAAGTAGAGGCCGGAGGCCAGATCGGACGCGTCGAACGTCACCTCGTGCACGCCGGCGTCCCGCCACCCGTTCACCAGCGTCGCCACCTCGCGGCCCGCCGTGTCGTAGATCCGGAGCGACACGCGGCTGGAAGCCGGAAGCTGGAAGCCCAGGGCCGTCACCGGGTTGAAGGGGTTGGGGAAGGCCTCGGAGAGGGAGAATTCCAGCGGCAATGCCAGTCCCTGCCCTGCCTCGCCCATGACCTTGTTGGGCTCGTAGTTCAGCCAGTGCTCGTACATGAGCCCGCCTCCGTTGACGTTCTTGGCGAAGGGGAAGCTGTCGGTGGACCAGACCACGTTGGGATACTGCCCCGCGTAGGCGTGGTAGGTGTAGGA
This sequence comes from Candidatus Zixiibacteriota bacterium, assembly GCA_003599535.1. Taxonomy (GTDB): domain Bacteria; phylum Electryoneota; class B3-LCP; order B3-LCP; family B3-LCP; genus SURF-9. The sequence continues at coordinate 8,644 of QZKQ01000114.1, read as the reverse complement.
CCCCGCGGGCGCCGAAGCGGGTACCGTCTGCACCCGGGTGCGGGTCAAGGATCCGCCGGGAGGCAGGCTGGCGTTGACCGGCCCCAAAGTCGGCCCGTAGGTGCCCCCGCCGGGCAGGGACACATCGCACCAAGCCTGGAAGTTCTGCGTAGTGGTTTCGTTATTGGTGGCGCCGATGGTGTAATTGAAGGTGCCTCCCGTCACCGGGATGACGATGGGCGTGCCCAGCGGGGTCAGGTCCACCACCACCTCGGGATAGCCCGCCGCCGTCACGAACAGGATGGCCATGCCCGAATCCAGGGGGGCGGCGTGAACGTTGTAATTTGCGTTGTAGAGGTACTGCAGCCCCATACTTTCCGTGGGATCTTCAATGCCGACCGTGCAGCTGGCGGGGTCGCTGATCCGCTTGTACTGGAACAGGATCTTGCCGTCCCCTGTCGGGGTGGGGTGATGCGCCGGATCGTACAGGATCACCTCGAAGCTTTCCGTGGCGGAAGGGGGAGTGTACTGCCGCACGCCCAGGAATTCCACCACGAAGCAGTGCTGGGTGGAGTCGTAGTGGTGGCTCACCCGACCCATCAGGTGGGGCGAAAGATCTTCCCAGAAGGGGGCGATCATGGCCGGCGGGCCATCGGAGTTGGGGATGGCGGAATTGCTGTAATCCGTCTCGGTGGTGGATCCCATGGCGATCCAGCCGTTGGTACAGACCGAGATCTGCGTGTAGTCCTGCGCGTAGTAGCGGAAGGCGAAGGGCAGGTTCAACTGCACGGTCTGGTCGTCGCTGGTGTAGTTGATCAGAGCCCCCGCACCTCCCGACATGGGGTCAATTTCCATCCAGTTATAGACCGGGCCGTTCTGGTCCAGGACGTCAAAGGCGTAGTACCCGTAGGCGTCCGGCCCCATGGGGTCGTACAGGGGATCGCCCACGATGAAGCTGATGGGCACGCTGTTCTGGTAGCCGCCGGCGGCGGTGAGATTCAGCGTGGTATTCACGGTGGCGCCCTGCGGACAGCTCGGGCTGACGTCCAGAATGTAGGCCTGAACGCCCGCACCGGTGGCCAGCGAAGCCAGGTTGGGATAGGTGGAATAGCTCTGGGTGACGCTCAGGTGGGGATCGGTGGTGGTCAGGGTGCCGCTGATGCCGGTGGCGCCCTGGCTGCCGGCGTTGATCAGGGTCACCAGCAGGCTGATGGTTTCCCCGGGATCGGGCTGGCCGTTCTGGTTGCCGGTGAGGTCGTCAATCACCTTGCTGTACACCGTCAGGAACGGCCCGGTGGCGGAGATGGGCAGGGCCCAGTCGGACAGGGCCGCAATGGCCGCCCGGGTGCAGTTGGCGGCATACACCAGGTCGCAGTTGGCAACCACGTCGTTAACGGTGTGGTAGTAGGGATTGAAGTCCGGGCCCCAGGCCTGCTCCTCGATGCCGCAGATGGCCGGCCAGCCGGCGTCCCAGAAGGGGGAATGATCCGACCCGGTCATGCCGGGGGAAATGTCAATGTCCGGTTCCAGGGCCGTGGGCAGGAAGGTAAGGATGGCCTCCTCGATCTTGGCGGCCATGGCCTGGGAGCGGGGATTGTTGTCGCTGTAAATCACCAGGTCCGGAGGCAGGGGGTCGTTGCCCGACCAGGCGATCATGTCGAAGTTGAACGAACCGACCACGTGGGCCTGGGCCGCCTGCAGGTTGGCGACGTAGTCCTCACTGCCGTAGAGCCCCTGCTCTTCCCCGGCGAAGGCCACGAAGCGGATGGTTTTCTGGAAATCGTACTGCGACAGGATGCGGGCGCATTCGAGCACGCAGGCGGTGCCGGAAGCGTTATCGTCAGCGCCGGGCGCCACCGCTTCCGGAATGCTGGGCGATCCCGCGGTGGCGTCATAGTGCGCCGTGATAAAGATCAGGGAATCGGGATAGACCAGGCCGGGCAGTTCGCCGATGACGTTGCGCTTGGTCAGCGTGCCCAGTTGAAAGAGATCATACGAGGCGTTCAGTCCGAAGGCCTGGAACTGGCTCAGAATCCAGGCGGCGGCGCTGTCGCAGTTGGCATGGCGGGTGTTGCGGGTGACGAAGTCCTGCAGGGTCTGGACGTACTGCGTGTACTGCGTCTGCGACACCTGGTTGACGAACTGCGGCACCATGGGATGGAATTCATCGGTGGGCGGCATACCGCCCCCATGATACCCCATGGGCTTGGGAGTCGTGGTGAGGCGCACGAACTGTCCCTGGATGGGGGGCAGGCTCTCCAGTTGGGCCTGGGTAGCCTGGAAGATGGCTTCGTCCTCATCCTTGTACAGCAGAACCACCCGGTCGGTCAGTTTATCGGCCTCGCCCGGGCGCGCCAACAGCAGGCGGAACAGCTCGCCCGCCCGAATATCGTAACCGGAAAGGATCATCCCGCCCGCGGGAACCGCCTTACCCTCCGGCAGGCTCCCGATCCAGTAATCCCCCGCGCGGTGAAAGAGCACAAAACCGGTTCCGGCAAGATCCGCAGGATCATCCGGAGCCGGCACACGCGCGAGGTTCCAATCCGCTGCCTGGGCGAAAAGCAAGGGAGTCAGCAGCACCAAAGCGCACAGAACCAGTTTCATCGCTTCCCTCCGAGTTTGGAAAAACCTCAGGTATGGATATAAGATACAACCAAAAACACCCGAAGTCAAGGGATTATTTGACCTCCTGCAAAATTTTACCATGTCCTTGACACATCAGGTTGGGATTTCGCCCCTTCTTGCGCGCCATGACGAGGTGGGAGCCGGCGTCAGGTCCCAGCCGTGAGAGATCGTTCGCTTCAGTGGCAGTGAACGGAACGAGAGTCGCCCCCGACAGCGGTGAGATCCGACGCCTTCCGATCATCTTGTGCCATTACACCCACTGGACTCCACCAGATCGGCCTTCCGATTCGGCGCCCGGACTTCCCCACAAAAAACGGGGAGCGCGCCCAAGCGCGCCCCCCGTGTAAGGATGGTGGTCTATTTATGTTACTTCAACAGCATCATCTTGCCGCTGAACACCTGGCCGCCAGTCTGCAAGCGGTAGAGGTAGACGCCGGAAGCCAGGTTTGATCCGTCGAAAGTCACCTCGTGGGACCCCGCTTCCCGCGCGCCGTCCACGAGCTGGGCCACCTGCCGCCCGGACACGTCAAAGACCGCCAGACTCACCCGGGAAGCTTCCGGCAGGGTGTAGCGGATGGTCGCGGCGGGGTTGAAGGGATTGGGCGACACTTCCGCGCGGGCCGGCTGGCTGGAAGCCGTTACCGCCGCCGGCAGATCTTTCACCCCCGGATCACCGACCGGCCAGGGACCAAAGTAAGTGGCCGGAGCACCATCTCTGCTGCCGTGCTTCACCACCGTGAGATAATCCTGGTCCACCGGGGTGCCGGGGAAGGCCCCCACGTAACCGCGGTACAGGTATTCGCCCGCCGGTACGATTTCGGGGACGAACTGGGTCCGGTCAATGTCCAGCGTCTCGCCCGCGGCCAGCACGATGTCCGCCGGCCCGATCACCGGGCCGATCTGGAAACCATTGGGCGCGGTGACCATGGTCCAGGCCTGGAAATTCCAGGTGCGGTCGGAGATGTTGGTTATGTGCGCGAAGAACGTGAAACTGCCGCCCTCGTAGGGGAACTCGAACGGATCCGTCGCCCCCGGGCAGACTTCGGCAGTCAGAGGCTGTTCGCCCCGGTACACCACGATGCGGGCGACCTGATAGAAGCTCCCGGTGAAGTCGGCGTTGACGAAGTCCGGGTCAGACAGGATGTTCCCTTCGCTGGGAGAAAGGAAACCGTTATGGTAATCCACCACGCCTTCCGTGCCGACGCCGGTGTTGGGAACGGTCTGACCCAGGAAAGCGGTGTTTTCCGGCACCTCGTCGTTGTCTTCGGTGCCCGCGTCTTTCACGAATTCCCCGGTCACGATGATATGCAGCGGGTGGAATTCCCCGTTCTGGTAGACCAGGTGCGCCTGGGCGTTCTCATTGCCGATGAAGGCATCGTTGCTGGGAACGACCATGGACAGGAAACTGAGGTAGATGGAAGGGCAGGACGTGGGATCGAGGTCGAAGGTGTAGGAAGCAGTTTCACCGGGGGAGAAGGGCGGGATGCCGGTTTCACTGACGATGGTGGCCTGTTCCCGGGTGCCCGGGGCGGCCTCGAACAGGGTGCTGATGGGCCCGGTGTCGCCGTCTTCGGCCAGCCGTTCCACGGCTTCCGTAGCCGGGAATTCGAGATCGTGGGTGTCGAAGGTGCCGTCATGGAATCCCACCCAGAGGGGCGTCAACCAGACGCCGCGGGAGGGGGACAGGTTTTCAATGAATACCGTGACTTGCTCTGCCTGCGAGGCAGTGGTTAGACCAAACGCGAGTACCAGTGAAATCCCTAAAATGACATTCCTGAAGCGTAACATGAATGTACTCCTTCACAGTTTTTCCAAATAGCGCCAAAGGCTTTCCGATTTACTACATGCTCTGGATTCTCCGGAAATATGCCTGAAGGGCGGAATGGACTCCCCGCCCTTCGAGAGTTTGTACGAAAAGAAACAACCTTGCGTTGAGATCCTGCTGATCCATCTTGTTAATAATATTGCATATAAATTGATATTGCCGGGTATGCCACGGACTATGAACCCCCTACGGATCGCCTCATTTCAACGACACCATTTTGTGGATGCGCGTCATTCCTCGTCTCGCCTGCCTCATCAAATACACTCCCGAAGCCAACCCCGAGCCGTCAAAGGCCACCGAAATGGCTGCCATGCCAGGGCGAAGCATCTGCGCCCCGAGTCGGGGGATGAGGCCTCCGGCATAGAATGGAGCCGCGACGATCCTTTACGGCCTCTTCCCGGCAGATGCATCGCCCCTACACCCCTCCCCTCCCGACAGGCAGGTGTGCCTATCCCACCCTCCCTCTTTCCATCCTTCTTTCCATCTTCCATTTTCCATCTTCCATCTTCCATCTTCCATTTTCCCCCTTCCAAAAATGACAGGGGCGGTCCCACCGGGCCACCCCTACTTACTATACCGTTTTTCACGCTCGCGCGAAGCGATCAGAGTGACTGCGTCACTTCACCAGCACCATCTTCCCGCTGACGACCGTCGCCCCGGCGGCCAGCCGGTAGACGTAGACCCCCGAGGCCAAATCCGACCCGTCGAAGGTCACCTGGTGCGCACCCGCTTCCTTCCATCCGTCCACCAACGTAGCGATCTCCCTCCCGGCAGTATCATAGATCCGGAGGCTGACGTAACTCGCATCTCGCAGCTCGTATCTCGCAACTGTCGAGGGGTTGAAGGGATTGGGATGGACCGCCAGGCGCATGTCTGCTGGAGTGAAGCCATCTTTCGCTGCCGTGGCGGCACGGGGGAATGGCTCCCCGGCGTTGGCCCAGCCGCCTCCGGCATCTCCGTCCGTGCCGCCCAGCTTGACGAAGGGGAAGCTGTCGTGGGAGGTGTCGGCGCCGGCGGCCGCATGGCCGTGGTAGACGTAAGGCCCCGGCGGCGCCGCCGCGGGGACGGCCTGGCTGCGCAGGCGGCTTAACGTCGCGCCGGCGGGCACCTGGGCGGTGACCGGCCCCAGGGTCGGGCCGACGGTGGAGCTGTCCGGCAGGGTGGCATCGCACCAGATCGCGGCCGTCTGGGCGGCGGCGGTGATATTGGTGACTTGGATGGTGTAATCGAAGCTGCCTCCCGCGGCAGGCACCTGCAGGGGCGTCCCGGGCCGGACCAGCAGCAGGCGCACGGGCGCGCCCTGGTCAAAGCAGAAAGCCCCCAGGTCGGCGGCCGTCCCGTCGGGGTCCAGGGAATCGGGGAGGCCCGCGTCTACGCAGGGCGACCCCCACTGCAGGCGGTGATCCGGCATCCCCGCACTGACGAATAGCGGATCAGCCGCCAGGTTGCCGAAGGCGTCGCAGGAGTCCCCGTTGGCGTTGACCGCGGTCAGGATCCCCAGTCCTTCGGGCGGATTCCCGCTGAAGGCGGCCGGCAGGTTGCCCCAGAAATCGCAGTGGGAGATGAGGGCCGAATCGGAGGCGGCGAAGACCACGCCATCCCCTTCCGGATGCCCGGCCACCACGCTGTGCTGCAGGGTCAGCGGGGACGAGGAAATGTACAGACCGCCGCCGGCGGGGGAACGGTTGCCGGCCACGGTGCAGCGATCCAGGGTCGGGCGGGAAGCGAGCACGGCCAGGCCCCCGCCGGTCTGCGCCGTGTCGCCCCAGATTTCCACGCGCTGCAGGAACACGTTGGCGCTGTCCACCAGGCACAACCCGCCGCCGAAGCCGTCCGCCTGGTTGCCGGCGATCTCGCAGTTGCTGAAGGAGGCGTTGCACCAGTAGCTGACGAATACTCCGCCGCCGCTGGAATCGGCCGAATTGCCCCAGATCAGGGTCTGACTGATCTGCGGATGGGAATTGTCGTTGATGCTGATGCCGCCGCCGTTCTCGTTGCAGTGGTTGCCAGTAATGACGCACCCGCTGACCACGGGGGAAGCCTGGTGATTGGCGCACAGCCCGCCGCCGCCCCGGCCGCTGCCTCCGCCCCCCTGGTTGCTGGCGTTGCCGGCGATCAGGCAGTTGACGATGACCGGGTCGGTGCCGAACCCGGTGCTGTAGATCCCGCCGCCGTTGTTGAAGCTTTGGTTGCCGGTGACCACGCAGGCGCTGATCAAAGGGCTGCTGGCCTGGGAACAGTAGATGCCGCCGCCCCAGTTGGCCTGGTTATCGCTGATGGTGCAGTGGGTGATGGTAATACTGGCCTGGTAGCAGTTGATGGCGCTGGCGCACGCCCCGGAAAAGCGGCAGTAGGACAGCACGCTTTCGCGCCCCGCGCCCACCTGGAAGATCAGGCTGCCCCACCGGGTCACCCCGCTGTCGGGCAGGAAATAAATGCTGTCCCGCGAGGTGCCCACGGCGAACAGGTCGCCGTACACGCGGAACTTGCTGCTGTCGGGAAACAGCAGCACCGCCCCCGGCTCGATAGTCAGGGAGTCATCGTAATCCACATAGATGCTGTCCAGGATTTGGTAGGTGGTATCGGCCAGGAGGCCGGACAGCGGGCCGCTTATCGGGACCTGGGCCGTCAGCGGCAGGGGTAAAATCATCAGGAGCAGCGCGGGCAGGAGGAGGTGGGCGGGCGGTTTCATGATCTCTCCGGATTGCGGACGTGGAGGCCGGCGGAATGAAGGCCGATCATAATATAATAAATTCCCCCGGTTTTGTCAAGGGGTAATTCATGCCGGGGAAAACTTGCGGGGCCCAGGGAGAAAAATCCGGGGGGCGCAAAGCGCGCGCCCCCCGGGGTGACAGGTACTGAACGCAGTTGCTGACAGGTTACTTCATCATCACCATCTTGCCGGTGAGGGTCTGGGCGCCGCTGGTCAGGCTGTACACGTAGATGCCGGAGGCCAGGCCAGTGCCATCGAACACGGCCTGGTGGGAACCGACGTTACGCCAGCCGTCCACCAGGGTACCCACCAGGCGTCCGGAGAGGTCGTAGACCTTCAGGGTCACCTGGGAGGCTTCCGGCAGCGTGAAGCTGATGGTGGCGGTGGGGTTGAACGGGTTGGGATAAGCGCTGACCAAGGCGAACTCGGCCGGGGCCTGCACCGTCTCGTACAGCTCGAAGCTCTCGCCGTAGTTGGCCCAGTCGCCGACATAGCTGCCGGAGAAATCGGTGGCCGACTTGGAGAAGGCGAAGCCGCTGGAGTCGGAGATGTCCGGATAGGTCCCTACGCGGCCCTGGTACCAGTAGTTGCCGGCCGGGGCGGTGCCGGGGATGTTCTGGATGCGCTCACGGGTGATGTTGGCGCCGGCAGGCATGCTCAGGGTCAAGGGACCCAGGGCCGGGCCGTACCAGGTGCCGGTGGGCAGCTGGATCATGACCCAAACGTTGATGTCATCGGTGGACGTGCCGGTGTTGTGCAGGTTGGCGTTGTAGTTGAAGCTGCCGCCAACGGCCGGAACCACGATGGGCGCACCGATCGGGGTCAGGGTGATTTCCGTGGTGTGCGTTACACCGCCGGCCGGGGAGATGCGGATGCCGTAGTTGCTGACCGGGTTGTAGGGACCGGCGCCATTGAACGCGCACAGGACCGCATCCGTACCTGCGGAATTCTCGATGCCCACCGTGTTGGAGTTTAGGCTTGGGGCCGCGATGGTGTGGTACAGCAGGTCAATGTAGCCCGCCTGGTAGAAGATCGCCTCGAACTTCTGCAGGGTGTAGGGCGAGGTGTAAGAGCAGACGTTGTCGAACTCCAGGATCCAGCGCTGGTTGGCCGCATCGTAGTGGTACCACACGTCGCCCGATTCCGGCCGGGAGGGGTTCAGGTCATCCCACAGCATGTACAGCGCATCGTTGGGGGTGGTCGTGGTCGGCAGGGTGGTGTTGACGTAAGTGGTCAAGGTCGAGGTGGGGGAGATCCAGCCATTGGAGCAGACCCGCATCTGGGTGATGGTGGTGCCATCCCACCACGGGAAGCTGGCGCCCATGGGGAAGGGTCCCAGATTCTGATCGTCGCCGTTGATCAGGGTGTTGGTGCCGGTGCCGGAGATTTCCACCCAGTAGTAGGCGATGTTGGAAGCCTGCCACTGCGGCGGGCCGGTGACCGTCAGCGGGGCGGCGTTGGCCGTGGGGCCGTCGCCGGCGGCGTTGAAGTAGGCCACGCCG
>QZKQ01000061.1 GCA_003599535.1 Candidatus Zixiibacteriota bacterium | reverse complement strand
CCCATTGGGCAGAGTCAGGTTCAGCGGGCCCAGCAGCGGCCCCTGCCACGCGCCGGAGGGCTGGTACTGCCCCACCCAGGCGTTGAAGGTCTGCGCCGCACCGGAAGCGTTGACCAGATTGGCGTTGTAACTGAAGCTGCCACCGCCGGCCGGAATCTGAATGGGCGCGCCCACCGGCGTCAGGGTGATCTCCACCGGCGGAGGCGGCGGAGGCGGAGGAGCGATGGGGTAGCCGAAGAAGCTCAGAATGTTGGCCAGCACCACGGGGCGCGGGGTGGTGTTGTTCAGCCCGGAGGCGGCTTCGAAGTTGAAGGCGAAGTACACCAGGTGCGACTGGGCGTCGTTCCAGCGCAGGCCTGCGCCGGGGCCGGTGGCATAGTTGTAGATCAGCACCCCGCCGTTGACGGCGTCAATGGTTTCCGAAGAGTTGGCGTTGCCCGCCCCGCCCACGCCCACCAGGAACAGGCTGGTGCCGTCGGAGATGGTGTCGCCGGGTACCCCATTGGCCTGGAAATTGGGGGACAGCCCGGTGGACTGGGCCCGCAGGGTATTGGCGTAGAAGGGGGCGCCGGCCAACTGCTCGTCAATGTCTTCGCCCGTCAGGAACAGGCTGCCGCCGCCGGACAGGTAGCTGGAAATCACGGTCTGCTCCCCGGCGGACAGGGGGTTGTCCTGGGTGGAGGTGTGCCAGATCACGTAGGAGTAGTCCTGCAGTTGCGCCAGGGGGATCTCCCCCTGGGATGACACGTGCCAGGTGTCATGCAGGACGTCCAGGGAATCCAGGTCCATCTCGTACCACACCTGCCAGTTCAACCCGCCGTCGTCATCCACCAGCAGCACCTGGGGCGAACCGACGGACTGGGGCAGGGTCCAGATGATGGGGAAGAGCAGGGACGATTCCGTCATGGACAGCGTGAAGATCACCTCGAAAGGCTGCGCTCCGGCGGCCACGCTGAAAACGAAGGGGTTGGCGTTGTTGTTGACGCTGCTCTGCACCGGGATGTTGCCCAGGTTGCAGGTCCCCTGGCTGAAGGTGATGTTGGGATTGTCGGCGGTCATGGTCACCGTCACCCCGGTGGCGGCCACGGAATGGGAACTGTTGGCCACGGTGATCAGCAGGCTCCAGGTCTCTCCCGGGTCAATTTGCGGGTCGCCATTGCCCACCACTTCATCGAAGGTGGTTTGGGTGAAGGAGAGGGTGGGGAACAGCGCCATCATGGCCGCTCCGGCATCAACGCGGCCGTGCCCCAACTGTCCGATGTACCCGGGATTCTGGGCGTTGATGTTGGTGCAGGTGTTGTAGATGTGCTGGATTACCTGGGAGTTGGTCCAGGCGGGGCGCGCCGCCCAAACCTGCGCGGCCAGACCGGCCGAGATGGGGGTGGAGAACGACGTGCCGCTCATGGGGAAGTAGTTGGTGCCGGGGTAGGCGGTGATGACCATGTCTCCCGGGGCGCAGATGTCCACCCAGGTGCCGTAGGCGGAGAAGGAAGCGAGCTGGTCACCGGAATTGGTCGCCGACACGGCCACCACGTTGTCGTAGCAGGCGGGGTAGTGCACGGCCGAGGAGGGAACGTTGCCGGCGGATCCGAAGATGGCGGCGCCCATGGACCAGAGACTGTTGATGACCATTTGTTCGTAGGCCGAATAGAAGCTGCTGCCGAAGGAGAGATTGATGATCTTGGCGCCGCTGGTCACCGCGTAGGAGGCGCCGCTAACCCAGTTGTAGACGAACTCGCCGTCGCCGCACTTGGTGGTCAGGATCTTGGCCTTATAGCCCAGGCTGCTGATGCCCAAAGCATTGTGTGTCACCGCCGAAGCGCACCCGGAACAGCTCGTGCCGTGCCCGCCCACCGGCAGCATATCCTGGACGTTGTTGTTGTTCTGCCAGAAATTCCAGCCGTAGAAGTCGTCCGCCAGGCCGTTGCCGTCGTCGTCAATGTTATTCCGTTCGAAGGGCTCGATAATACCGTTCTGATTCAGATCCTCGCCCGGGTTGATCCACAGGTTGTCCCGCAGGTCCGCGTGGGTGGTGTCCACACCGGAATCCACGATGCCCACGATGACGGAGGGGCTGCCCTGGCAGTAGTCGAAGGACTGGGCCGCGTGCACCGTGTTCATGTGCCACATGCTGGCGAACAGGGGATCGTTGGGGGTGAAGTCGCTCCGGTGGACGCGGTAGGGCTCGGAGCTGACGATGCCGGACGCTTCAGCGAAGGCGGCGGCCACGGCATGCAGGTTCAGCTCTTCGGGGAATTCCAGGATGTAGAAGCGGGACAGGTCCCGCACCTGGGGATCCTGCGGAGGTTCCGCCCAGGGGATGAGTTTTTCCGCGCGGTACACTTCGAACTGCCGCGCCAGGGCGTCCAGGGCGGGGTGGCCGATCCGCACCAGGCCGGCCTCCGTGTCCAGCTGGAGGTCGCCCAGGGAGGGGGCGAATTCGACCACGATGCGGCCTTTCCATTCCAGGTCGGGGGTGAGCGACGGAAGGGAAGCCAGGGCGGTCCCCCCCAGAACAGACAGGACCGTGATAACAGCGATAATCCGATAACGCATAAGGTCCTCCTGATGGATGGTAGCAAGCGCTGCCCGAGGCCGGGCTTATTGAAGAAGCAAGGAAAAAGCGGTGCCTATAATATAATACACCAAAAGGCCAAAAACAAGCGCAAAAAAGTGCGTGACGCGAAAATTGTGCGGGCGGGATTTACCGGCTTGGTGATTTGTGCAAATTATTGCGCTTGACTCCTGGGTTTTTTGTGGTTATCTTATGGCTGTGCATATGCGTTTTCACCATTAAGGTTGCCATGCGCGCGAAGGTCCTGTCCATAGTGTGGTGCGGTCTGAGCCTGGTCTTCCTGCCGACCGTCGCCGGCGCGGAGCCTGCCGCATCCCTGTACCGCCCGATCATGCTGCACCCCCTGGGTCTCGGCCCGGCGGCAACCGCTCCTCCGGCCGTCGCACCGCCGGCCCGGGGCGCGGTGGACCACTTCGACTTGATCGGCGACACCATGACCGCCGGCAAGACCTGGTACGAAATTCAGCACAACGGCACCCTGGGACGAATGACGGCCCTGGATCAGAATGTGTACCAGCAGTTCTGCTGGACCAAGTGGTTTGGCCCCAGCGGCCCGCACCAGATCTACTACAACCGCATCAATCCCATCTACGGGAATTTCGCCTACGGCAGCACCGGCATCCCCATCGAAGATGCCCAGGCGGGGTATTCCGGCATGGAAGTAGCCGCCAATACCCGCATCCTTATCGCCTTCCACTGGTTTTCCTCCCAGCTCTCCACTCTGAACACCATGGTGCTGCCGGGCTTTGAAATGCCGGTGCAGTACAATGAGCCTCCGCTGGTCGGGGGAAACGGGCTGATCTGGCCCCGTCTGCAAGTGGACCGCCGGGATCGCCTGCACCTGCTGGCCGTAAAGAACGTACCCAACAGCCCTTTGGGCAACCCGCTGCAGCAGTACTACATCTCCGCGCAGTACGATTCCCTCACCGAAATGATCACCTACGCGCCCGGATGGATTCCGGTGCAATCCACCATGACCCTGGCCGCCGACCTGTCGGCCTCGCCGGTATCCGACCGCGTGGCCTACGGCTGGACCCGCTGCCGCGACGCCGGTTTCCCTACCCCGGGTGGCAGTTATTCGCAGTGGAACAACGATATCTGGATCCTGATTGACGAGGACGGCGAAGACCCCAATTTCAACCAGGCCTTCAACCTTACCAACTTCATCCCCCCGAACCTGTCGCTCCTGCCCGATACCGTGCAGGCCAACAAGGATACCCTGCGGGCCTACACCGACATGAGCCTGTTCTTCGATAACCAGGACCGGCTGCACGTGGCCTTCACCACCATTTCCTACTTCGAGATCCAGGGAACCTCCTACTGGCACCCCTCCATCATCTGGCACTGGACGGAGGAGCATCCCGGCGAGTTCCAGACGGTGCACAACGCCTTCGATGATTTCTGGTACAACACCGTTGATTGCGGCGACTGGAACGTCAAGGCGCAGCGCCCCTGCCTGGCCCAGGATACCACCACCGGGTACCTCTACTGCGCCTACCAGGTGTACGATACCGATTACATGCGCCTGTCGCATGACGACTGGCCCTCCAGCGATGTTTACCTGTCGGTGTCCACCGACGGGGGGATGAACTGGGCGGTGGGGAGCAACGTGACCAACACCGCCACCGCCAACAATGCCCCCGCCGGCCAGTGCTGGTCGGAGGTCAGCTTGAGCATGGCGGAAATGGCGGACGGCCTCTGCCGCCTGCAGTACGTCGTGGACAAGGACGCCGGCAACGCCGCCTTCAACGAAGGCGACTGGACCGAGAACCCGGTACTCAGCCATCATGTCCCCGTGAACCAGGTCAACACCGCGCCCCTGCTGCCCCAGTGGCCCTACAATCCCGATGGAATCCCTTTCCACATTGAAGGGGGAAGCCGCGTCCTTCCGGACCCCGGGTGCGGGCTGCCCGCGGCCTTCATGCTGCACGGCGTCTTTCCCAACCCCTTCAACTCCTCGACCGTGGCGCGATACGAGATCCGGGTGGCGAATCGCGTCACTCTCCGGGTCTACGATACCGCCGGGAGGCAGGTGGCGACGCTGGTGGACGGGTGGAAGGATGCGGGCCTCCACGAATTGACGTTCGACGGGGCCGGGTGGCCTTCCGGAATCTACCTGCTGCGGCTGGAAGCGGGCGAATTTACGGCCGTCCGGAAAATGGTGCTGCTGCGGTAAATCACAACCTCCATTTCGCTTCACACTTTCCCCTATGCGCTTCCAACCTTCCCTCTACATGGAGTACGCCAAGGACCTGGGCCATTTCGGCGCCGAGTACAACCTGGCCGCTTCCGGCATCGCCTGCCCCTTCACCATGGCGGAAATGGGGGTGGACGCCCGGGTCCTGGAATGGGATCCCGCCCCCACCTACGGACACCCTGCACTGCGCGAAGAGATCGCCCGGCGCTACGGCGTGCAGCCCGAACAGGTGCTGGCCCCCGGCGGCGGCTCTTCGCTGGTAAACTTTCTGCTGGGCGCCGCTTTGCTGGATCGCGGCGACCGGGTACTGATGGAGACCCCCACCTACGAGTCGCTGGAAGCCACCCTGGCCTCCACTGGCGCGGAATTGATCCCCTTCCCCCGTCCCCCCGAAAAGCGGTGGGCCCTGAACCCGGAGGAGGCCGGCTGCCACCGGAACTCCCGCCTGAAGCTGATCGCGGTCACCCGCCTGCACAACCCTTCCGGCATGGACATTCCCGAAGAAACGCTTCTGCGCCTGGCCCATTGCGCCGAAGAGCTGGACGCCTGGGTGCTGGTGGACGAGGTGTACCTGGATTACCTGCCCCCCGAGCGCATCCGCGTTGCCGCCCTGCTGCATCCCCGTTTGATCACCACCTCCAGCCTGACCAAGGTCTACGGCCAGGGCGACCTGCGGGCCGGCTGGGCCCTGGCTCCGGCGGATCTCGTGGCGCGCTGCTGGCGTATCAATAATGTGCTGGGGGTCAATCCGGCCGTGGTGCCGGAACGCATCGCCCTGGAACTGTTCCGCAACGGATCGTTGGACCGCCTGGCCGCCTGGGCCCGGCAGCGCGGGGAGGATCATTGGCCCCTGGTCGAGGCGGCCCTGAGCAACCATCCGGACCTTGAGTGGGTCAAACCGGAGGGAGGCATCTTCGTCTTCGTGCGCCACCGCCGCTGGCAGGACGCTTCGGCCTTCGTCGAATTCCTGGCCCGGCGGTATCGCACCCTGGTCATGCCGGGACGCTTCTTCGGCCGGGCCGACGGCTTCCGGCTGGGCTTCGGGGGGGGAAGGCCTGAGCTGGAGGAGGGGCTGAAGCGGATCGGGGAGGCGCTGGAGGAGTTTGGGGGATAATGTACGTTCCGCCCCTCGCCCCACCCCCGCCCGGAACGGAAGTTCGCAGGCTATGATCGTGCTCCCGCTGATGGTCATAAAGCAATTGATATCCTAAATGCCACCACGGCATGTAGTTCACTATTCAGTTCCTGCCGGGATTGAAGCGAAGCGATTCCCGGCAGGAAGCCTTGACAAGACCGCCAGGAACCGCCGTTCTGCCGGCCAAAGATCATTGCCGAAGAGTAATTCACTGGTATTTCCCGGATCACTGCGCGATCTGACTTCGCTTTAATCCGGGCGGCAACGCCCATTGTAATAGGGCGCAGTCCGAGAGTTCCACCCCCTTCAGGGGGATTTATAAATATCCGTAGCCCACTTCTTCAGGGGTGGGCGGAGACGAATATCCATGCTCATCGTCGAACCCATCCGCATGGCGGTGTCCGCCATCCTGGCGCATAAACTGCGCTCCTTTCTGACGCTGCTGGGGGTCATCATCGGAGTGACCACCATCATCGGGATGATGACCATCATCACCGGTCTGCAGAACCAGGTGGAAGAGCAGATGAGCCAGCTCTCCGCCGACGTGTTCCAGGTGCAGCGCTTCGACGCCGGCATCCAATTGGGGCACAACCAGCGGGATCGCACCCGGCCCAAGGTGACCCTGGAAGAGGCTCAGGCCATCGCCGAACACTGCCCTTCGGTGTCCATGGTGGGCCCGGAGGTGTGGGAATTCGGCCAGTGGATCGGCTACGGGGCCGAGCGGACCAATCCCAACATCTCCCTGGCCGGAGGCTACCCGGAATTCGCCCCCAACAACGGCTACAACATCGCCCGGGGCCGTTTTATCACCCTGGATGACGTGGAACGCGGCCGCAAGGTCATCGTCATCGGCGACGCCATTGCCCAAAAGCTCTTCCCCTTCGAAGATCCCCTGGACCGGGAAGTGCGCCTGGAACGGGGCCGCTTCAAGGTCATCGGCGTGTTCGAAGAGATGGGCAACAGCCTGGGATCGTCCAACGACAACCACGCCTGCATCCCCTTTTCCACCTTCACCCGGCTCTACGGCAAGTCGCGCTCCATCAATATCACGGTGAAGGCGCGCTCGCCGGAAGTCTTCGACCAGGCCCAGGACGAGGTCATCAGCCTGCTGCGCCGCCTCCGGGGCCTGCGGACCGACGCCCCCAACAATTTCTCCATCTGGGCGCCGGAGAACCTGATCAACGACTTCAACAACCTGACCCGCTGGATCAAAGTGGCGGCGGTGGGGATCGCGGGGATTTCGCTGCTGGTGGCGGGCATCGGCATCATGAACATCATGCTGGTGTCGGTGACGGAGCGGACCCGGGAGATCGGCGTGCGGCTGGCCATCGGCGCCCGCAAGCGGCAGATCCTGGGGCAGTTCCTGGTGGAAGCGGTGATCCTGTCGGAGTTGGGGGGGATGATCGGGGTGGTGACGGGGATTCTGCTGCCGCTGTGGCTGGGACAGGTGGTCAACCTGCCGGTGGCGGTGCCTACCTGGGCCATTGTGGTGGGGCTGATCTTCTGTTCGCTGGTGGGCATCGGCTTCGGCCTCTGGCCGGCCTACCGCGCCTCCCGCCTCGACCCGGTGGAAGCGCTGCGGTACGAGTAGAGCGGCAGGCGATGGACGATAGGCAGTGTACTTGCAGGGGCGGCCCGATGTGGCCGCCCTTTTTTTCTGCGTTTTCCGTGTCTCTATGGTGAACTTTTTCTCCTCCCGCGCTTGCGCGGAAAAGTACCGGCTTTAACCTTCACGCGCAAATTCCATACCTCTCCAACGTCCAATCGTATCATATTACGGCACATGCTATTGTAATTGCATTATTTATCCAATCATTAAGGAGCAAAGGAATGTATCGAGTCGTATTGGGTATGACGGTATTACTGGCACTGCATCTGAATCCACAATACGCCAAAGGAAACACCGGGGATAGTCACAGCAACCATAGTATAAAAAGCCTATCCATTACCAACCATTATGAAGGCCGCGGCGAGGGTTCCGTCGGGTTCAACGCCCCGGCCACCGCCGGGCCTTCGCTGAAATCGTCCGCCTCCTCTTCTGTCCCACCCTCACCTCCCAGCACCGACAATTTCACTGCGGGCCAGTGGATCGAATTGCCTCTGGCCGAAGGCGGCGTGGCCCAGGACGTGCAGATCCTGCGCCAGGCGAATAACGAGCCGGGCGAGGTCCTGTGGTCGGCCAACATGGAATCCGGCCTGTTCCGCAGCGAATTTCAATCCGGGGCCGGAACCTGGGGCCCCTGGGAAAGCTATATGCGGCACACCGGCTTTCTGGGGGTGGACGCCATCCAGACCGGCGGCCATGAGCACGTGCTGGCGGGCGGCGCCTTTACCGGGGGGTACTACCAGCGCGATCCGGCCGGCGTCAGTGCCCTGTGGGATCGCCCCAACGCTCTCGCCCACGGCCCCCTGCTGGATCATTGGCAGTACGTGCGGGCGCACGACGTGGCTTTCTACGCCTATCCCAACGGAACCTATCCCGCCGACCCCCAGACCAAGTACCTGGTCATCGTGAGCGAGGACAATCATCCCGCGGGAAGCGTGTACGAGGCGGGCATCTACCAGTGGACGGGAACGGCGCCCAAGTTCTACCGCCGGGTGGACAGCCAGTACGGCGGCCCGCGCGGGTACCACTATTTCTGGCGCGACTTAGGCGATCCCAACCTGATGTACACCATCAAGGCCCGCCCGAAGGGCTCGGGGGAAGCCGGCGCGTTGTGCCTCATCCGCGGCGGCTATGACAACCTCCACTTCCAAGAGATACCGATCCCCGGCGCCGACGTCCTGGACGTCTGGGGGTTCAATCAGTGGAAGGAAGCCAACGGGGACGTGTACAGCTACGTGCTGTTCCGGGATCAGCGGGGCGTCTTTCAGGTCTGGAGCGCCGGTCCGCGGACTCTGGATCAGCTCTCCTTTCAGCCCCTCGGAGAAGTGGATCCGCGCTACCTCGGCGGTGACGGCGCGGCCCTGGACAACTGGACGTCGCTGACCCGTTACAACCGGCAGGTGGGCTATCCCCAGGTGGTGGGACGGCCCGGTCCTTCGGGGCACCAGGTCTGGCTGTCCACCTCGGAGCGTTACGGCGTGATCTACTGGAATGGCGGCCCTCCATGGACGCAGATCAACGGCCCCAGCAACACCGGCCTGAAGGCCTGGATCGGCCGGGGACTGACCCCTGACCCGGGGCACCTTCAGCCGGGGGAGCGGATGCGCTTCGTGCACGGAACCCACAAACACGGCGTCTGGTACATGGTCCACAGCGAAGCAGATCCGGTGCCGCAATGGAGCCACCTGAAGGCCGGGTACGAGAGCGTTGACCTGCGCGGCGGCATCAAGCTGTATCCCGACGGCGCCGACCCCGACCTGCTGGTAGCGGCTTGGAATGCCGGCGTCTTCCGCTGGGAAGACGGCGCGTGGCACGAGAAGGGCATCCAGGAAATTGGCGAGTCCAGCTATCAGACCGACCCGGCCCTGCGCCGCGGCACCAACGCCGTGGCTGATTTCGGAGATTACACGTACCTGGGCGGAGGCCGGGCCAAGATCGTGGTGGCTCCCGATCCCGTGCCCTATGAGCTGGGCGGACTGTACCGCTACCATCGCGCCCAAGGGATCACCGAACAGGTGGAATTCGATCCCCAGTACAGCCTGGCCCAGGAACGGATGTTCAATATTTCCAACCTGAAACCAGCCGCCTCGGGGGACGTCCAGGCGCTGTACATCACTACCGGCCTGCTGGGGTCCAATAACTCCTCCACGCCGGGCCGAAGCCATAACGTATACCAATTTTTCAGCAGCGCGAATTCCACCCGGATTTATTCCATCTCTTCGACCCTGGATCCCAAGTACGAGCACCAGGGGCTGATGGACCTCGCTCCCGCCCCCCGGGATCCGCTGAGCGAAGCTTACCTGGCCGTGGGCGCTCCGTTCGGCGCTCCCAATTCCGGGCGCCTGGAGCGGATATACCGCGTCACGCCGGGCGCGCCATGGGATTCGGAAGAACTCTGGCCGCAGAACTTCGCTCATGATCCTTCCGACCAGGTGTTCTCCGTGGCGGCCATCGCCGATCCCCTTTATCCCGGTGAAGATATCGTCTTCTGGGGGGTGCACCGGTACAATGCACAAGGAGCCGGGTCCGGGTACACGGTAGGCGGGAGCCTCTGGATGCGCCGCTACGATCCTTCCCAGTCTTCCGGCTACCGCACTCAGCCGTTATACAATGTCACCTCGACGGCCATGTCCGTGGCCGGTGTCCCCTACGATCTGTCTCCGGCCAGCGGCGACCTGTACTGCCTGAACTGGGAAGGCAAGGTCCTCCTGGTGACCACCCTGGCGGGCACCCGCACCGGTCTGCACGTAAGTAACCTGTTCATCGCCCAGATTGACGGCTACCAGGGCCAGTGGAGCGCCATTCCCAATCCCGTCCTGCCCTCCGGGGCGGAATACCAGGTCGGAGCGCATGGCTTGGCCGTGGACGTGCAGAACGGTTTCGACATCTACGCCGCCGGCGGACCGACAGTGTTCAAGTACGATAACGCCCTCCCGGGCGTCACGGCCGGCGGTCCGGATGGATCAGAGAAAACCGTGCCCGCTTCGGTCCGTATTTCGGGTTCCGGCGCCGCGGAACCTCCGGCGGAGGAGTGCCGGTTGGGGCAGAGCCATCCCAATCCCTTCAACCCGACGACGGCGATCGGCTATCAGCTATCGGCTCCCGCCCGCGTCAGCCTCCGGGTCTACGATACGGCCGGCCGCGAGGTGGCTAAGCTGGCGGACGGCTGGAGGGACATCGGAGCGCACGAGGTGACCTTCGACGCTTCCGGGCTGCCTTCGGGCATCTACTTCGCCCGGCTGAGCGCGGGGAATGTCACGCAGGTGCAGAAACTGATTCTACTGAAGTAGTCGTTCGTCGTTGGTCCTTGGTAGGGGCGGCCCGGCGTGGCCGCCCCCTTTCTCTGTCAGTAGGATAGGCATGCCTACCTGCCCCACCGGCATAAAGCAGCAGCCCCGAAGGGATAACTTCGCCATAAGCTGCCGCACTCTATAATCCACCCCGCCGGTTGGTCCGCCTTATAGTCTGCATGTTTGCTGTCCGCCGTAAGTTGTCAGTGTTTTTCTCGCCTTTCGCCTCTGCTTTCTCCCGCAACTGCCCAGAATTCCCTTGACTAAGTCCCCAAAATCGCTTAAATTTAACTTGTGATTTCCGCAGTAAAGGTTCCGCGTCCGGACGGCTGGATTCGGGCGTGGAGGGAAGACTTTCACGTGGAGGCAACGGTGAAGCACCTGCTGATTTGGGGAATGCTACTGACGACGGCGGCGGCCGGCGCGCAGGACCTGCCCCGGGAGTTGTGGGACCAGGCCTGGCGCGGCGACCATGAGTCCGCCATCCGGGGATACCGGGAATTTGCCGCACAGCACCCCGACAACTCCCAGGCTCCGGTGGCCCTGTACAACGCCGCCAACCTGACCCTGTCCCAGGCCCACGACACCGCCGCGGCCCTGGAAGGCTACCGGGCGCTGGCGACGAAATACGCCGGGACCCAGTGGGCCGCGGAAGCCTGCCGCCGGCTGGCCGTTTTGGGTAGCGAACGGCGCATGGAATACGGCCTGCAGGCTCTGCGCGGCGCCCAGGGCAAGGATTACCAGATGCCGGAAACCTGGGTCACCCAGGTGGCGGAAGGGCTGGTCGGCGAAATCGCCGCGCTGGGCGATTCCGCCCGCATGGTAGATATCTACCAGGGGATCATCCCCTTCATCCCGCCGGGCGAACAGGCGGCCCAGATGCAGGTTCGCCTGGCCGCCGCTCTGGAAGCGGCGGGTCGCGAGGCGGAAGCGGCCGGAACGTACGCCGATCTGCTCCAGGCCTACCCCTTCTCCCGCCACGCCATCCCGGTACGGCAGGAGAAACGCGACCTGATCCTGAAGCACCGCCCCGATTTCCCCTGGGC
>QZKQ01000029.1 GCA_003599535.1 Candidatus Zixiibacteriota bacterium | reverse complement strand
AATGACACTGTCAGCCGTGGTGAACAGCTCGATGATGCTGTCAGGTTTTAAGCCGGCACGAAGTACACGTCGGTGGGCTTGAACTTGGAATTGCGCTTGAACTGGGCCCGCACCTTCATGCCCACCCAGTCCAGACTGGCCTGGTTGGGATCCACGTCCACCAGGCGGGCCAGAAACAGGGTATCCACGCCCGGCCATTCCACCAGGATCAGGATGAAGGGGGTTTCCTTCAGGAATTCTTCGCTGCCGTAGTGGCACACGGTAAAGCAGTGGATGGTGCCCTCCCGGGGCAGTTCGAACCAATCCGTCTCCGTACCG
This sequence comes from Candidatus Zixiibacteriota bacterium, assembly GCA_003599535.1. GTDB lineage: Bacteria > Electryoneota > B3-LCP > B3-LCP > B3-LCP > SURF-9. Next base: position 11,544 of record QZKQ01000029.1, on the reverse strand, counting down.
CAGTACATACAATGCCCGCGGGGCGTGCCGTAGGTATAATTGCACTGGGGGCAGCGATTGGACAAGAGCTTGCCATTAGCCAACCCCGCGAAGAAGGGGGAATCCTGTCCGTAGCTGTGGAGGTAGTCAATGTGGTACGGCTGCTTGATGATGATGGGCGCCATACCTTTCAACTGCGCCAGATCCTTGGGGAAGGGGACGTTGAACATGATGGTCCCGTCATCCGTCTCCGGCAGCTTGAAGTGCTTTTTCTTTTCGTCGGCCATGGTTAGAATCCTTTCTCCAGGATGGAAACGGTGACGTAGGTGCCGGTGCCGGCATGACTGTGGATGGCGCCACGCTTGGCGTTCTTGACCTGCAGAGTGGGATCGCCGAAATGCTTGCCGATGGTGTTCTGCAATTGCCAGTGGGCAAATACCGCCTGCATCAAACCGGTGGCGCCCACCGGATGCCCGCAGGCAATCAGGCCGCCTGATGGATTGACCGGGACGCTTCCCTGTTCAGGAAACTTATACCCGTAATCCAGCCCGGGCATGAAGGGAGCACCGGATTCGACGAATTTTCCACCTTCACCGTATTTGCACAAGCCCATATCCTCGTACGTCTGGATCTCGGAAGAGGTATAGGCATCGTGCAGTTCGACGAAGTCAATTTCCTGGAGGGGATTGGTGATGCCGGCCATCTGGTAGGCCAGTTTGCTGGCCATGCGGCCGGAACGGAAGGAGTGTACGCCCGGGTACTTCAGGCCTTTGTAGTCTTCCGGCTTCTCGTGCGGTAACAGGATGACGTCGGCGTGAGGCCGGTCGGCCATACGCATGGCGTCCATGCCGCTGCCGACGCCGGTGACCTTGGTCGGTTGGAGGCGTTGTCCGGAGGCTTTCTCCAGCTTGTTCAGGCCCTCTTCGCTGGCGAAGAGAATGGCGGCCGCGCCGTCGGACATGACGCAGATGTCCAGCATGGTCAGGGGCCACGCCACCATCTCCGAATTGCGTACGTCCTCGATGGTGATCTTGCGGCGCTTCTGGGCGTAGGGATTGTGGAAGGCATTATTGTGGTTCTTCACCGACACCAGGGCCATCTGCTCGACTTTGGTGCCATATTCCTTCATATGGCGCACCACCATCATGGCGTAGTAGCCGGAGTAGAAGCCGCCCACGGGGTAATCAAAGCTGACGTCGGACGCCAGGGCGATGAATTCATTGCCCTTCCAGGTGTTGACGTGGGACATGGTTTCCCAGCCGTAGGAAAGGCACACATCCATCCGCCCCGAGGCGATGGATTCCCACCCGCCCTGGAAGCAGAGCCCCCCGGTGGCGCCACCCCCTTCGATGCGCTTGTTGGGTTTGGGATCCATGCCGAGGTAATCCTGCGCCATGGCGCCGCCCATCAACTGGCGTAAAAAGTGATCGGAGAAATAGGAGGCCACCGTCCCGTCTATCAGTTCGATGCCCTGCTTGAAATCCAGCCCGATGTCCTTCAAAGCATAGTCATATGCTTCTTTGATCATGGGCTGGAAGGTTTTATCCGGACGGGCTTTGGCAAACTTGGATACGCCGCCGGAAACTACATAAACGTCCCGCATGCTGAACCTCCGCGTTAGACCTACAGGTATATAGTTGAGGTAAGAGTCCTCCACGCGGCGCCGAAATTGGCGCGTTTTCCGGGTTGCGGGTCATCAAAGAAGGCGTGCTGTCCCCGAAGGCACTTTCAACCGGCAGGCAAACCTGCATGGCGCGGCGCTTTCGAACTCTGAAGCGGACCGGAAAAGAGGCCGTTACTTCAGATCCTTGGCACAGAGCTGCAGGTTGACCTGGTTCATGTATTCGTTCTCTTCGATGGTGTAGACCATGTCCACCACGCGGCCGTTGCCGGCCAGGGGCAGCAGGTGCCCCAGGTTGAAGCCGATGGCGTCGAACACCAGGCGCGAAGAGGAAGGTTGCTGAATTTTGAACTTCAGATGGTTGGATCCCACGATGCGGGCGGGGCCGGCCACGGACAGGTTGTAACTGGCGAAGTTCGGTTTCAGGTTCATGGGACCGAAGGGGGCGAAATCGCGCAGCATTTTCACCACTTCCGGGGTAATCTCAGCCAAGTCAATCTCGGCGTCAATGCTCAGCTTGGGAATCAGGTCCTCCGGTTTCAGCATCCGGCCGGCCACTTCGTTGAAGCGGCGGCGGAACTCGTCCACCCGATCGGCGCGGATGGTCAGCCCGGCGGCGTACTTGTGCCCGCCGTACTGCTCCAGCACGTCGGAACACTCGCGGATGGCGGAAAACAGGTCGAAGCCGGGGATGGAACGGGCCGATCCCTTGCCGATGCCGTCCTCGATGGTGATCATCACCGTGGGGCGGTAGAACTTGTCGGTCAGGCGGGAGGCGACGATACCGATGACCCCGGGATGCCAGGATTCCTTGGCCAGGACGATGACGTTGTCCCGGTCCGGATCGTGCTCCCGGACCATCTTGTCCATGGCTTCGTGCAGGGTCTTGTTGTCAATCTCCTTGCGCCGCCGGTTCTCCATCTCCAGTTCGCGGGCGATGGAAACGGCCTGCTGGTAATTGCGGGTGATGAGCAGGCGCACGGCGCGCTCAGCGGATCCCAGCCGGCCCACGGCATTGATGCGCGGCGCCAGGCCGAAGACGATGTGCCCCACCTGGATGTCGCCCCGCTTCAGACCCGCGATGTCAATCAGGGCCTTAATCCCCTCGCAGGCATTGCGGTTCAGGTGGTCCAACCCCTCCCGCACCAGGATGCGGTTTTCGTGGGTCAGCGACACGATGTCCGCCGCCGACCCCACCGCCACCAGGTCCAGGTAGCGCTCCAGGAACCCGTTGTCCAGGTTCATGCGCCGGGAGACTCCCTGGGCCAGCTTGAAAGCCACCCCCACGCCGGCCAACTCCTTGAAGGGGTAGGGGCAGTCAACGCGCTTGGGGTCCAGGATGGCGAAGGCATTGGGGAGCACCGGGCCGGGCTCGTGGTGATCGGAGATGATCGACTCGATGCCCAACTGGCGGGCCAGCTCGATTTCCGCCACCGAGGTGATGCCGCAGTCCACGGAAATGATCAATTGGGCGCCGCGGCGCTGGGCCTCTTCGATGCCGGCCATGGACAGGCCGTACCCCTCCTGCTGGCGGTCGGGAATGTAGTAACTCACCTGGCCGCCGAGGTCGCGCAGGAAGAGATAGAGCATGGACACGGCGGTGATTCCGTCCACGTCGTAGTCGCCATGAATGACGATATTCTCGCGCCGGTTCAGGGCGGAGACGACGCGGTCCACGGCCTTGTCCATGTCGGCCATGATGAAGGGGTCGTACAAATCGTCGGTACGGGCCGAGAAGAAGAGGCGGGCGGCCTCGGGGGTGTTGATCCCCCGATTTACCAGGATTTGGGCGATTACTTCCGGAAGGTTGATTTCCTCCGCAATGGCCTTAACTGCGGCCGTGTCTGCGGTGCGAATGACTTCCCATCGGGTTTGCATTGGTATGTATTTCTCATTTTGACTTCTCTAAAGTTGGGGAAGAGCGCATCAGGATATGATGGCTTCGCCGCCGGGAAGCCTATTTTGCCGCGGGAACCTGGAGCGACATGCGGGCGTCCAGGGCCATGCAGCGGCCGCTTTCGGGGAACGCGACGAAGGGGTTCAGGTCCATCTCCCGGATCTGGGGGAAATCCCCGATCAACTGGGACAGGCGCTCCAGCGCCTCCATCACCGTTTCGATATTGATGCCCTTCTCGCCGCGCACCCCTTCCAGCAGCTTGTAGCCTTTCAGGGAAGTGATCATCTCGCGCGCGTCCAGGTCGGTGATGGGATGGATGCGGAAGTTGACGTCCTTGATGAACTCGACGTAGATGCCGCCCAGGCCGATCATGATTAAGGGGCCGAAAGCCGGATCGGTGCTCATGCCCATGATCAGCTCCCGGCCGCCGGGGACCATCTCCTGCACCATGATGCGGTAGTCGTCCACCTTGTAGGGCAGCTTGGCGATGTTGTCGGTCATGCGCATATAGCCGCGCACCAGCTCGGCCTCGTTGCGCAGGTCGAGGATGACGCCGCCGACGTCCGACTTGTGCACGATCTGGGGGGAAATGACCTTCAGCACCACCGGGTAGTACAACTGTTCGGCGGCGCGGATGGCGTCTTCCAGGGTCCGGGCCAGGGCGAAGCGGGGCATGGTGATGCCGTAGGCCGCCAGCACTTCGTTGACCTCGAAATCGGTCAGCCGGGGCCGGCCTTCCTCCAGGGCGCGGTCGAAGATGCTCTGGGCGGCGGCGCGGTCCACGTCCTCGAACGTGACGACCTTGCCTTCGGGCCGTTTGCGGATGCGGTTGTACTTCTCCATGGCCGCCAGGGACATGACGGCCGATTCCGGAAAGAGATACGTGGGTAATCCGGCTTTCTGGAGTTCTTCGATGCCGGAAAATTCATCCTTTTTGCCCATGAAGCAGCACAGCACCGGCTTCTCGCCCTTCTCCCGGCTGGCCTCGATGATGGCCTCGGCGATCTTCAGCGCGTCCACGTACACCGGGTGGACGAAGATGACCAGCACGGCATCCACGTTTTCGTCGGCCAGCAGGAGCTTCAGAGAACGGCGATAGGTGTCGTGATTGGCGCCGGCGATCATGTCCAGAGGGTTGGAGAAGCTGGATTCCGGGGAGAGGTACTCGCGCATCTTCGCGATGGTCTCCTCGCTGAAGGTGGCGATTTGCAGTCCCAGGTTGACCACCGCGTCGGTGGCCATGATGCCGGGGCCGCCGGCGTTGGTCAGGATGGCGATGCGCTTGCCCAGAGGCACGGGTTGCTTGGAGAAGGCCTGGGCCAGGTCGAACAGCTCTTCGACCGTATCCACCCGCAGGATGCCGCACTGCTCGAACAGCGCCTGGGTGCCCACGTCCAGCCCGGCCAGGGCGCCGGTGTGGGACGAGGCGGCGCGGGCGCCGGCCCGGGTGCGGCCGGACTTCACTGCGATGATGGGCTTGTGGCGGATGATCTCGCGGGCCAACTGGGTGAACCGGCGGGGGTTGCCGAAGCTCTCCAGGTACAGCAGAATAACCTTGGTGGCGTCGTCGTCCTTCCAGTAGTTGATCAGGTCGTTGCCGGAAACGTCCACCTTGTTGCCCACGGACACAAACATGGAAAAGCCCAGGTTCAGGTCCAGGGCGGTGTCGAGAATGGCCGCGCCCAGGGCTCCCGACTGGGACATGAAGCCGACGTTGCCTTCCAGGGGCAGGGAAGGGGCGAAGGTGCCGTCCATGCGGTACTTGGGGTCGGTGTTGATGATGCCCATGCAGTTGGGCCCCACCATGCGCATGCCGTACTTGCGGATCACTTCCGCCAGGCGCTCTTCCCGCTCGGCGCCGTTGCCCCCCACCTCGCGGAAGCCGGCGGTGATCATGACGATGCCCTTGATCCCCTTCTGGCCGCACTCTTCGACGGCTTCGACCGCCTGCTCTTTGGGCACGACAATGATGGCCAGGTCAATTTCGTCGGGGACGTCCAGCACGCTGGGATAGCACTTGATGGAGTGAATCACCTTGGCGTGCGGATTGATGGGGAAAACGGGGCCGTTGAACTCGTATTCAATCAGGTTATGGAGGATCTCGCGGCCAATGGAACCGCGGCGCCGGGAAGCGCCCACTACGGCAATGGACCGGGGGCGGAAGATGGCGTCCAGGCTGCGAACGTCCCTGCGTATATTTTCATATTCAGTGGTGGTCATGCGGGCATCCCCTCTGGTGCGTGACTTGCGATTATGATGCATGCGGGTCGGTTGAGACGGGCGCCAAAGCGAGCGGCGCAATGGCGGAGGCTGGCCTCCACGCCGGCTTTCGCCCTGCTGTGTGCGATGAGAACGGAGCCGGTGACCGGCGGTTTGCGCCGCCGGCGGGCCCGTTCAGGAGGTTGGTATTATGATAATCCGGAGGCGGCCGATAAGCCGAATTCTGTCGCGGACGGCCATTTATCTGGCGCGACCTACCCGCGGGTCGAATGAAGCGGACCACTTCACGTCCCCGAAGGGAACTTCCCGCTTATTTGGTCTTGCACCGGACGGGGTTTACCCTGCCGGCCCTGTCACCAGGACCGCGGTGAGCTCTTACCTCGCCTTTTCACCCTTACCCGTCCGTAGACGGGCGGTATGTTTTCTGTGGCACTTTCCGTCGCCTCGCGGCGCCCCGCATTTCGCGGGCGTCCTGTCCTGCGGTGTTCGGACTTTCCTCCCCCCGGCACAAAGCCGGAAGGCGGCCGTCTAGCCTCCTCCGGAATTCCGATAACGCTTACTGGCGTTCTTTTTCCATGCTGTCGGCGTCCACCAGGATGCGGCCGCAGGTTTCACAGAGGATGAAATCTTCCATGGAGGCGATTTCCATCAGCTTCTGCGGAGGGATGGCGGCGAAGCACCCGCCGCAGGCCCCCATGTATACCTGCGCCACCCCCATGCCGTCTTCCTTGGCCAGGTGGATGCGCTCATAGTGCGCGTAGACCGGTTTGGCCAACTGTCCCACGATCTTTTCCCGCCGGGCGTGCAGGCCGTTCTCCATATCGCTGGTTTCGGCGATCTTTTCCTGCAGCTCGGCGTCCCGGACTTCATAATCCACCTTGATCTTGTCCAGGTGGCTTTCCAGGGTGGAAATCTGGGCGGCCAATTCCTCTTCCCGGCCCAGAAGTTCGATGATGCGGGCTTCCCCGTTTTGGATCAGGGACTTGGCGGATTCGATTTCCGAACTGATGGCGTCGTATTCCCGGTTGGTCGTGACCTTGAACAGCTGCTCCTGATATCGTTTCAGGCTGACTTTAGCCAATTCGACTTCATTCTCGATGCGGCGCCGTTCCTTGCCGGCATTCAACTGTTCTTCCCGCCGCATGTCGAGCAGGTGCGTGGTCTCCTCGATCTCGGCCCTGAGACGTTCCACTGTTTCCGGCAGATTACCTCGTTCCTGGCGCAACTCCAGCAGCTGGTTATCTATGTCCTGCAACTGAATGAGGTACTCCAACTGGTCCCTCAAGACCGCCTCCATTAGATTTGATATGTCAAAGGGTTGGTCATCACTCTGGTCTCTATTACGGGGACCGGCCGGCCGTCCAGCCACTGCCGCAGGCGCTGAGCCCACTCCGGAACGATGACCGCTTCGGAGGGGTAGTGCCCGGCCAGCAGGACGGTGATCCGGTCTTTATAGTCGAGTAAAGTGTGATACTTCATTTCGCCGGTGAGGTAAGCGTCGGCGCCCTGTTTCCAGGCAGCTTCCACCAGCTCTCCGCCGGACCCGCCGCACACCGCCAGGCGGGCGATGTTCCGGGATGGGCCTTCCATGACTCCCACCGCCGGGCAGCCCAGCCGCTCCTTCACCCGCTGCACCAGATCCTCCAGGGATACGGGCATGGGCAAATCCCCAATGGCCCCGAAACCGTAACTGACGTCGGAATTTTCCAGGGGATAGAGATCGAAGGCCACTTCCTCGTAGGGATGTGCGGCTTGCATGGCTCGCACCACGGCGCCGGCCTTCCAGGCGGGCAGGATCATCTCTATTCTGACCTCTAAAACCTGCTCCAGGTTCCCCTTGACCCCGACCGCCGGGGAAGCGTTTTCCCCGCCTTGGAAAGTTCCGGTGCCTTCCAGGTTGAATGAGCAGTGGGTGTATTCTCCGATAACTCCGGCCCCCGCCCGGGCCATGGCCTCGCGCACCGCTGCCGCATGATCCGGGGGGACGAAGACGGCCAGCTTTTTCAGCCAGCGCGACTCCGGCGGCGCCAGAAAACGGGGTTTGTCCACCTCCAGGGCCCGAGCCAGGGCCATGGACACGCCCTGTCCCGAAGCGTCCAGGTTGGTGTGGGCGGAATAGACGGCAACATGGTGCCGGACCAGCTTGGCGATCATGCCCCCCAGAGGGGTGGTCTGGTCCAGGCGCGACAGGGGCGTGAAAATCAGGGGATGGTGGGACAGGATCAGGTTGACCCCGGCGCTCACCGCCTCTTCGACAACGGCGGGGGTGACGTCCAGCGCTACCAGCACGCCCCGCAGCTCTTCCCGGGGATCGCCCACCTGCAACCCGGGGTTATCCCGGGACATGGCCGAACCCGGCGGGATCCACTCTTCCAAAAACGAGATGAGATCGGCAATAACCACCGCGTTTCCTCGCAATGTCAAGGGTGCTATAAGAGAAAAAGTGCCCGGACTTCTTCCGTGCACTTTCAGGGTCTATCCACAAGAGGGCGGGTGGGATGCAGAGGACTCCGCAGTCGGTGCAAACACAGGGGAAAATTTATCAACAGCCGCGGAAAGGTCAGGGTCGTCGTCCGTTTCTTCCACACGCGCAACCTCGGTTTGGACTACCCAGTGCCGGATCATGGTCCAGCGCCGTGCCATGGGAAGCCGAAAGACCGGCAATAACCGGGATTGGCCCCCGCGCTCCGGATCAAATTAATATAAAATCCGGAAAAGGGAATTGCAAGTGTTTTTCGCTCTTTTGTTCTTATCGGGGGTCCGTTGCGGAGTCGCCTCCGGGGAGAAAAGGCCCAACCCGGCCGGAATCGGCCGGGTTGGCGGAATTGGGGCGGGAAGGCCGGTGGGGCTTATTTCCCCACACTCTCCTCGGGTTTGAGATCCCAGTAGCGTTCGAAATCCCGGCGGGACTCGTAGTGCTCCCGCTCGTAGGTTTCGCCCAGGTTGCCGGCGGCGCGCCCCACCCGGGAGCTGAGCGGCGGTACCAGAGAGGCCCGCAAGGCCACCAGCAGTTCCCGATCCTCCACGTCCTTCAGATTGTGGCCGAACAGGTAGCGCAGACCCAGGAACCACCAGGGCAGGTCCATCAGGAAGGGCACCCCCTTGCGCAGGGTCTTGTACTCCCGGGTGTAGAGGCCGCCCAGCAGGGTGCTCTCCCCGTCCAGCAGCAGCACGTGGGTGTCGGCCTGGGATTTGTTGATGATGGTGGAGATGGGATCGGGCACGACGTTGGACCGTTCCGCGTGGATGGACAGGTGGATGTAATACACGCCGTTTTCCTCGTGGATCAGGGGCTTGACCGTGAGGATGGTGCCGGTGGAGAAGAACCGGTCAATGATGTTGCCGGCGAAGTCGCGGGTCTTGATGGAAAAGTCCTGACCGATCTGGATGCGGCCTTCCTGCCCGGTCAGCACCACCACTTCCGGCTGCGCCAGGATGCGGCCCAGGTTGCGGCTTTCGAAAGCCTTCAGCAGGGCGGTGACGGAAATGTCCGTGCCGTCCACTTCCGTGGAGCCGGAGACGGTACCCTCGACGATCTCCTCCATGAATTCGGAAGCGCCGTTAACCGAGAAGCTGCCCTGCACGTCGGACCCCCCGGCGAAGATGGTCCAGTCTATGCCGGACTTGGCAATGGCCCGGCGGTCGGCTTCAAAGAACACCGCTTCTATGCGGATCTCCCGGGCGTCGAAGGGCACCCGCTCCTTATCGATCATCTGGATCTCCGGCAGCCCCGTCACTTCGTAGAACTGCTCGTGTTCCACATAACCCAGTCGGTGAGCCTTGAGGACGACTTCGAAAGCCTTTTTCCAGGGGAGGTTTTCGATGTCCACCTCGATGCGTCCGTCGTGCTTCAGCGGATCAATGATGGTCTTTCCCTCCTTCTCGTAGGCGATCTGGGACAGGATCTGGAAGGCCTGCTCGAAGGTCATGTCGGGATTTAAGGTAATGATTTCGTCGGGCGAAATGTACTCCTGTGGGAGGCGGTTCTGGGCCATGGTCAAGGCAGACAGCGCAGCCAGAGACAGGACGAGAGAAAAGAGGAACGTGGGTCGCATAGCCTTTATCCCCTGGTTCATGAATTAGTGGATGTTACTTGTCGCCTCCAATGCGCAGGGAGACCTGCCGGGGCGGAACGAGCTTGTTCAGGTAGAAGACCACCCGGTTTTCATCGGGAAAAATATCCATCAAATATCCCAGGTACACCGCATCCCCCAGGTTCAACACTTTGAGCTCGCCGTTCTGGTCAATGACGTAGGCCTGGGTGGGCGTCATGGCCTGGAGTCGGGTTTCGAACACATTGGGCAACCCCAGGGTGTTGGCCGGCACGCTGACCACCGCCTTGGCCGGCTGGCGGAAGGGATCGTAATTATCCGCCGGTGCGGTCACGTTGGCGGTGTAGTGAATCTGGTCGAAGCCGGGCCGGTCGGCGGAAATGGCGGTCAGGTTCAGGTCGAAACGCACCCAGTGCTCGCCGCGGGAACCGTCCTTCTTCGCTTCGGTGTCCTGGAGCTGCATCGAATTGATGCGCAGGTACCGGGGCAGATGCTCGAGGTACCAGATAAAGCGGTAAAAATCGGGAAAGCGGGCCTCGCCTTCCAGTTTATAGTCGGCGGAGCGCACTCCGCCGGTATCCCGCACCGCCAGGACCAGGAAGTCGAAATTCAGGCTGGTGGAATGGCGGGAGAGGATTTTGTCCAGATATTCATAGGTTTCGTGGGCCGCTTCCCGCCGGGGTATGGCCTTGGAGCGGTAGGCCCACACGGTCTGCATGGCCCCCAACTGGGATTCGACCGTGGTGTAGCTGGCGATCAGGTTCTGCTTCATCCGCAGGTCGTCCTGCAGTTCCTTATTGCGGGCTTCCAGTTTCTCCTGCCGCGCTTTCAAATGAACCTGAACCAGGTATCCTCCAGCCAGGAAGATCGCCAGCCAGAAGGCGCCCAATACCAGGGTGGTTCGTAGTGCATGCATGATCACCTCTTAACCTTGCTAAGACAAACGGGTTCGAACAGCCTGGCCGCCGGGTCGGATCTACCGGTCCGCGGTGGTCTACGCCTCAATCCTGACTGGCAGAGACCGCTCCGGCCTGGGCCGTGGGTCCCGGGGGGGGCGCCGGTGTCTTCAGCGCCGCTTCGGAAGCGGGGGAAGGCGCCGTGGCGACGGTCTCCGGACGGAATACCGGTGGAGCGGCTCGGCGCAGGGAATCCATCTCCGTGGCGCTGGGTTGGGGTACCGCCGCATTGACCTCGAACTGGTAGGTGATTTCGCCTTCTTCGGTCACCACCCGCGCCACGCGTCGAAGATCCGGTTGCGGCAGCAGGTAGGACAGCTTGGGAATGCGGTCCCGGTTCAGGGCTTTGCCCACCAGGTTGAACCCCTGGGGCGTGGATCTGATTTCTTCCACCCAGACGCGGTTGACAATCTGAAAATCCTGGGACAGGTTGGACAGCAGGCGGCTCCACTTGCCCGGATCCACGATCAGAGAATCCAGGAAGCGGAGATTGGCCTGGTAGTTGACCACCTGTTCCTGCACCATGCCCAACTTGGTCAGCTCCTGGTGCATGGCGTTTACGCGGCGCTGGTTTTCCTGGAGGGAACTTTCCAGGTTCTGGATGGCCGTCCAGCGCGCCACCCCCTGGTAAGCCAGCGCGACCATCAGCACGAAGATGACGCCCAGCATGGCGAAACCGTGCCAGGCGACCTTAAAGGTTCGCTGGGCGTCACGCACGGTGGGGGGCATGAGGTCGGTGTGCAGGAAACGGGAGTTGCGCCGGTCCAGGGCTTCCCAGGCCAGGGCCACGGGCACCGCGAAGTTGGGGAAGATGGCGAT
>QZKQ01000110.1 GCA_003599535.1 Candidatus Zixiibacteriota bacterium | reverse complement strand
GATTCGCTGGGCCAAGAAACCGGAGAACTACCTGGCCCTGCTGCACTTCGCCTGCGCGCTGATCACATTCCGTTGCGCAGGGTTATTCGGATAGGCTCTAAGGTACCCATCATGACTTCACTGCGCGTTCTGATTCCGGGCCTGTTGGTTCCGGCCGTCCTGATCCTGGGCGGCTGCGACGGCGAATCCACCGCGCCGCAGCCCCTGGGCCCCCAGATGGGGGTCTCCACCGATACCCTCGATTTCAGCGTGACGGGGGTGGAACGCCCCCTGGTCATCTACAACACCGGCGGGGAAACGTTGGAATGGAGCGTCTTCAGCCAGCCGCCCTGGATTGACGCCGAGCCGGTTTTCGGCGTTCTGGGCCAGGATCAGGAGGACACGGTTTGGGTGACCGTGGACCGCACGGCACTGCCGGCGGGATTGAACAGCGGGGTCATCGAACTCCGCTCCAACGCGGACACCCTGCTGGTGACCACACTGGCCCAGGTGGTCGAAGGGCCGGTGCTGGGAGAACTACAACTGACCCTGAATTTCGGCGGCTCGGCGGATTCGCTGGCGCTGACCATTCCCAACGCCGGCACCGACACCCTGACCTGGTCTCTTCAAATCGCCGGCCCCTATTTCAGCGTCGCCCCGGATTCCGGCGAGACGCCGCCCGGCGCGGCTTCGACCGTGTGGGTGCGCTTCGATCGGGATACGGCCCCGGTGGGCCAGCAGACCGCCGTCCTGACGGTCAATTCCAACGGCGGCACCGGGCAGGTGCTGCTCCAGGCGCAGGTCGGCACGGACATGTGGCTGTCCCACTTCGACCAGGCCGACGCCATCTACCAGCCCGCGCCCAGCGATTACTTCTTCATCGTGCGCTTCGACCGGCCGGAAGGGTGGCAGGACTTCAAGGTCAGCCGGGTGAGCCTGCTGCTCTATTCGGTCCCCTCGGCCAATGACGCCATCGTGCTGATCGCCTGGGACGTGACGGAAGACTTTGGGCAGGTCTTCCCCGACCTGGAAAACGAGCTGCACTCCACCGGCTACCTGAACCCCGAAAACGGCTGGAACGAATGGAGCGTGAACTGGCCGCTAAGCGTGGACACCTTCTGCGTGGGGTACTTCCAGCAGAGCGTGGATCCCGTGCCCCTGCCCCAGCCCTGGTACGACCTGACCAGCGATTGGGGGCATTCCTACCGGTCCCGGGCGCTGCCCAGCGGGTTCCTGAGCACCGAACTGCAGGTCAACGTGGAATGGTGCCTGGAGATCTTCGTGGAACCGCTGTTCACCGCGGCGGGAAGCGCTCCGGCCGGACGCTGGCTGCGGCCCGTCAAGGTCATCCCGGAAGCCGGCTGGGATCTGAGTCCCGCCGCCGGCCCCGCCCGGCTGACGCCGCTGGAAGGCGGTCAGAGGCGATAGCGGCGCGAAATGAGATGCGAGTTGCGAGAGGCGAGTTGCGAGAAAAAACAAGGGCGACGTCATGGTGACGCCGCCCTTCATCTTTCCCTCATTCCATTATTTGAGCAGCACCAGTTTCTCCACTGCCGTGAATTCCCCCGCCGTCAGCCGGGCGAAGTAGAGGCCGGAAGGCAGGGCGGAGGCGTCGAAGGTCACCTCGTGCAGCCCCGCTTTCTGCCACCCATCCACCAGCGTCCTGACCTCGCGGCCTGCGGTGTCGTAGATTTTTAGCAGTACACGGCTGTATGCTGGAAGCTGATAGCTGAGTTCTGTGGAGGGGTTGAAGGGGTTGGGAGCAGCCGTCATTTCGTTGCCCGAAGGAATATAGGCGGTCTGCGACCGCTCGCCGGGGAAGGGTTCGCCGGTGCAGAGCCAGCCGTCCGTCGTCATTTCGGCAAGCGTAGCGAGTCCGGAATCGTTAAGCTTGGTGAAGGGGAAGGAGGCCGAATCCCACTTGGCGGAGGGTAATCCCCCACGTAGGCGGGTGGGTGGAGGCTCAGTATTCAGGTAGTGTGTATGGCAGCGAGGTATATAGGAGCAGTGTGAGTGCGTTCCGATGTGCCTAACGACCCGCATGAGTAGTGGGCGATAGATCATCCGTTCCATGCACTTGTTAACAACTTCTAACCATCAACAGGACTCACGCTGACTCGATAATACGTTTCTGACGATGAATCGAAGGCTCTTCTCTTTGCATTCAAGAGGTCATCAAAGTGTAACGCTCCTGTCATGACTAAGTCAACTTCTTCTCCGTCAATAAGTATTATCGCTACACGAAGACGCAATTCTTTAGACTTGTTAACCGCGGTCTCTGCGAATCCTGACATTGAAATGAACAACCCTGCTACTCCTACAACATCGATTTTATCGGAAAACGTCACTATGTCGCCGTAGGATACCTTTTCCTTTTTCCATTTACATTCACAACGATAACTTCTTCCTCTGTGTTCAATATGTGTATCAATTTGGTGTATTTTCCCAACGAGAGGGCGCTCCATGCGATAACTAGGACGCTGAAAACCACAGGATAATAAAGAAATGGCATAGATTAGGCGTTCAAGTTCAAATCCTCGATATTGCTCATCCTTACAGATTTTTAGCCTATTGTAATGCTGCCTGATCTGCCTCAAATTATTAGCTCCCCTGAAAGAACGACGCTCGTTGGTTGCTGACTCGCTTTCACCGCCAGTAGGTGTCAGTTTATCACCCTCATGCTTCCCGAGTTCCATAAGCACAGGACGCCACCACGAGAATCTACGATCTGCAAAGGTTTGTGCCAATTGAATAACTCGCCGTGCTTCTCGCAGGTCAGCCGGTTCGCCACGCCTGACCAGAAAACGTGCAAGATTAGTCTGAGCTATGGGATCGTGCGGATCCATTCTCACAGCAGTCCGGTACAACGCTTCAGTCAACTCAATATTCTTAAGAAATTTGTGTGCGAGCGTGCCCAATCTAGTTAGCGAAGAAGATTCGGTAATACCCAAGGCGAAGCCCTGAGTAGGAAGATCGCTCTCTTTAGCATCACTAAGCATTGTCAGCACTTGATCCCACAAGAATTCACCCCTTTCGGGGGTCAATTCAGCTAGAGCTGTAATCCCAGCAGTAACTCCTCCCTTGAGACACCGAATATAGGCGAGAGCGATTACTGCTCTAGCACTCTTGCAACCTGAAGATAAAGCTATCTCCAAGATATTCATCGCTTTGTTCAAATGCTCTTCTACCATTATGCTAGGGTAATGAAGGTTTGAAAGCTGAATTGCTGATTCGGCATAGATGTAAACTTCCCTTAATAAACGGCGACGATTGGTGGATTCTATCAATTGTGGGTATGTCACACAGGCATCAAAATAGCGATATGTTAATCGATAGAACCTCGATAACGCAAAAGGTCCGAGATCATAGTTCTTGACTACATCTAAGCTCAGGAGTTTCTCTGCACTTTGCAACTTTTCGACATACTTGTTGTCGTTCTTCTGTAATCGTGCAAGCGCCCATTCAACTAGAGCACATTCTAGAAGTATCGCTGCATGCTGGCTTAATCCGCGAGCTTTACTAGAACAACGAGAAGCTTCCGACAAGAGCTGGAAGCGATCTTCGGTAGGAAGCCCAATAGCTTGGAGTCGCATTATTGCAGATTTTCTTACAAGACATATTGCTTTGTATTCATCATCTTTGGTTTCATTAATAAACTTATTAATAGCGTTCTTCGCTTGCTTCAATAGCGCATAACGCTTAGGTATAGGATAATCGGAGAACGGATCCTGGCAGATGTCGACAGCGAGCTCTGCGTAACTCGATACATATTGATGGTACTCTGGAGCTTCGAACCACGTTAAAGCACCTATCGACCTAAGCCACAAATTTGTACGGTTACTTGGTCGTGTATCGTTTAAAGCCAGTTCTTTGTATGCTTCTTTTCCAAGCAGACAGAATAGGTAATTAGGGACTGACGATCTGATAGAATCCTGTGCTAGTTCGGCAGCTTTGCGAAGGTACCGGTTGCTCTTCTCTAAAGAGTACTCGAATCGGCCTGCGGAGATGAGTTGTTGGATTTCATCGGTGACTGTCATACTAATCCTCTCACATCTTGTCTGTGTCACTAGCAATAATTAAACGAATTCGCACAAGCTGCTGAATTCTTGTCAATTTGCCCCCACAAGCCGCCTTGGAGTATCGTATCCAAGATGCGGCTAAGCACGTTCCTTCAGTCTTATCGCGGACTCAGTCATCCCAATATACATCTCTCCTCCTCTTCATGTCAAGTAAAATCCTCGCCATTTTTCCGTCAAAACTATATTTAAGATAATTACACGATCACCGGCTCTTTTCCCCCCCCCTCCGGGAACAATCCTCCCCCTGCCCATGTGAGCCCCATATGAAGCGCCTGATCGCCCACTTAACCGCCCCCGGGCTGCTGCGCGGAGCCGTCTTCCACCAGCGGCTGCTGCCGCCCCGGGAGGCTCGCTTCGCCGCCGCCTACGACGGCCCGGAACCGGTCCGCACCGCCCTGGAACTGGCCGGCATCGAACGGCTCTACCGCCACCAGGCCGAAGCGCTGGACTCCTTCCGCGCCGGCGGCAACCCCCTGGTGGTCACCCCCACGGCGTCAGGCAAGAGCCTGGTCTACCAGCTCGCCATCCTGGAAACGCTGCACCGCGACCCCCAGACCAGGGTCCTCCTTCTCTTCCCCCTGAAGGCCCTGGAACAGGACCAGCACCAGCGCCTGCGCGAACTGCTGACTCTGGCCGGACTGGACCCCGGCTGCGCCGCCATCCTGGACGGGGACACTCCCAAGCCGGAACGCGACCGCCTGCGCGCCCACCCGCCCAACCTGCTGCTGACCAACCCCGACATGCTGCACTACGGCATCCTGGCCAATCACCGGGGCTGGGCCGGCTTCTTCCGCGACCTGCGCTGCGTCGTCATTGACGAGCTGCACACCTACCGGGGGATCTTCGGGTCGCACGTGCTGCAGGTGCTGCGCCGCCTGGGCCGGGTCAGCCGCTTCTACGAAACCCAGCCGCAGTGGATCGCCGGGTCGGCCACCATCGGCAACCCGCTGGAACTGGCCTGCGAACTGACCGGCCAGGACTTCACCCTGATCGAACGGTCCGGCGCGCCTGCTTCCGGGCGGCACTTCCTGCTCCTGAACCCCACCGAAAGCCCCTTCACCCTGATCACCCGGTTGCTGCCGGAAATCGTCGGCCGGGGGTACAAGGTTATCGCCTTCACCAAGTCGCGCAAGGCCACCGAACTGCTGCACCGCTGGACCCTGAAGGATCACCCCGAACTGGAATCGCGGCTGTCCAGCTACCGGGCCGGCTTCCTGCCCGAAGAGCGCCGCGACATCGAGCGCCGGCTGCACAGCGACGAGCTGTCCGGGGTCATCACCACCTCGGCGCTGGAACTGGGCATGGACATCGGCGGGATTGACGTCTGCCTGCTGCTGGGTTTCCCCGGGACCATCTCGTCCATGATGCAGCGGGCGGGGCGGGCGGGGCGGCGCGACCGGGAATCGCTGGTGGTGCTGGTGGCGGGGGAAGACGCCCTGGACCAGTACTACATGCGCCATCCCGAAGAGCTGTTCCTGCGCCCCAGCGAAGCCGCCATCGTGGACCGCTCCAACGCCGATATCCTGAAGGCGCACCTGGCCTGCGCCGCGGCGGAAATCCCCCTGGCGGAACGGGAATCCTACCTGGACGAGGAGGCTCGCCGCCACCTGCCGGACATGGTCAGCCGGCGGTTGCTGATTTCCGGGGCCGGAGGCAAGCGCTGGTTCCCCGGCACGCCCCACCCGCACCGGCAGGTCAACATCCGGTCGGTGGGGACCGCCTACAGCATCCACGACGCGGGCACCGGGCGGCAGATCGGAGACATCGGCGAGGCGCGCCTGTGGAGCGAATGCCATCCCCAGGCGGTCTACCTGCACCGCGCCCGCCAGCACCTGGTGGAAAAGATTGACGAAGCCGCCCGGGTGGTCCACGCCCGCCCCACGGAACTGGACTATTACACCATGGCCCTGGGGGAAAAGGAGACCGAGATCCTGGCCCGGCGGCGGGAATTCCCCCTGCCCTGCGGCCGGGCGGTGGAAGGCGACCTGAAGGTCACCGAGCGGGTCACGGGGTACCAGAAGCGGCGCCTGTTTTCGGGCGAACTGATTTCCACTCACGAGCTGGAAGGCCCGCCCCAAGTGCTGATCACCAAGGGGTTCTGGCTGGAAATGGACGAGGGAGTGCAGGCCCAGGCCGAAGAGCGGCACTTCCACTACATGGGCAGCCTGCACGCGTCCGAGCATGCCCTGATCGCCCTGTTCCCCCTGGAAATCATGTGCGACCGGGGCGACGTGGGCGGCATCAGCATGACTCACCACCCCCAGACCGGCACGGCCACGGTGTTCCTCTACGACGGCTATCCCGGCGGCCTGGGGCTGACCCGCCGCGCCTTCGAGAAGCTGGACCGGCTGATCGGCCGCACCCGGGCGCTGATCGCCGAATGCCCCTGCGAGGACGGCTGCCCTTCGTGCGTGCAATCGCCCCGCTGCGGCGGCGGCAACCGCCCGCTGGACAAGGCCGGCTGCCTCTACCTGCTGGACCGCCTGCTGCGCCCCGCCGACGAGGCCGCCGCGGCCATCGTCCCCCTCGAAGAGACCCTGGAAGCCGGAATCCCACCAATGATAGCGCCGGCGGTTTCAGTGACGCCGGCGTCCCCGCCGGTGCCAGTCATCCGCACCCTGCCGGAAGCCTTCCAGGGGAAGACGGTGCTGGCCTTCGACCTGGAGACCCAGCGCAGCGCCGAGGAGGTGGGCGGCTGGGGCAACTCGCACCTGATGGGCGTGTCCGTGGCGGTGACGCAGGATCTGCATACGGGCGAATTCACGGTCTACCGCGAAGAGCAGGTGGACGACCTGATCGAGGCGCTGTTCGCCGCCGACCTGGTGGTGGGCTTCAACCACAAGGGGTTCGATTACGCGGTGCTTTCCGGCTACAGCGGCAAGGATTTTTCGCGGGTGAAGAGCTTCGACTTCATTGACTGGATCCGGCAGGCGTCGGGAGGACGCTGCGGGCTGGACGCGCTGGGCAAGGCCAACCTGGGGCACGGCAAAACGGCCTCGGGACTGGACGCGCTGCGCTTCTTCCGGGAGGGGCGCTGGGAGGAACTGAGCGCCTACTGCCGTTCCGACGTGGAGCTGACCGCCGACCTGTTCTACCTGCTGGCCAATACGGGCAAGCTCAGGGTGCCGGTGAAGGGCGGGGAGGCGAGGGAGTGGGAGATGAGGATATGAAGATGATGTTGGCTTACTAAATCCAAAAACATAAATTTTTACAATACTACAATAAAATGCACACTAATCAGCAAGAGGTCTTCAATGTCAGACGAGATCAAGTTGTGCTTACATTCCCTTAAGTTAAAAATGGAAGCTGCCAAGTGTCATCGGGATTGGATAGATTCTTTACCTCTATTAGTGGCAAGAATGCAAGTATCAAATGTCAAGAACATTAATATCTGGCTTCATGAATTGATCTCAAGGCTCCCTGACCATCAACAATATCTAGATGTATGGGTGCAAGGGTGGTATGCTGATATGTTTGCATTTAATGAATTTCAAGTTGTAATGAATCCTTATGGGACCTTAGGACCGGATCTAAAAATCAATTTATTAAATGAATGTGCTTATATCGAGGTTCTCAGAATTCGCGTTGACTTGGAAGAAGAACATACGATAGAACAAAATATGCGCGATGCTTTATCGAATGGATTATTGTACTCCGAAGGTTCAATAGGAAAAGTCATTATTAATAAAAAAACTGGAGAAAGAAGATTTGAACCTGAAGTGACCGAAACTGTTAGAAAATTAAGTCAAAAAATATCAAATAAATATCGACAAGGAGCGGAGAATAGCCTTATCAATACTGAGCCGTATATAGTTGCAGCTCATTCTGTCAGCCATAAAACTGATGATATTATTTTTAAGCTAGTTACTAAATTGTTTGAAATAGAAGCGGAATTAGGTGGCAGCCAGCGAAAAGCAATCAGTGGATGCCTTTTCTATAATGGATTTGTCCACCTTCCCCTTCGGAAATGCTGCAATTTTTGGAAAAACCCGAATTCGGGAAACGGCCAGAAGGAGTTTATGGAGAAATTGAATAATCTTAGTGCTCCTCCTCTTTTTGAAAGGAAACCCTAAAATATCATAGCAATTGCTCTGTTCGGAAATTCTATTAATTACTCGATTAAAATCCAAACCCGCCTCAGGCGAGATTGACAGTGCTGTTGAATCTCCGTACTCGACGGCGGGCTGGGGGTCGGGTGGAGAGAGCCGATGGCGCGAGAATAGTTACGAGGATTATAATGGACAAAGTTCAATTGATTCAGTATCGAACAGGGTTGACTACTTGCACACGAGATCTGTTTCAACCTTCTCCACCCTTCTCTGGAGCTGGATGGCGAGCAGAATTACTACCACAAAGGCCTAATTTTCCTTCTCTTGGTGAAGGTTTGGAAGTAGTGATATCTGCAAAGACACTGGCCACCGCCAGATGTGCATATGATTTGATATTAGGCTGCCATGATCTCATTACAGGTGAAAAAGACGACTTCGGCACACACATGGGAATCAGTATATATCCTAACACAAATACTGGAGAATTAGACGAAGAAAATAGACTCATTACCGAGATCCGGACAGCAAAGCATTACCCGCTTGCTTGTTCTGTCGCCGCCAAAGCATCACGCAAGAGTTGCATCGTGTATGCAATAGCAAAATATGAATTCAGCATCTCAATTTTTTACTTAGGTCGCGAAGATTTGGAACCTAGCTTGGCCGAATACATTCCAATTACAGCTAATCATAGAGATTTGATCTATCTTATTCATGCAATAATTGCGGCATATTCAGCAATAGAGGATTTAGGATTGGAAATTCGTGCGTCAAATAGGAAACCGAGTAGAATCAATGGTAGGTGGAATCCTATTGTGAAAACAGAACTTGAAAAGCGATTAACAGACGCTAAAATAGATTTAAATCAAACTGTACTATGGACTGTACGTGGTCCAAAAAGAAAAATAGAAGCAAGCCGTATAATTCCACCAATACAGAAATTCCCGTGGTCTAAAGGTGAAGTGCGCGATATAGAGATTGATCTAATTGAAGCGATTGCTTTTTCAGATTGGCTTCGTGATTGTGTTGCCTCACATAAAATCCG
Source organism: Candidatus Zixiibacteriota bacterium (assembly GCA_003599535.1). Lineage (GTDB taxonomy): Bacteria > Electryoneota > B3-LCP > B3-LCP > B3-LCP > SURF-9. Next base: position 2,754 of record QZKQ01000110.1, on the reverse strand, counting down.
AAGTCTTACCAAATCGCTTTCCGTTTACGATGCAATAAATGTTCAGCATCTAACGCGACATTTAATTCTCGATAAACTTGGCTATTGGAAATATATTAAATCGTATCACAGAGCCTTGGCTAAATATTATTATGAAGGTATCATTTCACCTCCTGAATCTGAATGATGACTCACCCAAACCCAGAAGCTCGTCCTGCTGAAGTAACATTCCACTTTCCAACTTTCTAACTTTCCAACCAATAAAGAAGGGGCGGCCCGGTTTGGCCGCCCCCTGGTGTTAGGGGGGTGGGGAATTCGGCGAATTCCTGATTCCCCCCTGTGCTTTCTACCCCCTTGTCCCCGCGGCTTCCCCACCCGTCAAAAAAGCGCTGAAATTCATTGCCCCGGAGATCCGCTCTGCGTACCTTAATCCGGATACGTACGCCCCTTCTCTCGGTGCGAAAATGGATGAGATGGATAAATATTCCGGGCTGCCCCCGGATGGCTGGATGGACGCCTTCCCCGACCCCCTGCTGCTGGTGGACGGGGAAGGGATCGTCCTGCGGCTGAACCCGGCCGCCCGGCGCTTCCTGCAGGAAACCCTGGAAGCCGGCTGGCCGGCCCAGACCCTGTTCGACGAGGAGACCCGCGCCACCTTCGAGTCGGCCTGGCCGGAAGTCCTTGCGGGGCTGGGTCCCGCGCGCCTGGCCGGGGAGACCGCCGGCGGATTTCCGGTGGAGGCGACTCTGGCCCGGTTGCCGGACGCGCCGCCCGCCCTGATTTTGACCCTGAACGACCGCTCGGCCCTGCGCCTGGTGCAGGCGGAACTGCGGGAGACACGGCAGAAATTGGCCGGCGTCCTGGACGGCGTCCCCCTGGGGCTGGCCTTCCTGGATTCCCTGGGCCGCCTGGTCGAGGTGAACGACGCCTGGATGGCGCTTTATGCCCCGCCCGGCCAGACCCGGGAAACCCTGCTGGGGGAATCGCTGGAGCCGCCTCTGTGTCCCGCTGAAGCGGCCGTGGCCGTTCCCCAGGCGCTGCGCGGTGAGACCTTCCAGTACCGCGATCTGCCCTGGCAGGGACGGGCCGTGGAGGTTTCCGGCCGGCCGCTCTATGGGCCCCTGGGGGAAGTCAGCGGCGCCCTGGTGATATTCACGGAATCGACGGCCCAGGAAATCCGGGAAGAAGATCCCCTGCAGGGCCGGGCCCTGGAAACGGTGGGTCTGCTGGCCGGCGGCCTGGCCCGGGATTTCCAGACCTCCATGCAGTCCATCCTCGAGCAGGTGGACCAGATGCGTTCCCGCCTGGGCCCCCTGGACGCCCTGTTCGGGGAATTCACCGCCATCGAATCGGCCTCCCGGCGCGCCCTGGATCTGAGCGCCAATCTGCTGAAGTTTTCCCATCCGGAATCGAGCGCCAGCCGGCCGGTCAACCTGAACGACCTGGCCCGCGAAGCCTCCTCCCTGGTGCAGTCGTCGCTGGGAGGGCGCGCTTCCTTCCTGCTGGAACTGGACCCCGCCCTGCCGCTGCTGTTGGGTGATCCGGCCGGCATTACTCACGCCCTGCTCTCGCTATGCCTGGAGGCCATGGAGGTCATGCCGCACGGCGGGACCATCCGGCTGCGTACCGGGTCCCTGAACGCCTCCGAAGCCCGCGGTCTGGGGCTGGAAGAAGCGCCCGGCGGGGCCGCCTGGATCGCGGTCAAGGATGAAGGCCCTGGAGTACCCCCCGCCTGGCACGCAGATTTAACGCCTTCCGCTTCCGGATTGCGCCGCTCGACCCGCAACGGCGCCGCTCTGCGCGCGATGATCGAACGTCACCATGCCGCCATGCGGGTGGAAAGCCAGCCGGGGCGCGGGTGCACCGTGGCCCTGTACTTCCCCGCCGTGCCCGCCGGCGATTCCGCCATAGCGGAGCGGTCCATTTCCGGCCTTCGCGGCATAATCCTGCTAGTGGATGACGAGCCGCTGATGCTCAAGGTGGGCCAGGGAATGCTCGAGACCGGCGGATACCGCGTGCTGGCGGCTTCCAACGGCGCCGAAGCGCTGGAAATCTACCGCCAGATGCGCAGCGAGATTGACCTGGTGGTCCTGGACCTGGTGCTGCCCGACCGGCCCGGCGGCGAAGTGCTGGAGCAGATCCGCCGATTGGACCCGGACGCCCGGGTGTTGATCGCTTCCGGGTTCACCACGGAAAGCGGTGTGCGCGAGGTGCTGGAAGGCCGCGCCGACGGCTTCATCCAGAAGCCCTTCCGCACCCAGGAACTGCTGCGCAAGGTGGCCGCGGTGGTTTCCGGCGCCGATCCCCTGGGGGAGGAGGCGGGCGAGGAGGAATGACTTGAGCTGCCCCCGCCCGGCCATAAATGCCCCGGCCGTGGTGGCATGCTTCTGGTCCCCGGAGGGCGGGGTTAATCTCTGACCTCCGCACTTGCGCCTGCCCAGTTCGCTACTCTCCCCTCCGCCTCTGCCCTCCGGGAAACGAAGCATGTGGGTGATGACGCTCGGGGGGAGCATGCTTCGCCTCCCGACCGGTCAAGTGTCGCGGCCGTGAACCCGTGCCGTGGCGGTCGAAAGCCACCACGCAGTGGCCCCTGCGGGGGAAGCATGCCACCACAGCATGTAGTTCACTATTTAGCCTATAACCGTAAACGGGGCTCGGGAAAAAGCAGACAGCGGACAGCGGACAGCTTACAGCCAACAATCAGGGCGGCGTCACCGCTGACGCCGCCCTGGTTTCTCGCATCTCGGATCTCGTATCTCGGATCTTATTTCAGCA
>QZKQ01000108.1 GCA_003599535.1 Candidatus Zixiibacteriota bacterium | reverse complement strand
GGGCCTCGCCACGCAGTGGCCCCTTCGGGGCAATGACACGGACGAGGGGGCGAGGCGAGGGGGGCAGAGAAAACCCGGCGGACTGCGCGGCGGATCAGGGGTTGAGGCCGAGATGAGATTGGGGGCTCCGCCGCTTCATCGCCCTACATTCTTTTACAGTCTGCGGTGCGCTGTATGCTGTCAGCTTTTTTCTCGCATCTCGCATCTCGCATCTCGGATCTGTTTTCCCGCCTCTCGCATCTTTTCGCACCCCTACCCCCTCAAAAAAATCAATATTGCGTTGACATTCCCCCAATTCCTTCCTATATTTTTCCCCGAATGCGTGCTCCCGGCGCGCCACATAGTTCTGCATTTATCTTTCATCCTGGAGGCGAGGTTGGCTACAGGAACGGTCAAGTGGTTCAACAAGAACAAGGGCTTCGGGTTCATCATCACCGATGGGGAGAGGGACATCTTCGTCCACTTCTCGTCCATCAAGGGCAAGGGATACCGGGTGCTGGAACAGGGGGATGAGGTGATCTTCGACCTGGTGCAGACGCCCAAGGGTCCGCAGGCGTTCAACGTCAAGAAAGCCGGCACGAACGGCAACGGCGCGGACGAAACGCCCGACGCGCCGTCCAACTGACGGCTTTAACCCCCGCTGCACTTGGCCCGACATGCGCGAGCCGGACATTCCACCCTCCGGCAGGGGGTGCCCTTCCGGCCTCCGTCCCGACCAGGGGTTCTCTCCGCGAGCCCCTGTCTTTTTTGCCCTCACGCCGACTTGCTGGCCAGGCCGTTTTCCACCTGGAGCTGGTACAGCCGGTAGTAGATTCCCCGGCGGCGCAGCAGTTCCTGATGGGTGCCGGTCTCCCGCACTTCGCCGTCGTGCAGCACGATGATCTTGTCGGCCCGCTGGATGGTGGACAGCCGATGGGCGATGACGATGGCGGTGCGCCCTTCCAGCAGCCGCGCGATGGCCTTCTGGATCAACTGCTCGGTGGCGGTGTCCACCGCCGAAGTCGCCTCGTCCAGTACCAGGATGGGGGGGTCGTGGACCAGGGCCCGGGCGAAGGCCAGCAACTGCCGTTCCCCCGCCGACAGGGTGGCGCCGCGCTCTTCCAGCTTCTCGGCGTAGCCTTCCGGCAAGCGGGTGATGAACCGGTCGGCGCTGACCGCCTCGGCCGCCTGCCGCACCCGCTCCCCGGGGATGGGGCTGCCCAGGCGGATGTTCTCTTCCACGCTGCGGGCGAAGATGAACACGTCCTGCTGCACTACGCCCAGCTTGTGGCGCAGGTCGCACTGGCGGAACTGGCGAATGTCGGTGCTGTCCAGGAGAATCTGCCCTTCCTGCACGTCATAGAAGCGGGACAGCAGGTTGATCAGGGTGCTCTTGCCCGCCCCAGTGTGCCCCACGATGGCCACTGTCTGGCCCGGTTCCACGCGGAAGCTCACCCCCCGCAGCACCCATTCGCCGGGATTGTAGGCGAAGCTGACGTCGCGGAACTCGATGGCGCTCTGCCGGCGGTCCAGCGGTTGGGGAACGGCCGGGTCCTGCACCTGGATCTCCTCGTCCAGCAGTTGGAAGAGGCGTTCGGAGGAGGCCATGGCGCTCTGCAGGATGTTGTATTTTTCCGCCAGGTCGCGCACCGGCATGTAAAAGCGCTCGGCGTACTGGATGAAGGCGATCAGGGCCCCCAGGGTCAGCGCCCCTTTCAGGATCATGGATCCCCCCGACCACAGGATCAGGGCGATGGCCACGGCGGAAATCACTTCCACTGCGGGGAAGAAGACGGAAAAGTAGAAGATGGTTTTCAGGTGCGATTCCATCAGCCCGCGGTTCAGATCCTGGAACTTTTCCCGGTTCAGCCGCTCGCGGCGGAACAGTTGCACCACGCGCATCCCGGTCAGGTTTTCCTGCAGGTAGCTGTTGACCCGCGCCAGCCGCTTGCGCATTTCCCGGAAGGCGTCGCGCACCTTGACCTTGAACCAGAACGCCGCCCAGAACAGCACCGGCAGCACGGCGAAGGTGATCAGGGCCAGTTTCCAGTTCAGGACCAGCAACGCCACGATGATCCCGACCAGCAGGAACACGTCGCCGAAAATGGCCACCACCCCCTGGGTGAACATCTGGTTTAAGACCTCCACATCGGAGGAGATCCGGGTCATGATGCGGCCCACGGGGTTGCGGTCAAAATAGGAGACGGACAGCCGGGTGAGCTTGTCGAAGATCTGGGAGCGCATGTCGTACATGATGCGCTGCCCCACCCAATTGGTCAGGTAGATCTGCAGGAAGCGGAACAGGAACAGCCCGACCAGCACCAGCACGTAAAGCAGCAGCATGTGCAGCAGGCCGGACAGGTCCCCGGCGGGGATGTACACGTCCACCGCCCGCTTGGTCAGCAGCGGCCCCACCAGTTCCAGTCCCGACAGGGCCAGGAGCAGCACGATGCCGGCCAGCAACTGCCACAGGTAGGGACGGCCGTAGCCCAGCAGACGGCGCATCAGGCGGGCGTCGTAGGCCCGGCCGGTTATTTCATCATCGTCGTACGGTTCGGACATTCAGAGATCGCAATATCACAGTTTTATAGAGATACGTAAAGCCGGCCCCGGCGGGCCGGCCGGACATCCATCCCCAGAGGAGCCCATGCCGAGGGAAAATTTCGCGACCCTGCCGCTGGCCCAGAAGCAGCGGATCGTGGAAGCCGTCATTGACGAGGTTTTGGACGCCGGCGGCCGGCGCAGCCTGACCTTCGCCGGCGTGGCGCGGCGGCTGGATATGGACGTCTCCTGGCTGCAGGACTGGTTCCCGGGGGAGGAAGATCTGCTGGATTATACCACCAATTTCGTCGTCCGGTTCTGGGAAGAAAGAATTTCCGCGGATATAAGCCTGCCCCTGTTGAACGGTTGGCCCACCGAACGGGCCCTGGCGGCCGGCTTCCACCAGGCTATGGGGTGGGCCCGCGAACATCAGCGCTACGCCCGGTTCGACATGATGTTGTTTTACGAGCTGGATCTGAATCATCCACTGCGGCAGAAATACCGCAGCGGCGGGTTGGGAAGGCTGCTGAAGCTGATGCACCAAGTCATCCAGAGGGGCCAGGCGCGGGGCGAGGTGCGGGCTGACCTGCATCCCCGGGTGACGGCCTTCTGGGCCGCCTCCATGATGTACTTTCTCATGGACGCCTCCATATCGCCGCTGCTGGATGAAGGCCTGGGAGTGCAGGGGGAGGAATCCTGCGGCGTCATCAACGCCACCCTGGATCTGCTGCTGCGCGGCCTGGAACCTCTTCCCATGATGGAGACGCCGGATAATTGAGGCGGCCGGAGAGCGGTGCTAAGGAAAATAGCGAGCCCCCTTCCGGGGGCTTTTATTTTATGGGCAATCTCGGCGGCTTCAGGGTGGGGAGGACCTCATTCCACGGCCAGGACCGTGCGGCTGTCTTCCCGGTGGGCCGGACGGTGGCTGCGCCACACCCGCAGTTGCGCAAGAAACAGGTCGGCGGCGTCCTCCCAGGAGTAGTCATCCTTCAGCCGGTGCTCGAAGGCCCGGCGGTGCAGCGCCTGGATCGCCTGAGGCTTGCGGATGAGCTGGATCACGTCCTCCACCAGGTCCGGCAGGGCGCCGAACAACTGGCCGGTGCGGCCCGGCTGCACCAGGTTGCGCAGGTTGCCGGTGTTCAGGGCCAGGACGGGCAGGCCAAAGGCCCGGGCTTCGTGCACGGCCATGCCGTACGTTTCGATCTGCGAGGCGGACAGGAACAGGTTGCTGCCGGTGTAGGCTTCCTGCAGTTGCGCCAGGGACAGCGATCCCAGTAAACGCACCGAAGCCTTCAGCGCGGCGTGGCCTTCCACCACCTGCAGGCAGCGGCGGGTGTAGTGCGGGTCCAGGTCGGGCCGGCCCACGATGCGCAAATCGAAGCGTTCCCGGTCGGACAACCGAAGAGCCAATCCCTGCAGCAGTTCCAGGACCCCCTTGACCGGGGTCAGGTTGGCCACCATGAGGCCGCGGAAGCCGGTGACGGGTTGGAATTCACTCTCGGTGGGGAGGCAGCAGAGCGCCGGGCGCACTTCGAACACCGGCTGTTGGCGGTGGCGCCATTCCTGGAGCACCGAACCGGTGAAGGAGCTGGTCACCAGGAATCCGGTGACGCGACCGTACAGCTCCTGCTCCAGCAGGGCCATGCGGATGTCCTGGTACTGGGAGGGATAGAGGCTGTGCATGTGGTGGACGATGACGAAGATGTCCTGGCCGGCCCCGGCCCGGTCCAGGAGCTCCGCCAGGTGGTCCAGCAGCAGGCTGTCCACGAAGTACTGTCCGCGGCGGCCCCGGGCCAGGGATTCCAGCCCCCCGCCCAGCGTCAGCGTCTGAAACAGGACGCCCCTCTCCCGGAGATGCTTCAGCAGAAATTGATTATACCAGTTGCCGCCGGTGGGGTGGTACGGTTCCGGAGGCAAAATAAAAAATAAGTGTTCCATGATGAGTAATAAAACGGACTGCCTTGTTGTATATAAATCCCCTACGTTCCCACCTCGGCTTCGTACGCCGCCCAGGCGTCGGGCGATTCCCGCAGCGTGACCTTCAGCCCTCCGTGGAATTCCCCTTCCACTTGCCGGGAGATTTCCCCGTGCAGGTAACGCGCCAGGAATTCCGTGGTGGTGATTTCCCCCCGGAACTCCCCGGCTTCGTCCAGGTTGCGGTAGTTTAGCCGGGAGGCGGCTTCGCGCAAGGCGGCGGCCGCCCGGCCCATGTCCATGACCACATTGCTGGCATCCAGATCCGGCCGCCGGAACTCCGCCTCAATGACGTAGGTGGCGCCGTGCAGCGCTTGCGCCGGGCCGAACATGGCCCCGCGCAGGGAATGGGCCACCAGGATGTGATCCCGGACGGTGACGCTGAACATGAAGGCTTTCCCGCGGTTTACCGGCCGTATTCGACCAGGAGGGACAGTCCCGGCATGGAACCGTGGCCGTGGCGTTCGAAGAATTCCGGCAGGGCCTCGAAGGAGAGGGCCTGCGTCAAGTGGCTTTCAAATTCGGGCCGCTCCAGCAGGGCCCAGACCAGGTCCCGGCGGCGGTGGTGATCCCACCGGGCGCCCAGATGCGCCGGGATTCGGGCGACTTGGGAACTGATCAGGCTCTTGCGCCGGCTGTGAAAGGCGCCACCCAGGTCCAGGGTCACCGGGTGCGTGCCGTACCAGGACAGCTCCACCACCCGGCCTTCCAGCCCGACCCGGTCCAGGGCCAGTTGCAGACCTTCGGGGGATCCGCTGGCGTGGAAGGCGGCGTCGAAGTTATCCGGCGCCTCGCGCGGCAGGCAGGCCTGGAACCACATGCTGCGAGCCAGGGCCACCTTGGCCGGGTCGCGATCGGCCACCACCACCTGGAGACCGGCCGTCAGGGACAGCACCCTTGCCACCAGCGATCCCACGCTGCCGAAGCCCACCACCAGGATCCGCTCCCCCAGGTTCACCCGCGCGTCCCAGACGGCGTTGACGGCGGTTTCCAGGTTGGACGCCAGCACGGCCCGGTGCGGTGGCACGGTCTCGGGGATCCGGTGAAGGTCCTCGGTGCGCACCAGGCAGTGCGTCTGGTGCGGATGCATCACGTGGACGGTCCGGTCCAGCAGGTCCGCCGGGCCCTGAATCACCCGCCCCACCAGGGAATACCCGTATTTCACGGGGAAACTGAAGCTGCCGCCCATGTAAGGGCAGCGCATCTCGCCCCACTGGCTTTCCGGTACCCGGCCGCTGAACACCAGGCGCTCCGTGCCGGCGCTGACGGTGGAATAGAGGGTCTGGATCTCGCACCAGCCCTCGCCCGGCGGCGGAAGCGACTCTTCCCGAATGACGGCGCGGCCGGCGCCGGTGAACCACAGGGCTCGCACGTGTTCTTCCGCCATCGCCTATCGCCTGAACGCGCTACTGGTACCATGCCCTATCTTTCCATAATTGATACGCACGAAATGGCGGAATAATGGCATGGGGAAAATTCGCCGACGCGGGACTCCGGAATGACATGGGCAAAAAACGACATGGGCGGAAAATTCCCTTGTTTTTGCGGAATTTTTAACGTATTTTAAGGATCTGACAGCCTCCCCCGTTCCCTTCGAAGGAGACAACCCATGCGTCGCCTGCTCGTTCTTCCGGTTCTGCTGGCCGGAGCCGCCGCCCTGGCCACCCCCTACATCCCGCCCGACAAAATCACCGTACACCAGGGCCAGACCTGTTATGAAGTCCCTCCTGCCGACGCCACCTGGAACCACTACGCCGAATACCTGCAGATCTGCGCCTTTCAGCAGCCCCTGCAGTGCGAAGATCCCGGATCCAACTTCGGCGGCCAGCGAGAAGAGGAAACCGGCTGGATGTACAGCGTCATCGAGACCGACAACACCCTGGAAGCCATCCAGGTTTGGTCGCGTTACCGGGAACTGACCAACAATCCGCAGTACGACGACGAGATCCAGGACGCCTGGACCTATTCCTATGCCTGGCCGGCCTGGCTGGAAGGCATGGGGTACTATTCCTACCACAACTGCGCCTGGGCCCTGGCGGCCGAACGGCAGTTCCGCGAGACCTTCGGCGATTCCACGCATTGGAACTACGCCGTGCAGAGCGCCAATTACATGTTGACTACGACCCTGGGCTTCAGCTCCGTGTTGAACGTCATGGTCACTGGCTGGGGGTGCGGCAACCTGTACCTCTACGGCGAGGCCACCGGCAACCAGGCCTACATGGACTACGCCTGCATGCGCGCCCAGGAAATCATCAACTGGGTGGCCATTGACCCGGCCAACCGCCTGAGCCAGGAATCCTGGGCCATGTCCTCCGGGACCTTCGTCTGGGGGATCTGCAATTCCCTGTTCCGCCGCGACCCGGCCCTGGGGCAGCAGTGGATCGCCACGTACGGCCCGCTGGTGCAGGTCTACGAACCGGCCGCTGCGGGATGGTCCAATGCCTGGAACGTGGCCTACTGCAATGCTCAGGGGGCCATGCACGACGTCAGCGGCAACCCGGTCTACGCCGAAAACCACCTGAAGCTGGCCAACCTGCTGCTGTCGCGCGACCTGGACAACGACGGCGGCATTCCCGCCTCGGCGGCCGGATCTTCCGACGTGGACGCCTCCTGGGTCACCAGCTACCTGGCCCTGATGGGCTGCGACCACTACATGGGCCTGCCCGCCGACGCCGGGGTGCTCATGGTGCTCTCGCCCCGCACCTACACTTCGGTGAACCTGGGCCAGCCGGTGACGGTGCGGGCAGCGGTGGGCAACTGGGGCATCCAGGCGCTGCCGCAGGTGATGGTCACGGTGGAGGGTGCGGTGCAGGATACCCTTTGGGTGGACCTGCCCGCCGGCAGCAACACCGCCGTGGACTTCGGCCCCTGGACCCCCACCGTGGCGGGCATTGATTCCCTGTGGGTGACCGTCCACGCGCCGGGGGATACGGTAGCCTTCAACAACACCGATATCAGCCGCTTCCGGGTGCGCGCGCCGGTCGAAGCGGAAGCGGGCGGCCCCAGTCAGCCGGTGTTACTGACCAGCGGGCCGGGTAATATGATAGCGTGGGAACTTCCTCAGCCGGGTTGGAGCCGCTTGACCCTGTACAATCTCCGCGGGCAGTTGGTCGAAACTTTGGCGAACGGTCATTACCCCCAAGGGATTACCCGGCTGCCGCGCAATTTCCCAGCTTTGAGCAATGGGATCTATTTCCTGTGTCTGGAAACGGCTTACGGAGCCTCTTCACTGAAATTCGCAATCGTCAAATAGCACAGATTGATGGGAATAGCGCCAGTTCCCGTAATGATACTGGCACAAACAAGGTTTATTAAAAAAAGGAGTCTATCATGAGAAAGTGGCTGGCGTCCGTTCTGCTGTTCGGACTGGTCTTAATGTTGGCTGCTCCGGCCGACGCACAGAATACGTATCAGATTCGCGTTGTCGCCACGGGCACGGACTGGTTTAAGGTAATGATGTATGAAATGGATGCCCTGCAACCGATTGATGGCAGCACCATAGAACTGGTTTCCACCCTTCTCCCGATTCATTCCTTTGATGTGTCCACTGATTTCTTTCCCAACGGCGGAGAGCTGTCCTTCAGCCGGGTGCCTTTCGGGCCCACCGGAGTACAGATCAATTTCGACGTAACGGTGACGAATGCCCTGCATCTTGCCTGCATGAAAGGATCATTGGGAAATGTCAACATACAATTTTGGCTGAACAATGTCTTCATTCAGGACTTCACGGATAACTTGACCGGGGCCTGGTGCTTCCAGAGCTGGGTATTTGATCCAACGCCTGCGGCTGCATCATCCACCCCTGAGCTTCCCACCAGCGAGACCCTGGAGCAGAATTATCCCAACCCCTTCAACGCCACCACGACCATTCACTATACCGTCCGGAGGGTCGGACCAGTAGAGATATCAGTGTATAATGTCCTGGGGGAACAAGTTCGCACGTTGGTGTTCCAGCACCTCCAGCCGGGCAATTATACCACCGAGTGGAATGGCCTCTGCGATGATGGGACCCAAGCCGCCGCAGGGACATATTTCTACCAGATGCGGAATGCGGATTATGTGTCCGCCAGGAAAATGATACTGCTGAAATGAACGGCGCCCCCCGGATGATTCTTCAAGGCGCTATGAGGCAACTCCTGGAATCTTCCTGCCCCGGGAGAATTATGCGGGCATTTTACATCTAAAAACCGCATACACAATCTCGCAGAAGATCGTGGTCGTCAAGTAAAGGAGGCACCTCGCGGCGGAATCGCAGGCGATTCCAGCCACGTGATTATCAGACGGCGAAGGGCCCCAATTATAACCATCAGGATATTCCCATTCAGCAACTCCTCCCTATGCTGAAAGACCGGCTGCAGCGGCTGACACGTTATAACCCCTTCACTCTCGATCCTGCCCATCTGCTGATTGCGGGGGTGGCGCTGGTGCTGGTGTCCGGCGCCCCGTTCATCGTCCGGTACCTGGAGGAAATCCCCCGCCACCGGATCGAAGGCCGGGCTGATCTCCGGCCCAAGCAGGCGTGGGACTTCATGCTCTTCGAAGACCGGCCGGAAGAGTGCCATCTGCTGCGCCTGCAGCCGGAAGGCATGTCGGTGACCGTGCGCCGCCTGAAAGATAACCTGCTGCTCCGCCAAGCCAACTTCTTCACCCTGCGCGACCCTTCCGTCCCCGAAAAACCCCTCCGCTTCACCTCCGCCAGCTACAGCCTGCCGCTGGATCTGGACGGCGCCGGCGCCCTCGAAGCCCTGGTGACGGCCAACGATTCCACCTCCAGCTACCTGATTACCTATGGCGCCGGCGACTCGGCCCGGATTCTTTACCGTGCCGATGGCCCGCCGGAACTTGCCGATTCCCTGTGGCAGGGCAGTCTGGAGGTGCGCGGGGCGGCGGATTTCGGCCGGGGCAAGCGGGTGGTGGCGACCCTCATCACTCGCTACCAGGGCGACCCCCGCCGGGTGATCGTGCTCGACCCCGCCACCGGCCGGGTGGAAGCCTCCTGGGACCTGGGGGCCGCTCCCAAGTACCGCTTCGGCTTCCTGCCGCCGGGCAATGGACATAAGTCCGGCTTTTACCTGACCACCCAGGCCACCTGCAACGGGAACGCTCAGGGCGGGCTGGCCGATTCCCTGGGATACCTGCTCACCTTCCACTGCCGGCCGGACGGCTGGGACATGGAGGTGACCTGCGCCGATGCCCTCGTCCACGGGCGCAGCCTGGATGCCCGGCCGGTGTCGCTGCCCTCCGGTCCCGGATGGTTGGTGGCCAACAGTGACACCTGCTTTATCCTGAACCAGCATGGGGAACGCGTCTCCAATGCATTTTACGGGAACACCAACTGCTACTCCGTCGAGGCCGTCTTCGACCGGGACGGGGACGGCTTCACCGACCAGGCCCTGGTCTGCGGTTGGGACCGTATCTACCTGCTGAAAATTTCCCCGGACGGCCACCTGCAGATCATCCTGGACTGGGTTTCGCCCCGCCCCTTCGTCAATTTTTCCCAGCAGCGGATTTTCCTCCAGCATGACGCTTCCGGCCGGATTACCTTCCTGGCCTGCGTCACGCAGGACTGGGTGTTGCGCTTCATCAATGCGGAAGGCCGGCAGATCGGCGCCATCCCCCTTCCCGAATTCACCCCGGCCGCCTTTCCCAGCGCCACCGAACACGGACGCCAGCTTCGCGGCTATCTCCGCCCTGGGGGATCGGCCGACGGGCTCTTCATCTACGGCGGGTTCGGCCAGGTGGCGGTGGTGAACTACCAGGCGGCCATCAACCCGACCTCGGCGGGAGGCCTGATCCTGGCGGGGCTGTTTGCACTGGGGATGCTGCTCAGTGGCGGGTCCGCCGCGCGCCTGCTGCGGCTCCGGTCCCGGGAATGCGCGGGGCACCGGGAAGAGCTGGCGGCTATGCGCCGGGAACTGGATCAATCCCGCGGCCAGGAAGCGCGGCGCGCCGCCGCCCACGAGCTGGCGGTCAAGGTTTTCCGCCGCCGGCCCACCGACGCCAACCTGTACCTGGAACACTACCTGAACGACCAGTGGCCGGCCCTCCAGGAGAAGGTGGAAGCAGTTTACTCCACCGCCCTGGACGATTTGAAGCGCCCCGTGCCCCATGACAGCATCCGCGAAGAAGTGGGCATTCCCCTGAAAGGGCAGGATCGGTTGATTAACCTGCTGGCCCTGCGCCGCATCACGCTGCACTTCCTGGCGCAAGGAGCCGCCGGCAATGAGCTGATGCAGGCACTGAACTTCACCATAGACCCGAAGTATGACCGGTTGATCCGCGACGCCCGCGCCATCCTGGCCGCGGCCCAGCGGAACCTGGAACCGGGCCGGACCCTCAAGCTCAGTGAGACCGGCTTAAAGCCGGTGCTGGCCGAGCTGGAAAAGTCGCGCGTCATCCCCGAAGCCGCGGCCCCCCGGCGCCTGAGCGGAGAACTGTCCCGCGAGGCGGACGGCGCGCTCCGGGGCTCGCTGAAGCTGGTCCAGGGCGGCCGGGAAATCCAACTGCTGATCCACGACGGGCAGATCACCCACGCCTGGCACAGCAATCTCTCCCCCGCTTTCAGCGAATACCTGGCCCTCCTGGGCCTCTCCGCGGAAACCCCGGTTTCCGAGCAGCTCCTCTTCCCCGAAGAGCAGGCTTGGCTCGGATCCCTCCAGTAGTCTCTCCGTTACATCCACAAAAACAGTGATTTAGTGATTTCAGTTGGGGTTGGTTTGCCGCAGAAGTGGGGGAATTTTGTGTATATTGTGCTTGCTGGCCGAACTGAAGGCCAAGCTAAAATTCTCCCTATCTATATCGGAGGAAAAAATGAGACTTCAAGGATTACCTACTGTAGTGTGCACTGTGATCACGGTGCTGAACCTGCTGTTGCCAACCGTTAATGCAACTGAAATCCCAGCCGGCCCGGTAACCGGCGACTGGTATTCTTCAGGGAATCCCTATAATATCCTCGGAGAGATCTACGTCCCGGCAAACGGTTCACTGCACATCCACGAAGGCGTCCAAGTGATTTTCCAGGGGCACTATAAATTCCGGGTTGAAGCGAATGCCAATTTGACCGCCATCGGAATCGAACAAGACTCAATATTTTTCTCTGCTGTGGATACCAGCAATGGGTGGTGGGGTATTCGCTTCAACAGTTCATCCAGCAATTCCCGGCTGGAATATTGCAGTCTGCGTGATGGCTACGCTAATGGCGGCAGCGGCGCTGACGGCATGGGTGGAGCTATATATTGTTATAATTCCAGTCCAACAGTTAGAAATTGTCTGATTACGAAAAACCGTGCCTATCTATGGGCCGGAGCTATATGTGGTTCGTACTCTCAAGCCGTCATCACTACTGTCTTGACTTTTAGTCGAGCAAAGACAGTTGGTTAGGGTTGTCAAGTAGTGGAATTGTGTAATCTGTGGTGCTAAATAGTTGTAAAATCGGC
>QZKQ01000129.1 GCA_003599535.1 Candidatus Zixiibacteriota bacterium | reverse complement strand
CGATCTCCGCCAACGCCACCACCGAGGTCAAGAAGTTCATGGCCGCGGAAGGCGTGTCGCCCGACGTGGGCGGCCTGCGCGTGAGCGTGCAGCCCGGCGGCTGCTCGGGGTTCAAGTACAGCCTCCTGATCGAAGACCAGGCGGCCGAGGACGACACGATCCTCGCGCAGGACGGCTACCGCGTCTTCGTCGATCCGTTCTCGATGCAGTACCTCAACGGCGTCGCCATCGACTACGTGACGTCCATGCAGGGGTCGGGCTTCACCTTCAAGAATCCGAATGCGTCCGGCGGTTGCGGATGCGGCAGTTCATTCTCAGCATAAACACGAGTTCCGTGCGATGACGTCTGGCCCTCGCCACGACGCCGCCGACGTTTCGAAGGCCCGCGACACCGCCCCGGCGGCGCAGCGCAAGAGCCTGCTGGACCTTTTCGTTCTCAACCAGACGTTGCGGATCATGGGGCGCGATGCTTCCGACGCGATCGACCCGGACAAAGCGCTCAGCGATCTGGGGCTCGATTCGCTGATGGCGGTCGAATTGCGCAATGCGCTGGGGCAGGGGCTGGCGCTGGCCCTGCCGGCCACGCTGGTGTTCGATTATCCCACCCTGGCCGCGCTGGGCGCCTTTCTGGCCGGTGAGCTTGAGTTGACGGCTGCGCCAGCCCAGCCGCAGGCCAAGAGGCCGGCCGCCGAAACGGCGACCGAGGATTTGTTGAACCGCATCGAGAACCTGCGCGATGAAGATATCGATCGCATGCTCAATGAACAGGATGGTGTCCGGTGAGTGATTTCATGAACCGTATTGCCAAGCTGTCGCCCAAGCAGTTGATGGTGCTGGCCGATGAACTCAACAGCCGGATCGAGAAGCTGGGCCGCGCCGCGAGCCAGCCGATCGCCGTGATCGGCGCGGGCTGCCGCTTTCCGGGCGGCGCGGACTCGCCCGAACGATTCTGGGAGCTGCTGGCGGAGGGCCGCGACGGCATCCGCGAGGTGCCGCCCGAGCGCTGGGAGGTCGATCGCTATTACGACCCGGACCCCGAGCGCCCCGGAAAGATGAACACGCGCTGGGGCGGCTTCCTTGCGGGCATCGAGCATTTCGATGCCGAGTTCTTCGGCATTTCACCGCGCGAGGCCGTATCCATGGACCCGCAGCAGCGGTTGGCGCTCGAGGTGGCCTGGGAGACGATCGAGAACGCCGGCATCAGCCCGCCGGAACTGGCCGGCAGCCGCACCGGCGTCTATCTGGGCATCTGCAACGCCGATTACAGCAAATTGCTGCTGGAACAGGCCGCCGAGGCCATCGATGCCTACCTGGCCACGGGCAGCGCCCACAGCATCGCGGCCGGCCGCATATCCTACCTGCTCGATCTGGAAGGTCCCAGCCTGGCGGTGGATACGGCCTGCTCCTCGTCGCTGGTGGCCGTGCACCTGGCCTGCCAGAGCCTGCGCGCGGGCGAATGCCGCCTGGCCCTGGCCGGGGGCGTCAACCTGATCCTGTTGCCCGAAACGACCCTGGCGCTTTCCAGGGCGCGGATGCTGTCGCCGCACGGCCGCTGCAAGGCCTTCGATCAGTCGGCCGACGGTTTCGTACGCGCCGAGGGCTGCGGCATGCTGGCGCTCAAACGGCTCGCGGACGCCCGGGACGACGGCGATGCGGTCCTGGGACTGATTCTTGGCAGTGCCGTGAATCAGGACGGCCGCAGCGGCGGGATAACGGCCCCCAACGGCCCCTCGCAGACCGACGTCATCCGCCACGCGTTGCGCGATGCCGGTTTGGAGCCCTCGGCGGTCGAATATATCGAAGCTCACGGCACCGGCACCATCCTGGGCGATCCCATCGAGATGCGCGCCCTGGGCGAGGTCTTCGGCCCCGGGCGCGACCCGCGCCGTCCGCTTCTGGTCGGTTCGGTCAAGACCAACATCGGCCACGCCGAATCCGCGGCCGGCATCGCCGGGCTGATCAAGGCCCTTCTGGCTGTACAGCACGGAGAAATTCCGCCGCACCTGCACTTTGCGACGCCCAACGCCGCAATCGACTGGCAACACCTGCCCGTGCGCATTCCCACCGCACGCACGCCCTGGCATTCGGGGGACCGGCCGCGCGTCGCGGGGGTCAGTTCCTTCGGCTTTTCCGGGACCAATGCACACGTGCTGATCGGCCAGGCCCCGCAGCCGGCGCGCACCGCCAGCGTGTCCGCGGAAGGGCCGCGCCTGTTCGCTCTTTCAGGCCGCGACGGCCAAGCCTTGGCCGAGTGGGCCGGCCGGTATGCCGGGCATATTGGAAAGTATCCCGGGATCACGCCGGCCGCGCTCAGCCGCACCATCAACGCCGGGCGCAGCCATTTCGCCGAGCGCGCCGCCTTTGTGGCCGATTCCACCACCGAGGCGCAGGCCGGACTGGAGCGCATCGCCCGAAGGGCCGGATCCGAGGATATCCTGCGCAGCCCCCAACCGGTCAAACGCCCGCCCCAGGTGGTTTTCATGTTCACCGGCCAGGGCTCCCAGTATCCGCACATGGGCCGCGCGCTCTACCATTCCCAGGCGGTGTTCCGCCGCACCCTGGACCAATGCGCGGAGCTGTTGCGCCCCATCATGGACCGCCCGCTGCTTGATCTGCTCTACGCGTCGCAGGAAGGTGAAGCGCCGCTTGCGCGCACCGACTATGCCCAGCCGGCCCTGTTTGCCCTGGAATACGCCCTGGCGGCTTTGTGGAAATCGTGGGGCATCGAACCGGCTGCGGTCCTGGGGCACAGCGTGGGCGAATATGTGGCGGCCTGCGTGGCCGAGATCTTCAGCCTGGAAGAGGGATTGCGCCTGATCGCCCGGCGCGGTCAACTGATGCAGGCGCTGGCCGCTCCCGGCGCAATGGCGGCCCTGGCGGCGCCGGCCGCGGCGGCGCAGGCGCTGATCGACGAGATCGGACCGGGGGTGTGCATCGCGGCCCTGAACGGACCACGCCAGACCGTCCTGTCCGGCGAACCGGCCGCTTTGCGGCGGCTGCTTGAACAGCCGGCCGCCAAACGCATCGGTCATCGGCCGCTGCACGTGGCGCGCGCGTTTCACTCGCACCTCATGGAGCCGGTGCTGCCAGCGCTGGCGGCCGAGGCCGGACGGATCGCCTTCCGGGAGCCGCAGATTCCGATTGTTTCCAATCTCACGGGTGCCTTCGCCCACCCGCGCCAGATGGAAAGTGCCGACTACTGGCGCGAGCACAGCCGCCGGCCGGTGCGCTTCGCGGAGAGCCTCGAGACGCTGCATGCCGCGGGCTACCGGCACTTTCTGGAGATCGGCCCGCATCCGGTGCTGAGCATGCTGGGGCAGGGCTGTCTGGCCGACCCGCAGGTGATCTGGCACCACGCGATGGCGCGCGGCAAGGATGATCACCGCGAGATCCTGCGCTGCCTGGGGAGTTTGTATGTGAACGGCGCCGCGGTTCAATGGCGCCAGGTCGGGGAGCCGGCCGGGCCGCGGCTGCACCTGCCCACCTATCCGTTCCAGCGCCGTGCGTACTGGCTGGAGCGTTCGGCTGCGCGTGCGGCCGTCCCCGATCCCGGCCGGCCGGAGCCGGGTGGCCACCCCCTGCTGGGGCGCGAACTCTTTTCGCCTGAGATGAACAGCCGGGTGTTCGAAGCGTGGCTCGGCTGCGACAGGCCCGCTTTTCTCAGGCAGCACCGCATTTTTGGACAATGGATCATGCCGACCCCGGCTTACCTGGAAATGGCCATGGCGGCCGCCGAGAGCGCCGGGATGCACGATCCTTCCGAAAACGGCGGCTGGGTGCTTGCGGATGTGCAGATCAGCGAGGCCTTGAAGCTGCCCGAAGGCGAGCCCGTGCGGGTGCAGACCCTGATCAGCAATGGCGCCGCCTCCGAAGGTCTGACCTGCCGTTTCTTCAGCGGCGCACCTTCGCCCAACGGCGTCGAATGGCGCCGGAAAGCGCAGTGCCGCATTCTCAAACCAGCTGCCGGTGAGGCTTTGCCTGCACGCCTGGACCTTGCGACGATCCAAAGCCGGTGTCCCGTCAAGATTGCGGCGCAGCACTATTATCGCGGCGTACAAGGCCTGGGCCTTGACTTCGGCGCGGCGTTCCAGGGCCTGCAGGCCATTTGGAAAGGCGCCGGCGAGGCGCTCGGCGAAATGATTCTCCCCGGGCAGCTCGAACCGGAGAGCGCGCACTATCGCATTCATCCCGCGCTGCTGGACGCCTGTTTTCACCTGCTGGGAGCGGCGCTGCCCGAAGAGATGCCCGGCCAGGCTTTCCTGCTGATCGGCATCGGGCGGGTGCGGCTCTATCGCAAACCGCCCGGACGCTTCTGGAACCTGACCCGGCTGCATGCGGCCGGCGGCGTGCAGCGCGAATCGATCGGCGGCGACATCACCCTTTTCGACCAGGACGGCGCCGTCATCGCGCAATGCGACAACCTGTTGCTCAGGAGAACGCGCGCCGAAGCCCTGGAGGCTGCGGTCCGGCCGCGCGAAGCGGACGTGCTGTACCGACTCGCATGGGTCCCCCGGGCGCTGCCGCTCTTGACAAGGGCGGATTGGGCCGCGCGTTTGATCCGGCCGGCCGACCTGGCGCCGCGCCTGAGCGCCGATCTCAAGCGCTACGGCGACCAAAACGGTTTGTGGGTCTACGCGGAATTGCTGCCGCAACTGGATCGCTGGTGTCTGGCCGCCATCGTTCGAATGCTGCGCACCGGGGCAGAGACCGGACTGGCCGGAAACTTCACGCCGGGTGATCTTGCCGGCGCCCTGCGGGCGCTGCCGCGTTACACGCGCCTGCTGAACCGGTTGTGCGCCACCCTGGAGGAAGAAGGCTTCCTGGTCAGGGAAGGCCCGGGGTTGCGCATCGGCTGCGAACCGCTTGAAACCGATGCGGCCGTATCGCCGGAAGCGCTTTTAAAACGCTTTCCGTCGTGCGCGGCCGAAATCGAGATGACCGTGCGCTGCGCAGAACACCTTCATGAGGTTCTGAGCGGCGCATGCGATCCCCTGGAGCTGCTTTTCCCGCGCGCGGAGGTTCAGACCGCGGAACATATTTACGAAAGATCGCCTTATGCGCGCTCCTACAACGCGGTGATAGCCGACGCGCTGGCCGCCGAAACGGCGGCGCGGCACGCCGCGGGGGCAAATGTGCGCGTTCTGGAGATCGGCGGCGGCACCGGGGGAACCACGGCGCATGTTTTAGGGCGGCTCGATCCGCACCAGGACCATTATACCTTCAGCGACATCTCGCCCCTGTTCGTGGCCCGCGCCGGGCAAAAATTCCGCGCATACGCCGGCGTCGATTTTCGGGTGCTGGATATCGAAAGCGATCCCGAAGAACAGGGCTTTGCCGCGCAGGCTTTCGACATCGTCATCGCCGCCAACGTGCTGCACGCCACCAAAAACCTGAAGGAAACCCTGCTGCGCATCCGCCGCCTGCTGGCCCCCGGAGGCCTGGTGTTGCTTCTGGAAGGCACGGCGCCGCAGCGCTGGGTCGATCTGACCTTCGGATTGACCGACGGCTGGTGGCGCTTCGAGGACACCGAACTGCGCCCGGACTATCCGCTGATCGACCGCGCGCGCTGGCTGCGGCTGCTGACCGGCTGCGGATTCGACTGCGCCACGGCGGCGGTGGAAGATCCGGCCCTGCCGCCCGATATCTTCAACCAGACGGTCATCGTGGCGCGCAAACCGGTGGCACAGACCGACCTCCCCAAGGCAGAGGGCACCTGGTTGCTTTTCGCCGATTCCCGGGGACTCGATGCTGCTCTGGCCGGCAAGCTGGCCGACGCCGGCGCCAATGTCCTGCGCGCCGGCCTGCCCGCGGGCGGGGCGGATCGTCTGAAGGGTTGCATCGAAGAGGTGCGCACCCGGCTGCACTCCGCCGCGGCCCCGGAGCTCAAGGGCGTGGTCTACTTTGCAAATCCGGATGCCGGGCAGGCCCGGGAGCACGAATGGGTCCCGGCCGGATTGACCGAACTGCTCGGATTGATGCAGGCGCTGGCGGCTGTGCCGCCGGCGGCCAAACTGTGGGTCTGCACCCGCGGCGCCCAGGCGGTTGCGGCCCCTGAACCCGCGCCGGAACCGCGGCAGGCCGCCCTGTGGGGCTTGAGCCGCGTCTTCAGCCTGGAACATCCGCAGCACTTCGGCGGCATCGTCGACCTGCCGTCCGGGAATCAGAGCGATGCAACCGCCGCATGGCTGTATGCCCACATCGTTTCCGCCGGCGACGAGGATCAGGCCGCGCTGCGCGACGGCCTTCGCTTCGTTCCGCGGATTGTTAACGGAGCGGCCGAAGCGATTCCCGAGCGGCCGGTGCGGCTGCGCCGGGATGCCGCCTACCTGATCACCGGCGGCCTGGGCGGATTGGGCTTGAAGATCGCCGGGTATATGGCCGGCCAGGGCGCCGGACGATTGATCCTTGCGTCGCGCAGGCGCCTCCCGGCGAGGTCCGCCTGGGAAAGCCTGCCGCAGGGCGGCGAAACCGCCGCAGTGATCCGGGCGATCAGGGCCATCGAAGCCAGCGGGGCCCAGGTCGACCCGGTCAGCGTGGATGTCGGCGACCGCGAGGCCATGGGCGCTCTTTTCGAAGGCCTGCAGCGTGACGCGGACCGGCCGCTGAAGGGCATCCTGCATGCCGCGGTGCAGATGAGCGGCGCACCCATTGAACGGCTCGACCCGGCCGGGCTGGCGCAGATGTTCCGGGCCAAAGTGGGCGGCGCCATGCTGCTGGACGAACTCAGCCGGAACCTGCCGCTGGACTTTTTCGTGCTTTTCTCCTCCACCACGGCCCTCTGGGGGGCCGCCGGATTGGGCCATTATGCGGCCGCCAATCAGTATCTCGATCTGCTGGCGCAGCGCCGGCGCACGACCGGGCGGGCGGCGCTGAGCATCAACTGGGGCACTTGGGAAGAAATGCGCGCGGCCAGCGCCGAGGATCGGCAGAAGTTCAGCCAGGCGGGTCTCAATCCCATGCCCGCCGGTCAGGCGCTTGCGCTGCTGGGCCGCCTGATGGGGGCCAACGTCGCGCAGATCTGCGCGGCAGCGGTGGACTGGGCGCGCTTGCGCGCCCTTTACGAGGCGCGCCGCCCGCGGCCGATCTTCAGCCTGGTCGCGGCCCAACCGGCACCCGAGCGGCCGGCCGCGCCGAACAGCGACGGATTGTGCGAAAGACTGGCGGCTTTGCCGGCCGCCCGGCGGCAGGCCGCGCTGGTCGCGCACCTGCAGACAAGGGTCCGCGAAGTGCTGCGGCTGGCGCCCGACATGGCCGTGGACAGCGAGAAAGGCTTTTTCGACATGGGCATGGACTCGCTCATGGCCGTGGAACTCAAGAGCCGCATCGAAAAGGATGTGGCCATGGCCCTGCCCGCGACCCTGACCTTCAACTACCCTACCATCGAGGATATCGCCGGCTTTTTGCTGAAGCAGATGCCGGCGGCGCAGGAGCGTGCGCCGCTTGCGGCGGCGGCCGAGGCGCTGCCGGCGCCCGTCCCGGCTCCGGAAGATGAGTTGACCGAAGAGGAACTGTCGGATCTGCTGGCGGCCAAGCTTAAGGAATTGAGTTGATGCGAATAGAACGTTTGGAGGAACCACGGGGGAGTAATAGGAAATGACCGACCGAGCAAGCGATAACGGCCCTGCCGAGCGGCGCGAATTGCTGCGCAATGCCCTGGCGGCGCTCGCTAAAATGCAGCGTGAAATGGATGCCCTGAAGCGCGCCGCCGCAGAACCGATCGCCGTGATCGGTATGGGCTGCCGCTTTCCTGGAAACGTGCACTCTCCTGAAGATTATTGGGGATTGCTTGCCGGCGGAATCGATGCGGTCCGGCCCATGCCGGCGGAACGCTGGGCGATGGCCCGGCGCGATCTGCTGCCCGCGGGCGACGTTCAGCCGCCCTTCGGCGGTTTTCTGGATCAAGTGGACCGCTTCGACGCGGCCTTCTTCGGAATCTCCGGGCGCGAGGCCGAATCGATGGATCCCCAGCAGCGCCTGTTGCTCGAAGTGGCCTGGGAAACGATCGAAAACGCCGGCATCGACGCCACGCGTCTCAAGGAGAGCAGGACCGGCGTCTTCGTGGGCGTCACCACGACGGATTACGCGCGCATCTCCATGGAACAGGGGCCGGACAAGCTGGACGCCTACACCGCCACGGGCAATGCTTTAAATGTGACAGCCGGGCGGCTCGCTTTCACCCTGGGCTGCAACGGACCGGCCATGGCCATCGATTCGGCCTGTTCTTCCTCGCTGGTGGCCATCCACCTGGCCTGCCAGAGCCTGCGCCAGAAGGAGAGCGACATGGCCCTGGCCGGCGGGGTCAACGTGATCCTGGCGCTGGAAGCCTTTATCTGCTTCAACCGCTGGGGCATGATGGCCCCCGACGGCCGCTGCAAAACGTTCGATGCCCGGGCCGACGGCTTTGTGCGCGGCGAAGGCTGCGGCCTGCTGCTGTTGAAGCGTCTCAGCGAGGCCGAAAAGAACGGCGATCCGATTCTGGCCGTCATCCGCGGTTCGGCCGTCAACCAGGACGGCGCCAGCAGCGGGTTGACCGTGCCGAACGGACCGGCCCAGGAAGCGGTCCTCCGCAAGGCCCTGGAATCGGCCGGCCTGGGGCCCGAGGCGATCGGTTATGTGGAAGCCCACGGCACCGGCACGCGCCTGGGCGACCCGATCGAAATGGAAGCGCTGATTCGTGTGCTGGGCGAGGGCCGCACGGCTGAAAACCCGCTGCGCGTCGGATCGGTCAAGACCAACATCGGCCACCTGGAGTCGGCCTCGGGTGTGGCCGGCGTGATCAAGGTGATCCTGGCCCTGCAGCACCAGGCCATTCCGCCGCACCTGCATTTCCACACGCTCAATCCGCAGATCCGGACCAGCGGCACGGCGGTGGAGATCCCCACCGCCCTGGTGCCGTGGACCGAGCGCCGCATCGCGGGGGTCAGCTCGTTCGGATTCAGCGGCACCAATGCCCATGTGATCCTGGAGGCGAACGGTTCCAGGGAGATGGCGGCGCCGGACACCACCCGTCCGCTGCACCTGCTGGCCCTTTCGGCCAAAACTTCACAGGCCCTGGCCGAATCGGCCCGGCGCTACAGCGATTTTTTGGGGGAACAGAAATCCGGGGCGGCCGGCGATGTCTGTTTTACGGCCAATACCGGCCGCGCCCATTTCAAACACCGCCTGGCGGTGAGCGGCGACGGCCCGGCCGAACTGGCGCGCAAACTGGAGGCTTTCCACAGCGGCGATGCGCACGCGGTCCTGCACGCGGAGATCCACAGCAAACGGGCGCCCGGCCTCGTTTTTCTTTTCACCGGGCAGGGGTCGCAATACGTGGGCATGGGGCGGCGGCTGTTTGAGACGCAGCCGACCTTCCGGAGGGTCATGACGCATTGTGACGAGATTCTGCGGCCGGAACTTGCGCGGCCGCTGCTGGCGGTGCTCTATCCGGACCCGGGCAGGGAAGAAGAGGCGCGCCAATTGCTGGACCAGACCGGCTATGCGCAGCCGGCGCTCTTTGCGCTGGAGATTGCGCTGGCCGAGCTGTGGCGTTCATGGGGCATCGCACCGGCGGCGGTGATGGGCCACAGCGTGGGCGAGTATGTGGCGGCCTGCGCGGCGGGCGTATTCACGCTGGAAGAGGGCCTGCGCCTGATTGCGGCGCGCGGGCGGCTGATGCAGGCCTTGCCGCAGGGGGGCGCCATGGCGGCGCTTTTCACCGATGAAAAAACGGCGCTCGCGGCCATCGCGGCGCATAGCGACAGGGTGTCCCTGGCGGCGCTCAACGGCCCGGCCAACACGGTGATATCCGGGGCGGCGCCGGCCGTCGCGGCGATCCGCGAGGCGCTGCAGCACAGCGGCATCGCCTCGGTGCCGCTCAATGTCTCGCACGCCTTTCACTCGCCGCTGGTGGAGCCGATGCTGGACGAATTCGAACGCATTGCGGCCGGTGTGCGCTATGCCGCACCGCGCATCGACCTGGTGAGCAATTTAACCGGGGAACCGATCGGAAATCACGAAATCGACGCCGGCTACTGGCGCCGGCATGCCCGCCGGCCGGTGCGCTTCATGCAATCGATCAGGAGCCTGTACGCCCTGGGGTGCCGCTGGTTCGTGGAAAGCGGCCCGCACCCGGTCCTGTGCGGCATGGCGGCCAAAATCGAGCCATTGCCCGATGCGCTCCGGCTGCCCTCTCTGGCCAAGGGGAGCGACGACTGGGCGCGCCTGCTCGAATCGCTGGGGCGGCTCTATGTGCAAGGCGCGCCAGTGGATTGGACGGGCTTCGACCGCGACTACCGGCGCCGCCGCATGCTATTGCCGACCTATCCATTCCAGCGCGCGCATTTCTGGGTGCGGACCCCTGCGGCGCACAGACCATTGCGGTCGAATCGCGGGATGCATCATCCCGAAATGAATCATCCACTGATCGACCGGACGATCCGGTCGCCCCACAATGCGAACGCGGCCTTTGAGACGACTCTCGATACAGCGGCGCTGCCATACCTCTCAGACCATCGCATCTTCGGCACCACCGTTGTGCCCGCGGCTCTTTTTCTGGAGCTGGGACTTGCGGCCGGCACTCTGCACATGCAAGGACAGGCGTGCCGGATCGAGGCGTTCAATATCGAAGCGCCGTTGCTCCTTGCCCAGGGGGTGCCTGCGGTCCTCCAGACCACGTTCGGTCCGCTGGAAGAGGATGGGGCAACATTCGAGATCTTCAGCCTGACCGACGAGCAATCGTCGATCTGGCAGCGCCATGCCTCGGGAAGCATTCGGATCGAGAAAAACGTCGATGAGACAGAGCCTTTCGTTCTGTTGGGACAAAACCAGGCTGGCGAGCTCGTACCGCAGGAGGCCTATTATGCGAGTCTGCGCGAAATCGGCATCGAATACGGCCCCGCCTTCAAGGGCCTGAATGAAATTCGGCATCAGGACGGGCGTGTGACCGGCCGCCTGGAAATGCCGGAAACCCTCGAGCGGGAAGTCAGCGGCTATTTTCTGCACCCTGCGCTGCTGGACTTGGGGTTTCAATTATTGGGGGCAGCGCTGAAAGGGAAAAACCAGGGTGATGTCTACCTGCCGATCGGGGTGGAGCTATACCAGGTGCACCGCCCTGGTGCACGCCCAGCTTCATGCCGGGGTACACTGCGGAGCGCAGGTGCGGATGGGAATGAAATCCATATCGGCGATCTTCGAATGTTCGACCCGGCCGGGGAACTGCTGGCCGAAATCCAGGGACTGCGGATCAAGCGAGCCACGCAGCATGCGTTTCAGAAGGCGCTTGTAAAACGTCACGATACGGATGGCTGGCTCCACGAGTTGCAATGGACGGCCCTCGATTCGCTGCCGGAACCGGTTTCCGAAAATGTGGATGGTTTGTGGCTGATCTTTACCGATGCCGCAGGCGCGGGCCGCGTGTTGGGCGCCGCACTTCAACAGCATGGAGCCCGAATTCACAGCGTCACAGCGGGTGACGCGTATGCCGAATTAGAGCCTGACCACACCCAGGTGCGTGCGACCGAGCCGGGCGATTTCGAGCGGCTGTATGCGCGAGTAAACCTTCAGGAAGCGCTCAGGGGCGTGGTCTACTCATGGGGAATCGGCCGCTGGGGCATGCTAAATCGCCTTGCGACCGAAGGCGGCGCGGACGATGGCGCGGACGGCTGGACCGGACTGCTGCATCTGGTCCGGATACTCCGGGGGTCCGAGAATCAGCGGATGCCGCTGCTGACCATCGTGACCAGTGGTGCGGTATCTTTCGGTGCGCCTGCGGAGAAGGTCGATCCTGCGCAAACTTTGCTTTGGGGTTTCGGGCGCAGCATTGCCGCGGAACGGCCCGAACTGGGCTGCCGGCTCGTGGATCTGGATCCGGCGGGTATGATCGAGGAGTGCGGAGCTGCCCTGCTGCGCGAAGTGAGCTGCGTCGCAAGAGAAGAAAATCAAGTGGCCCTGCGCTCGGCGGGT
>QZKQ01000065.1 GCA_003599535.1 Candidatus Zixiibacteriota bacterium | reverse complement strand
CCGCCGTGGCCAGCGCCGCCATGGTCCAATCCCCCCCGGTCCCCCCTCCCGCCCCCGACACCAGCCGCAGCACCCGGTCGTTGACCGCCGGGTCCTGGGTCCAGCCCGGCGGCGCGGCGGGTTGCAGGAAAAGCATCTTGGTTCCCGCCGGGATCAGCGTCCGCCAGGCCACGCCTGAGTACCAGTGCAAGAGGTTGTTGTGGATGCTGAGACGGCCCTCATACCCCGTAGGCAAGGCCGTCTCCACCGGCACCTTGTGCATCCCCGCGGTGGACCCTTTGACGCCCGGGAAGACATGCTCCCGGTTCCAGGCGTCTTCCAGGGCGTCCCAGTTGGCCCGGATTTCCTCGTCACTCAACCTGATTTTTTGACTCCCCGCCGGCTTGCTCTTATCCCAGGCCATAAGCTTCTCCAGTCAGTGGCGGCAGGCTTTTAGCCTGCCGCTCCTTTAAAATCGGGGTGGGCCCCGGTGCCCCACCGTCCGTTTCAGATACGGCCGTTGCACCAGGACCTTTTGGGTCTCATAAGCCGGGGCCAGGGCCTCGACCTCCTCCCGCTGCCCGTGGCCCGCGTAAATCAAGATGGCCGTGCCCAGGGCGATCAACCGGCCCCAGAGGTCCCGGAGCGGCTCCCCGGCCCCGGAGAGCGCCCCCGGCAGGGCCACACACGGCGCGTGCAGCTGATAGATGGTGTCCGGGGGCGGTCTCAAGATCAAATTCCGCCCGTATTGCAGAGCCACCTCCGGACGGTTCTGGCTGTAGGGTTCCCCATCCTTCGGATAGAGGCCGTAGAACCGGGAAGGGTCATCCAGCAACTGCACCGGATACCCCCCGCAGGTCAGCGGCGGCAGGATGCACAGGACCGCGGCGTCCAAAACTACCGTGTCGGCTCCGGCTGCGGTGTTCTGGGTCCAGAAGCCCTGCAACTCCTCCAGTTCCAGGTCCACGGGCATGATCAGGGTGTAGTACTCGTTGATATACTCGTTCACCCTCTCATCCGACGTCTGGGTCACGGACTTCCGCCCCGTGATGTCCCGCACTTCCTGCCGCAGCTTCTCCAGGTTCCAGATGGCCATTTTCACTCCCGTGGTGACAGGCAGTGGTGACAGGCTTTTAGCCTGTCACCCCTTACAAATTCGCGGCCTGGCCCGCCAGCTCCTGCCGCTGCCGCTCCACTTCCCCCGGCGTCACTTCGCGCACGCTGAAGCGCGGCCGCCGCCCCACCGGGACCGACCTCATCTGCCCGCTGGCATCGGGCTGCAAGTCATACTGCATCACCGATAAGGAATTGAGGTGCGCCGCCTGCGCCGGGGTCATCTGGTACACCTGCCCGTCTTCGTAGGTGTAGATTTTACCGTCCCAGGCATAGGTCAGGTTCGCCCCCTGGGTCTCCAGGTTGATAAACAGGTAGTAGCCCTTCCGGTCTTTTTCAGGGGGGGCGGAGCCGCCCCCCAACGGCAACCCGCCGCCGGAGCCTGTGCCCTTCACTTCCGTCACAGCCATAAAACCTCCTAAAGGTGGTGGTGACCGGCTGAAAGCCGGTCACACCTTAATTTCCCCGCAGGGCCTCGTACGCGTACACCTTGCCGTCGGTCATGCAGCCGGTGCCGATAGTCACCCCCTGCACCTTGGTCTTCTGCACCGGCGCGTAATCCGCCGCGCGGCAGGTCCACACCACCGTCCCGCCGCCTTCAGCCGTGGTGCCGCCCACCGTGGTGCCAAACGCCGGCTCGGACGAGTGAGAGGTGCCCGCGGTGGTGCATTCGTAGATGAAGCCGTTTTTAACGGCCGGATACACCAGGTCCCCCACGACGTAGGCCGTGGAGTTCTTCCGGGTTTGAGGAGAGATGGCCGCGGTGTCCAGCTTGGTGATGCCGTTGGTGGTCTCGAACTGCTCATCCACCGTTGTGCTGGTGCCATTATCCACAATGGCCTTGCTCACCTGGGCGTCGCCGTCCGCCATGGCCCGGTTCCATTCCCCTTTGGCGATGTCCCCGGCGGCAATGGCCTCGTTCATCCGCCACCGGAACACGTCCGGCACGAACCCCAGGTTCAGGTTGATGGCCGCGGCCGCGCCGGTGAACGTCCCGGTTTTCAGCTTGAATTGATTCATCAGCTAACCTCCTTAGTAGTGGCCCCAGGCTTTCCAGCCTGGGGCACCTTTAAAATCAACCGCTGCCCGCCTTATTGCTGGAGACCAGCAGGTGCATGAACGCGTCGTTGAGAATGCGGCCCACCCACGACGCCTTCCACCCCGAGGTCGCCCGTTGGTCCAGGGGGTCCGAGGTGCCGCCGGAGCCGAAGGCCTTGACGATGTTCTTCAGGGTCAGGGTGGACAGCCGGGTCATGCCGTAGGCGTCCTTGCCCACCACTGCGGTTTTGTAGGTGTCCGGGGTGGTGGACGTGTCCTTGTGCCACAGGGTGCTGGACAACAGGCGCACATTCTTCACCGCCCCGATCTCCGCCTCCAGCACCGTATCCTGCCGGGGATACTCGACGGTGGATTTGAATCCGGCCACCGCTTCCCAGGCGTCGTCCAGGTCTGTGTGGGTCATGGCCCAAAACGCCGCCCGGACCGGGGAGGTGCCCACCCCGTCGTTGGCGGTGATCACGTTCGTGATGTACCGGGCGTTCCCGGCCCGGAGCGCCTTGGTGACCGCGGTCACGTCGGTCACCGCCGGCTCCGTGGGCGTCTTGCCGTTGCCGCCGCCCGCGGCGTTGGTCTGGGACGCGCAGGCCATCAGGATGTCCCGCATCAACACTTCCAAGGTCTGGCCGGACTGCTCGCCCTGGAGGATGTTGGTTTCGGTGAGCACCGCGTCTTCCACGGTCAAGTCCACCACATCGGTCAGGTGGACGAAATCGCCGTAGAAGGCGATCTTGGCGGTCAGGTCCGTCTTCGCCAACTGCTGCCCCGGCGGGGTGATGCCCTCGGTCAAGGGCGTGGTGGCCAGCGGCAGGGCCGAATAGCGCCGGAATTTGATGATGTTGCCTCTCTTGGCCGGAATATCCCGCACCTGCGCGAACTTCAGGCAAAACAGGAACGGCAGCGCCCGTTTTAAGAGCACCTTGTTGTAAAAAACCGCCACCGCAGGATCCACCTGGGTGGAGGTGGTCAGAATGTCCATTTACGCCTCCTTTACTGGACGACCCCCCGCAACACCTCACTGATGCGCTTTTCCAACTCGTCCCCCATGTCCAGAGCCTCGTAATAGCTGGCCTTGGACAAGGGCGACCCGCCGCCCTTACCCCCGGGCTGCGGCTTGCCTTTGTTATCGACAATCCGCTGCGCGTTCGGGTTCGCTCCCTGCTCCAGGTGTTTCTGGTTCTGCTTCGCCTGGTAAGCCGGATCCCGGGTCCCCAGATCATAGGCCACCTGCGCCCGGAGCTGGGGGGGGGTGGAGTTAAGCACATTGATGTAAAGGGGGTTCTCCCGCAGAAAATTGGGAAGGTGGGTTTTCACCACCTCCTGATAGTCGCTGGTCTGTGACGACGCCCGGACTTCTCCCAGGGCCCCGCCGAACTGCGTGCGCAAATGCTGCTCGAACTTCCTGAGTTCGCCCACCGTGGGCACATCCTCATCGTCCTGGTCGCCGAAGAAACCCCGGTCCTGGGCCGCCGGCTCCTGCCGCCCCCCGCCCCGCTGGAGCAAGTCGAGTTGCGTGCGCATCAGGCTGAGGTTGTCATTCAACTGCTGCACCACGGCGTCGTGCTCCTCCCGGCTCACGGTCTCCGGCGGGCTGTCACCGGCAGAACCCGCTGGCCCTCCGGCTCCCGGTTCTCCACCCCCGGCGGCGGGGCCGCTGTTTCCGCCCGGATTCACATTCAGGTCTTCGCCTTCAGGTCCCATCTCTTGCCTCCTTGGTGGTAGTGGGTCTCCTCGCCCGGATTGGCCCGGCGGCGGCCTTAACAAAAAGGCCCATCTGGTGGTACAGGCTTTCCAGCCTGTACTCCCAAATGGGCCTTGAGTTGCCTTGCTCTATCGAGCCTTGCGGTTCGGTGCCCTAATCGACTTTAATTTTCAAAAGTTCCGCTACCCGAATTACCGCTGCCTGGTCTTTCCTCAGCCGGTCTTCAATGCGCCGGCGGATTTTGTTAATGTCTATCGTTTCTAAAGCCGACATCCTTTTTTCATGCATCTCTGATAGCGTAGGATATGGTTCAAATTCCATTTCCATGAAAAACCTCAATTAAAAATCAGCATCCCCTCGGCGCTCTTGAGAATCGCCTCGGGCACGCTCTGCTCGCTGAGCAGGCTCACATCCACCGGAATATCCAAGGGCAATACCCACAACCGCTTCTGCGTCCCGGCCCGGTTGTCGATCTCGTAGCACACCGTCCCCAGCAGCTTCGGGGGCCGGGTGGACAAGATCACCACCTTGGAGAAGATGGTGTCCGTGTCATAGGTCTTGGCGTGGATCAGGATGTAGTACCGGCTCAAATGCTGTTTGCGGTTAACAATATACTCCACGATCTGCCGCAAACTCTCCTCCATGGCGTAGGCCGCATCACGCAGGGTCGGCATTTGCTTCCCTCTTAAACCGGGCAACTAATTCCGCTGCCGGAACCCTGATTATTCCGCACTTCAGGCATACTTCAACATCCACGTGTGGATGCAAAAAAGAGAGCAAAGCATCTTTTAACACCAGGGCAAAAGGACTTATAACCCAATGATGATCTTCGTGATCGCATTCCATATTCTAATCCTACCTTCTCGTCACCATCTCGCCCCGGCGCAGGGGCACCACTTTGTCGTTGGCGGCCATGGGCGGCGCCGGCAGCCCCAGCCCCCCGCCCCGCTCGATCTCCAGGGCCAGCTTGAGCAGCTCCATCAGGCGGTTGGCGTCCATCTGCTGGATCTCCGCCATGGTCCGGGCGACATCCAGGCCCGCCCGGGCCATGTCCGCCCGCACCTTGGCGCTCTTCTCCCGGGCCTGGGCGATGCGTGAGGCGGTCTCCGCCTGCAACAGCTTGTCGGTGATCTGCTTGCTGGCCAGCTCCATCTGCGCCGCCTGGCCCTGGGCCTTTTCCCCGGCCTCGATCTCTTGCAGCAATTCTTCTTTGGTCTCCAGAGGCGCGTACTTGATGATGGTCTTCCAGGAGATGGGCGCGCCCTGGGCCTTCAGCTCCCGGAGCTGCAAGTAGAACATCTGCCGCTGGGTGTCGGTGAGCAACCCTTCCGAGGCCACGCAGTCGTATTGCCCGAAATCCCGGGTGTAGAACTCCGGCTGCGGCTTCTCGTTCAAAATCCGCTGCACCTTGGCGGGGTGCCAGTTCACCTGCATGGCCTTGACCAGCTTGTTGCCCAGCAGACTCTTTCCGAACCGGAAATTGTCGAAGAGGTCCTGCTGCTGCGTCAGCCCCTGGGCCTCCCGGAGCTTGGCCAGCCCCATGGCGATCTGCTGGTTCTGGTTCTCCGGCGCGGCCAGCAGCCCTTCTACGCCGGGAAGCCGCAGCAGGTCCTGGTCCAGGATCTCCATCATCTTGAACAGACCCGCGGGTAAATCGCCGCCGGTGAGTTGTGCCACTTTGTCCAGTTTCCCGGGTTGGGTCCAGATTACCCGGCCCTGGCCCGTCTGATACAACGACGCCCGGCTCACCACCGCGTCCTGTTCCGCCTTGAACCCCGTGGAGATGACGCTGTCCATCATGTCCAGGCCCTTCAGCCGCCGCCGGTTCTTCTCGGTGTTGGGGTCCCGCATACACCGGACCACGCCCTGGAGCTTGTCCTTCATCTCCGAGTATTCCGGCACCCAATCCCCCAGGAAGGGTACCCAGGGGTAATCGTCGATGCCCAAGAGATCGCCCCCGTCGTAGAAATCGTAGCCCTCCACCATGATGGCCAGGTCCACGGTCTTAACGTAGTGGTCGATCACCGCCATCCGGTCGCCCACGTTCATCCCGGTCTCCTGGTCGGGCGCGCGCAAAAAGGCGTCGAGCCGCGGCTTCTCTCCCCGCCAGATACGGAAGTTGCCGGTAAGCTTATCCACCAGCAGTTTCGCCGGCTTGGTGGTGCGCCGGTAGAACTCGTCGAACCGGAGCAGATGATCGCCCTTGAAATTGGTGGCCGCTGGCGCATCCGGAAACTTCCCGTCCCGACCCTGGGGGGACAAATCCCCGATCTCCTTGGCGTGCGCCGGCAGCGCCGCCTTGCAGTCCTCCTTGCTCAGACACTTGCGCCTGAGGGCGTAGTTGCAGTTGGACAGGTCCCACTCGGTCAGATACGGGTCCAGCAGGACCACGTTATAGGGGATGCGCTCGAAGCGGAAATCGCCGTTCAACGGGTCCAGGTCGTAATTCAGGCTCACCTCCACCAGGTTCAGCCCCGTGGTCACCGGCCCGTGCTCAAAGGCGTCGGACAGCGTTTTGTAGCCGCCGCCCTTGGTCATGGTAAACTGCGTCAGCCCCGAAAACTGCCGGGCCGTGCGCTCGTCCGCC
Organism: Candidatus Zixiibacteriota bacterium; assembly: GCA_003599535.1. Classification (GTDB taxonomy): domain Bacteria; phylum Electryoneota; class B3-LCP; order B3-LCP; family B3-LCP; genus SURF-9. Next base: position 5,697 of record QZKQ01000065.1, on the reverse strand, counting down.
CCCTCCACCGGGTCCACCTTCAGGCTCAGCCGGTTCTTGCGCTGGTAGCCGGTCAAGAGCTTCACTACCCTTTTCACCTCGTTGAAGACCAAGGGGTCCCGCTGCTCCGCGGCCAGAATCGCCTTGTCCTGGCTGCTGTACTGATCCCCCAGCCTAAACTGCACGTCCTTCTTGGCCTCCGCCAGCCACGGTCCCCAGACGCTGATCGCCGCCCGGTACGCCTCGTCGAACTCCTTGACCAACTCCTGGCTGCGTCCCATCAAACCCTCCTGCCGTACCTGGCCTGCAACTCGGCCACGTCCTGCTCGCTCATGCCGCCGCTCACCCGGCTGCCCGCCCCCAGCTTGCACGCGCAGGCCATGGTCATGAAGGCGCTGGCCCCATGGGACGCCATGTCGTGCACCGGGCGGTCGATAAAGCACCCCAGCTTCTCGCTCCACTCCTTGCGGTAGTTCTCCAGGCGTTCGATCCCCGTCTTGCACCGGGCTTGATCGAAATAACAGCGGTGGAAGATGTTCCGCACCGCCTCCCGCTGCTCCACCAGGGGCGTCTGCGGCACCACCTCGAACCTGATCCCTAGGGATGCGGCCGTGTCCTTCCGGGAAATTCCCGGACCGATCTCTCTTACCTCGATGTCGTGCGGGGCCCAATGCTCGCCATAGAGATAACCCTGCTTCTCCGCCCGCTCCTTGAGCATCCGCACGTAATAGGCCATGCCCTCCCCGGCGAACTCGTAGTAGTCCACCAGGTGAATCCCTAACCCCGCGAACTGCACGAACCAGATGGCCATGGGGTCGTCTATCCCCAGGTCCCAGAAGGTGTGCGTCAACTCCGCTGGATACGGCGGCACCTTGGCAACCCGCCCCTCCCGCCGGGCCTTGCTCACCAGTGCCCCGAAATACGAGCCTTCCACCGACGCCTCGAACGCCTCGTCCGGGTGCGACGGAAACTCCTGCTTCATGTCCTCCCCCTGGGTTTCCTTTTTCTTCACATACCAGGCCTTTTTCCGGTCGCTGAGCTGAATGCCGTGCTTGTCCGCCAGCTCCTGAAAATACTCCTCGTCATCCGGGCCGATGGTCACGTACTCCGGCTCGGTCTCGTACTTGTCATGCTCCCACCAGGGGAAGAAGAAAAACTTCCAGTCCATCGGCCCCAGCTTCTTCTGGCCGGCCTTGATCAATGCCAGCAGGGCCATGGCCTGCTGGCACAACTCGTGGAAATGCCCGCCCCGGCCCTTGGCGGTGGATTCGATCCAGATCACCTGCCCCTGGGCCACGGTATTCAGCGCCCCGGTTTTGATCTCCCGGGCCTTCTCGGGATAGCGGGCGCAGACGATGCCGTATTCGGAGATATGCAGCCGCTGCACCGTGCCGCTCCTCAAACTGGTGCCCACGTGGACGCTGGAAAAATTTGAGAATCCCAGGCCCTGGGCGCTCTCCTTGATGGCGGGATGGGTGATCTTGATGTTTTCGGGCAGATGGCGGTACGGCAGGAGCACCTTGTCCCGGAAGAAGCGGCCCGCGTCCTTCTCATTATGGGCCACAATCCCGGCGGTGAGGTAGGACTCGAACAGGCAATCGTCCAGGTAGTCGATGTTGATGTAGGTGGTGCAGCCCAACTGCCGGGCCTTGAGGATGATGTTCAGGGTGTGCTTCTCCCGGTGCAGAATCTCCTGAGCCCAATTGAGTCTGAACGGCACCAGCCGTCCCTGGTCGTCCATCACCCGGTAGAGGTTGTTCAGACGCCACCGCTTATCGTCCAGGCGCCAGTCCTGGCACTCTTCGTGATCCTTGGCCTTCCGGACTATCCCCTCAACACCAGCCAATAGCTGAGCGAATAGCTGATGCCTCAAGGAGGGCCTGGAGGATTTGGTCTGCAACCTCTGGGTTAACACGTCTGATGGCCTCGATGGTCTCTTTCTGGAATTCCGCCTGCTCCTGGGCCGCGATCACGTCCCGTTGCGCCTTCAAGAGCAGCCCGTTGCCGTGCCGGCACTCCGCCACCGCCTTCTGGTACAAATCCGCGTACGGCGGATTTTCGCCCAACACCTCTTCCAGCTTTTTCCGCTCTTCTTTGGCCGCCTCGCCTTCCCCCAAGGCCCGCAGCAGCCGGTCCCGGAATGCGGTGGCCTGCCGGTGATTGGCCGCCATTTCCTGCCAGAGGTTGATCTTGAGCTGCAAAATCTCCCCGGCGTGGTGCATGGTGGCGTTCTTGTTGATCCCCAGCCGCAACTGCTGCAAACGCTGATGCACGGAGCTTTTCGCCATCCCCACCCGCTGGGCGATGGCCGTGGGTCCCAAACCCTGTTCGGCCAACTCCCATAACTCCGTATCGCTGATCTTCCGGGGCCTCATGTCTCAACCGTGCGGGCCTCCCGCCTGCGCTCCTGAATAAATGTCCTGTATGTTCGGCCTCTATTCGGTTCTATACGAACCATTTTCAAAACTCTGTGCGGCTTGTCAAATCAGGTGAGAGGCGGTTTCAGTGCGTCGCGGCGCGCCAGGAGACCCCGGCTAAGGACCTGCAAATACTGTCCCGGACGGGACCTGGGACTTTTCTGGAAAAATCCCCTGCCCAGCTTTTACCTCGATTTCCAGGGGTCATGATTTCTAGCATCACTTGGACGGCTCCCGCCAGTTGCCCGCGGGATCAGTGATCTGTTCGCCAATAGAAACCATAACCCCGGGCCGGCTGGTGCATATCACCGGCGTCAACCCGCTACGTTTATAAACCCAAACAAGGTCGTTCACTAACCGCTGAACTCCGTCAGGGAGATCCTCTGCGACCTGAGCCTCGACCATCTCCTCAGAAGTTACCGTGTATTCCTCGACAAACTCGGTCCGGCCCCACCGCATCAGCAAACGATAGGTTTCCGCATCTCTCAGCAACCCTGGCACCAATTCAAACCAAAATTCGGCCCTCATTCTGTCCCCTTCAGTGTGGGTTTCTATTTTCTATCTTTTCTTAAGAATATAATGTACTTATCCTATAAATGTGGGTTTCGTGGGTTTGTATCCTATAACGTGAGAGTTAAAATCCTTGATACGTGGGTTATAGGGAGAAAACCCACCAAACCCACATTTGCCCCCTAACCCCTGGTTATTTCAAGGCTTCTCGGTAAATCCCAAACCCACACTTGGAGGTACAGGCGTCCCGCCTGTACACCTCTGCCCCAACGGGGCCACCTGCCACCGCAGCACCTTCCGCACCTGCCCCCCCTGCTGCACCGCCAGATTCTTCTCTCCGTAGGGCCGGCCGGCCTTCTGCGCCAGGGCCTTGCCCAGGCTGCGCTCGAAGGAGCGCTCCGGATTCTTGAAGACGTCCCCCAGATACCCGGGCAGGGTGGCCGCGAACTCCGAACTTTCCCCCAGGGCCGTCTTGATCTCCGCGCAGGACACGCCCTGCTCTCCCAAGATCGAGTGCCACGTCTCCAAAAACGCCTCCCACTCCTGGCCTTCCTGGTCCGCCGCCGCATGGAAATCGTCCAGGTTCGCCAGGAAACCCTCCACACCCGCAAACGCCAGGATGCCGCCCAAGGTCTCCACCCACGCCTCATAACCCCCCAACACCGGCAGCTCCTGCGCCGGCTGCGGCCGCCCCGCCAGTATCCAGGCCCGCCCCAGGGTATAGATCGCCGCCAGGAAATCGGGCCAGTAATGCCGCACGTAATCCCGGAGCCGCGGGTGTCTGAACTCCTTGCGCTCCCAGGGCTTCGACATCTGCGCGTCCAGGCGGATGGGGAAGGTGCGCCGGGGCAAGTCCCCCCGGAGCTGCACATTGTTGCCGGTGGCCAGCCACAGGGCGCGTTGCGGCAGGCTCACCGTGGCGCTCTGCCCCAGGATGCGGTCCTCCCAGATGGTGCAGGTCAAGGCCCGGGCCAACGACGGTGCCCGCAAACTCCCTTCCACATTGTCGAAGCAGATCAGGGGGGAGGCCTTGTCCAGGAGCGAGGTGATCAGCTTGCGGGTTTCGTCGTCAGTGTTGGAAAGTCCTTCCATTGGTGCCACCTTGCCCGTGCCCATCAGGGCAATGACGTCCGCCAGCAGGGACTTGCCCGTGCCCGGCGTCGGCGCAGTGATCACCGCCATGGGGATCAAACCCGCAATGGCCGGTCTGAGCGGCAGGGTGCAGAGCAGCGCCAGGGCGTTGGCCTTATCCGCCTCCTCCGCAAACGGCAGGTCGCAATAGATATCCAGGAGCATCTCCTTAAACATCGTCACGATCTCCGCGTCCGGGTCCTCCAGCAGCTCCGGCATCTGCTCCAGATCGGGGTCGGCCGCGTAGTACAGCCGGGTGGCCGGGTCGTACCCCGGCGTGCGGCAGACGCTGCCGTCCGGACGGAAGATGGGAATCCCGGTGACCCCCTCCAATGGCGGGAAGGACCAATCCCCCAGCGCCATGATGTCCCGGGGGATTTCCATGGGCGGCGACGCCGGCAGCAGGCCCTGGGCGGTCTGCTTGTAAAAGAGCGCCCGGCGGCATAGCAGGCCCCGGAGCGCCATATCGCTCAGGGTGTCGATGTGCGGGGAGTTATTTTCATCCTTCAGCACCCGGGCCAAGGCCCCGGTGCGCACAAAGATCACCGGCGGGTCGTTGCCCTGCTCCAGCGCCGCCAGGGACTCCCCGGACTTCTCCTGCAAGAAGCGGTGGGTGATGATCACCTGCGGCAGACTCCCTTCCGGAGGCTCCGGCCCGCCCGGTGGCCCAGGCTTCGGTGCCCCAGGCTTTCCAGCCTGGGCACCTTTAACCAGTGGTGCAGGCTTTCCAGCCTGCACTCCTCTGCCCCCCGGGAAGAACCGCACCAGCTTATCATCCCCGCTGATCAGCCGCCGGGCCTCGGCCCAGAGACGCTCCTTGCAGGAGTTGTGAAAGCACTGGTAAAACAGTGCTCCGTCCGCGGTCTGGCCCACCGCCGCTTCATTGCCCTGGTGCGTCTCATCAAAGACGCACTCCGCCAGGCAATACAGCATGGACGTCCCATGCGGCTTGACCTTCACCACCTCTTTTTGGTAGTGCGCCAGGTACGCGGCCACATCCATGGCCCCGCGGCCTGATGCTGGTGGTGGCCCAGGCGGTCCCGCCTGGGGCCCTTTAACCCCCGGTGGTGCAGGCTTTCCAGCCTGCACTCCTCTTTCCGGCGGCGCCTCCGCCGCCATCTCCTCCAGCAGCGCCCGCGCCACCGGCACGCGCTCCGCCGGCAGGCTCAAGATCCGGGCGCGGCGGTGCGGCCGCTCCGGGAGGTTCTCGCCCTTGCCGGCCACGGTGCCGTAGAGCTTGCTGATCCGGGCCGGGTTGAACACCTTCTGGTCCAACTCCAGGCCCAATTCCTTGAGCCGCACGTCATAACGCCAGGCCAGGGCCTGGAGCACGCGCTTCAGCAGCTCGACGTGCTCCGGCGTCTGCTCCAGCTCCAGGGGATAAACCAGGTGGCCGCCATTGCCGGAGTCGGCCATTAACGGCTCGGGCCAGCCCAATTCCTTCAGATCGGCCTCGATCTCGCTGGCCATCCCTACGGCGGCGTCATGCTCTGCTTCACTGCTGGAGATGCCCGCGGGCCGGATAGGGTCCAAATCAACAAGGAGATTCCGCAGGTGCGAAATCTCCTTGTCCTGGGTCCGGTCCACGTTCGCCCGCAGGCGTTCGTTGGCCCGGCCCAACAACGCCGGCAGGCACGGGTTGAGCGTGGTGTACACGCCC
>QZKQ01000022.1 GCA_003599535.1 Candidatus Zixiibacteriota bacterium | reverse complement strand
ACCTCCGGCCCACGCCTCTGCCCTCCGGGAAACGAAGCATGAGGGTGATGACGCTCGGGGGGAGCATGCTTCGTCTCCCGACCGGTTAAGCGTCGCGGCCGTGAACCCGTGCCGTGGCGGTCGGGAGCCACCACGCAGTGGCCCCTGCGGGGGAAGCATGCCACCACAGCATGTAGTTCAGTATTTAGTCTATGACCATAATTCCGGTGCTTGTCAACCCCAATTGACTAAAGTCATTTTCGAAGTAATCGTTTCAACGATTTGATTTTTGCAAGCACCAGAATTTATTCTGGTGTAACGGTCGGGGGCCAGCCCCGCCCCTACGCGTTTTCCCAGTCCCCAGCCCCCAGTCCCCAGCCTCTACCGCATCTGCGGGAAGAGCAGCACGTCGCGGATGCTGTGCTGGTCGGTGTAGAACATGGTCAGCCGGTCGATGCCCATGCCCAGCCCGGCCGTCGGCGGCATACCGATTTCCAGGGCCATCAGGAAGTCTTCGTCCAGCGGCTGGGCTTCCCGGTCGCCGGCGGCGCGCAGCTTGCCCTGGTCTTCGAAGCGGGCGCGCTGGTCGGCGGGGTCGTTCAATTCGCTGAAGCTGTTGCAGAATTCCCGCCCCGCCAGGAAGCCTTCGAAGCGTTCTACCAGGCCGGGGTCGCTGCGGTGCCCCTTGGCCAGCGGGGACAGTTCCTTGGGGTAATCCAGCACGAAGCAGGGGCCGGCCAGCTTCGGTTCGACGCGCGCGCCGAACAGCTTGTCCAGCATCTTGCCGCGGCCCACTTCGCCGATTTCCAGCTTCAGACCGGCGGCCTTGACTTCCCGGTTCAGCTCGTCGTCGGACAGGGCCCGCAGGTCGGTTCCGACGGCTTCGTTCAGCAGGTCGAAGAAGCGATAGCGCGGCCAGGGCGGCGCCAGGTCGTACTCCTTGCCCTGGTAGGTCAGCTTCGTGGATCCGGTCAGTTCCGTGGCAATCCGCGCCATGACCCCTTCCACAAAGGCCATACAGAAGGTGTAGTCTTCGTAGGCGGCATAGAGCTCCAACTGGGTGAATTCGGGGTTGTGGAAGCGGTCCATCCCCTCGTTGCGGAAGTCCTTGCCGATCTCGTAGACCCGGTCGTATCCGCCCACGATCAGCCGCTTCAGGTAGAGTTCGTCGGCGATGCGCAGGTAGAGGTCGCGTTCCAGGGTATTGTGGTGCGTGACAAAGGGTTCGGCCGCGGCGCCGCCGTAGAGCGGCTGCAGGATGGGGGTTTCGACTTCCAGGAAGCCCCATTCATCCAGGAACTGCCGCATCACCGTCAGGATGCGGGCGCGGGTTTCGAACACCCGGCGAACTTCGGGATTGACCACCAGGTCGAGGTAGCGCTGGCGGTAGCGGGCTTCCTTGTCGCTGAAGGCGTCGAACACCTGACCGTCCTTTTCCTTGACCACGGGCAGGGGCCGCATGGACTTGGAAAGAAGCTGGAATTCGTCGGCGTGGATGCTGATTTCCCCGGTGCGGGTGCGGAAGGCCGGCCCCTTGACACCGATGATGTCGCCGAGGTCCAGGTGCTTGAAGATCTCGAAGCCGCGTTCGCCCACCAAGTCGAGCTTGACGTAGATCTGGATCCGGCCGGAGCTGTCCTGGATATGGGCGAAGGCGGCCTTGCCCATGACCCGGATGGTCATGATGCGCCCGGCCAACGCCAGGACTTCCTTGGAGGCTTCCAGCTCCTCGAAGCGCCGGATGACGTCGGCGGCGAAGTGGGTGCGAGGGAAGCTGTAGGGGTAGGGTTCGACCCCCAGCTTGCGCAGGGCCTCAAGCTTTTCCTGCCGCGCGCGCAGCAGTTCGGCCATTTCGTGGGTAGGTTCCATGAGTAGTAGTCAGGAGTCAGTAGTCAGGAGTCAGAATGTTTCACCCCGATGGGGTGAACTATTTGTAGCCGGGGCATTCTCTCGCAGAGATCACTGCGTGGTGGTCTGCGTCCGGAATCTATCACCCGAATAAATTCGGGTGCTCGCCAACCCCAAATCGTTGAAACGATTAAACCGCCATTGAATTTATTCAATTGGTGTTAACAAGCACCGGAATTTATTCTGGTGCAGAGACGGGAATTTAGACATCGTCAAGGATTTATACCCCGCCTCATCCTCCTCTGCAAGGCCACCGCTGCCATCCCCGCCATGATGAAGACCAGAATGTTCCAGACGACGTAGGCGATCAACCCCGGCAGCGTCATCAGCCAAGTCATGTCCAGGGCCGTCAGAATGGCCGTCAGGATACTGGCGATCCCATTGGCGATGAACAGCGTTGCCAACACCCGTTCGAAGCGGTTGCGGCTGAACACCGGAGCCACCAGCCATGTGGCCACGCCCAGAAAGCCGTACCCCCACATTTCCAGGCCCCAAGCCAGCGACATGGGGTTGGCCATGGACAGGGCGGTAATGGTGGAGGCGAAGCCCGGCTGGTAATTTCTGGCCAGCGCCGGGACGAAGGTGGTCTGCAGGACGTAATTCAGAAAGATCAGGGCCGCGAACACGGTGGCGAAGGCCGCGGCCGTTTGGGTGCGGGCCTTGTGGTGATCTTCCGCCACCCGGTGCAGCGCCACGATCAGGGCCAGCCAGCCGCCCACCAGCAGGAAGCCCAGCCAGTAGGGCAGAGTCTGCACGGCGTGGTAGTTCCGGGCGAACCCCTCGGCGCTCTCCCAGGGCGGCTGCGGGTGTGTCATCAGCACCAGCGCCAGCCCCACCGGCCCGGACAGGAGCACCCCGGCCGCGGCGATGAGGGCCGCGTGGAAGCCGAAGCGGTAGTCGGAGGCGAGAGTGGGCATGGGAAGCTTTATCCGAACCTAGTCAGTGTCATTGCCCCGCAGGGGCCACTGCGTGGCGAGGCCGCGTTGTTCAGCGGCCGAAGCAATCTCACTGTCAGAATCGTCGATTTTAGCTGATACCGTTGCCGCCAGGATTGAAGCGGGGTTGGGGATGCGCAGGAATTAAAAACATGGCCATGATGATGATCTACAGGTATCCCGTCAGCCCGTCAGATTAGCGATTCCTGGCGGCAACGGGACCCCTATTCCCCTTTGCGACCTTGGCGTCCTTTGCATGAAACCTATTTTCTTTGCGTCTCTGCGGCTCTGCGTGAAATATTCTTTTCTCTGCGGTGAATTACTTTAACTTCGCTCCGTTGTCCCCGTCCAGATAGACTCTCGGTACGCGGGCGGCGATCTGGGTGGTGACTTCGTAGGGGATGGTGTCCAGCCAGGCGGCCACTTCTTCCGCGGAGATGCGCTCGTCGCCCTGTTTGCCGATCAGGATTACCGGTTCGCCGACTTCCACGCGCAGGTCGCCGCAGTCCACCATGAGCTGATCCATGCAGACCCGCCCCACCACCGGCAGGCGCTGGCCGTGAATCAGCACCTGGCCTTTATTCGACAGCGCCCGGGGGTATCCGTCGCCGTAGCCGATGGGCACGGTAGCCAGGGTGGTTTCCCGGGGCGCCGTCCAAGTGCAGCCGTAGCTGACCGGAGTGCCTTCCGGGACGCGCTTGACGAACACCGCTTCCGACACCACCGACATCACCGGTTCCAAGGGCACCGGAGATTCCAGGGCCGCCGAAGGGCGGCAGCCGTACAGCGAGATCCCCAGGCGGGCCATGTCGAACAGGCCTTCGGGGTGCTGGAACAGAGCTCCGCTGTTGGCCAGGTGCACCTGCAGCCGTTTACGAGCTGCTTCCGGGATCTGCACCAGCACCTTCCGGAAGCGGTCGGTTTGTTCCAGCATAAATTCGCCGTCCGGTTCGTCGGCGGTGGCCAGGTGGGAATAGATCCCCACCACGTTCAGTTCGTCCAGGGAAAGCGCTTCTTCGATGAAGGGCAGGGCGTTGGCCCAGTTGACGCCGATGCGCCCCATGCCGGTGTCGATCTTCAGATGGACGCGGGCGCGGCGGCCCACGCGGCGAGCCTCTTCGGCCACCCGGCGCGCCAGAGCTATCGAGGAGACGGTCAGGTCCACGTCATATTCCAGGAACAGCGCGGCCTGGTATCCCACCGCGCCGCCCAACGCCAGGATGGGGGTATGAATGCCGGCTTTGCGCAACTCGATGCCCTCTTCCAGGAAGCCGACTCCGAAGCAGGCCACCCCCTCGTCCACCAGGACGCGGGCGGTTTCCACCAGGCCGTGCCCGTAGGCGTTGGCCTTGACCACGGCCATGATGGGGCGGTCTCCGGCCTGCCGCAGCAGGGCACGGTAGTTGTGCCGCAGCGCGTTCAGATCAATCAGCGCATGGGTGGGGCGGCGGCGTTGGGCTTCCCGTTCATCCAGGACGGGGTAACGGCTGTAGATGTAGGTTTCCAAATGGCTGCTGGCTGTTGGTTGCTGGCCTTTGGCTTTTGGCTCTCAGCTGTTGGCTCTCGGCTATCGGCTGCGGCGGTGTTGTACCCATTATGGAGTGCGGAAGCTTGCTTCCGCTTTCGTTGCCGCCAGGATTGAAGCGAAGCGGTTCCTGGCGGCCTCTCGTCAGAATCACCGGTTCAACGGATGAAACGGATTACGCAGATTTTGGTCCACCCCTTCGGGGTGATAACAAGGAGGAGGGGGCGTCTCTTCCCCCGGGTTAAAACCTGGGGCTACTAAAAGACCACCCTTTCAGAGTGATATCCTGCTCGCTGAGTGCTGAGTGCTTCTCTGCGTTCTCTGCGTCTTTGCGGTGAATTGTTTCCGTCCCTACTTCTGGATCTGGTGCTGGGCCATCAGGTAGCCGCGGATGAAAGGATCAATTTCTCCGTCCATCACCGCCACGGTATTGGAGGTCTCGATGCCGGTGCGTAGATCCTTCACCAGTTTGTAGGGGTGGAATACGTAGCTGCGGATCTGGCTGCCCCAGGCGATGTCCCGCTTGCCGGCTTCGATCTCGTTCAAGCGCTCCTGTTCCGCCTGCTTTTGCGCCTGGTAGAGCCGGGCGCGGAGCATCTTGAAGGCGGTGTCGCGGTTGCGGTACTGCGACCGTTCCGCCTGGCTGGCCACCACGATGCCGGTGGGCAGATGGGTGATGCGCACGGCCGAATCGGTCTTGTTGACGTGCTGTCCGCCGGCGCCGGACGCGCGGTAGGTGTCAATGCGCAGGTCCGCCGGGTTGATCTCGATTTCTACGTCGTCTTCGATTTCCGGATACACGAACACCGAGGCGAAGGAGGTGTGGCGGCGTTCGTTGGCGTCGAAGGGAGACAGCCGCACCATGCGGTGGACCCCCACTTCCGCCTTCAAATAGCCGTAGGCGTATTCGCCGATGACTTCGTAGGTGGCCGACTTGATGCCCGCCATGTCGCCGGCCTGGTAGTCAATCTCCTTCATCTGGAAGCCGTGCTCTTCGATCCAGCGCTGGTACATGCGCAGCAGCATCCCGGCCCAATCCATGGATTCGGTGCCGCCGGCGCCGGCGTGGATCACCAGCAGGGCGTTGCGGGCGTCGTCCTCGCCCCCCAGCATGTTGCGGAATTCCAGGTCTTCCAGCCCCCCCTGGGTCTTGCGCATCAATTCTGCCGCTTCCTTGAAGGTGGCCTCGTCCCCGGCTTCGTGGGCCATCTCGATCAGGGTTTCGGCGTCTTCCAGTTCGCCGCGGAGCCTCTTCCAGGCTTCGGTCCAGGATTTCACGCGGGTGATTTCCTGCAGGATGCGCTTGGCGGCGTCGGCGTCATTCCACAGGTCCGGGGAAGCCGACTGCTTCTCCAGTTCGGCGACGTGGGCTTCCTTGCGGTCCAGGTCAAAGATAACCCCGGAGTTCGTCCAATCGCCGCTTCAACTGCACCTGGGTGTCTTTCAGTTCTTCGTACATGTATGCCTCGATAGGGATAGAGTATCATCCAAAGAGATACGCATTATAGAACGCGCAGGGAGGGCGCAGGATCCAGAGTGAGCGTGGCGCCGGAGGGCCGTCACTTGCGGACCAGCGGGATCCACTTGATTTTGATGATGGTGACCAGCAGGATGCCGGCCAGGATCAGGGCCGGAGCCAGGAAGGGGTGGGGGAGGCGTTCCTGGACCAGCAGCACCGCAAAGACCGGCGCATAGAAGGCCCAGATGACCGGCGAAATAGTGAAGCTCCCCCGGCAGGCGGGGCATTCCGCCGTGCGGAAGGGTCGGACGGCGTACTTCTGCTTCCAGGTGATAACGGGCTGCTGGCAGTGCGGGCAGAGGTAGAGCCGGGGGCCGGTCTTCTTCGCCGGGGCCAGCGGCGCCGCCAGCAGGTAGAGCGCCACGGCCGCCAGGGGGGCGGCGAAGGCGCTGAAGGCCGCCGTAGCGCTATCCGCCAGGACGATCACCAGCAGGTATCCCGCCGCGCCCGCGGCCAGTATTGCCCCGCCGGCCGGGGAGAGACGGAAGCGTTGCCGGCAGGCGGGACACAGGGCCGGGCCTTTCAGGAACAACTTCTGCGATCCGCTGATGACCCGTTCCCGGCAGTGGGGACAGGCATGCATGGGAGTCTCCCGGGAAACATGAGGGGATCCGGACGCGAGCAGTGTCCGGCAGGGCGGACTACAGCTTCTTCTTCAGGTCCACCCAGGCCAGGTGCACCACGGCCATGGCGGTGTAGGGCACCAGGAGAATGGAATAGCTTAACGGGCCTTCGGTGCGGCTGAAGTAGACCATGGCGATCATGGTCAGGCCGCACAGGACGCCGTTCAGCCAGGTCAGGCGTGAAACTCCGAATTCCCGCTTACAGGCAGGGCAGAGGCTGAAGCGCTGGGGACCCACCAGCAATTTCTGGTACCAGGGAATCACTTTGCGGCGGCAGTGAGGGCATTCGTACATCGCGATCATTCCTTACCATGAAAGTCGGCGGTTCATCTGTCCAAACAATTGACACTATCAATACCGCGATGCCGGCCGGGGCCGGTTACCCTGTCGTGACAAAATTCCCATCGGGAGGTATACTGCCGCAGCGCCGCAAAAGGTTTCCTTCACCGGGCCATGCCCTCGATACAGAAATACCCGCCGCTCAGATGGTTCTTCATCCACACGTGGCAGTTGGTGCAGATGCACCCCTTCTTCTGCTTGATCCGGGGGCTCTTGTCCGTGGCGCAGAATACGCCCGGAGCGCCCTGCACGTAAGTGGGGCACTGCGCGCAGAGGCACTCAATGTGGTTTTCCACCGTGTTGGCGGATTTCATCCAATACTCCTATAAAAAAAGTGGTTCGCTGTCAGCGATTGGCTATTGGCAATACAGACGTTGTGTACGCCCCCTGACGGATTCATTCCTGGGGAAAGGGCCGTATGGGAATCGCCCCTACAGACGTCACTCAAGAGCAACCCGCTGATGGGCGTGTGCTGTTCATTGGCCCCAAAACCCTGTTTGCTGTCTCCCGCGAAAAAAATTACCAGGCTTCTTGAAATGCCTGTGCCCGGCGATCCACCTCCTCCCAGGCAATCCGTGGCGATCCTTTCAACACCTGGAAGGAATACCCTGCGATAATGCGCTTTTCGTAATCCGGATGGAAGTAGGCCTCGGCTTCCGGCCGGTTCAAGCCGTACGTCTGCAGCACCAGGTCCGGTTGCAGGGTACGGATGGAATAGTCGTAATCCCACTTGGTGTGCCCCGGGCGCAGGCCGGTCAGCAGGTCGCCCCCGGCCGGCAGGCGCGCCGGCAAGCGGGCGATATGCCGGTCGTTTTTGCCCAGGAAATCCACCGCCGGGCGGCGGGAGAAGTAGGGGATGATCCCCGCCCAGCTCAGGCCGATGGCCGCCTCGGGGGTGGTAATATCCCCGGCCAGGCGCGCCAGTTCTACCATCTCCCGGTTCTCCTGGACGGCCAGGGGGGGCTTGATCAACAGCCATTCCCGCAGCGAAAGGTGGGGCTGCCGGATGCCGTTCAGGTTCACCGCCAGCAACGCCAGCGCCAGCAGCAGGTTGCCGCGCACCGCCGCCCGCGAAATCCGTCCGGCGGCCAGCCGCGCGGCGACCCATTCGGCTCCGCGGGCCAGAACCAGGGACAGCAGGATCAGGAACAGCGGCATGACCACGGTCACGTAGCGGTTGGTCAGGCCCCAGTCTTCCCAGGCGTCGCCGCCCACCCAGACGCTGTAGGCCATCTGGGCGGCGACCAGCCCCGGGATCAGCCAACCCAGGCGGTCGCGGCGCAGGAACGGCAGCGCCATGGGCAGGATAAAGAGCACTCCCCAGGTCTGCCGGATCATGCTCCAGAACGCCTGAAAGCCTCGCGCCAGGCGCAGGCCCAGAGGGACGCCGGTCATCTTCAGGTAGTAAGTATTGGGCAGCGGATCGCCGTAGTAGCCCAGCCGGAAGACGGTCATCGCCGCCATAAGGCCCACGAACAGGCTCACGCCCCAAACCAGGTGTTTTCGCCGCCGGGCGGGATCGGCCCACAGCAGCCAGCCCCACACCGCCAGGAACAGCACCGCCGCGTCCATGCGGGTCAGCAGGGCCAGGCCCAGCAGCACGTACAGTCCGGGGAAAAACCGCTTTTCCTTCCGCGTCCGCAGAGCCAGCCAGGCCGAGCCCGAGGCCAGCGTCGCCAGCAGCCCGACTTCCATGCCCTGCAGCGCCCAGTGGTTCAACGGCAGGTAAAAGGCGGTCAGCAGCACCGCCGGGATCCAGACCCAGCGTCCGCCGGACAGCAGGTCGGCCACGCGCTTGACGAAGAGCAGATTTAAGGTCAGCAGCCCCGCCGAGGTCGCCTGCACCAGCAGGCTGATCTTGGTCGCAGACACCGGCAGCAGGTGCAGCAGCGCCATCCATAGGGTCCACAGGGGGTTGGTGAAGCCTTCCACCCGCTCGGCGCCGGGGAACCACACCAGGCCGTGGCCTTCCGCCAGGTTGCGGGCGTAGGTCAGGGAAATCATGGCGTCGTCGAACAGGCAGAAATACCGTTGCCCGTCCATCACGAAGCTGGTGCGGAAGATGAACCATGCGGCATAGGCCAGGTAGGCCGTGACGAAGATGAGAAAGATCCGACGCCAGGGGGCGGGTGTGGCCATGGATCCGAGACTCCGCGAGCGTGAAAGGTTACTCTACCCGAGAGTAAATTTCCGGGCTAAGCAGCTGTCTTTGAGCACCCACTTCAGTGGGTAGCATGAGAGTAGCCCAGGAATTTCCCGCCACGAAGTGGCCACCGCGTGGCAGGGACCACTGCGTGGCATTCCTGGGGAAACGGCCCGGGAATCGCCCGTAGGGGCCAAGGGCGACAACCTCGTTTCGTAAAACCTTTACTTCACCAGCACCACCGACCGGGTCTGTTCGAAGCCGCCCGCGACCATCCGCGCCAGGTACGTTCCACTGGGCAGCGCTGCGGCTTCGAAGGGCGTGCGGTACTCCCCGGCCGGCAGCCAGCCCTGGTACAGGCAGGCGACCTCGCGGCCCTGCAGGTCGTAGACCGAGAGCCGGACGTCTGCCCCCGCGGCCAGGCGGAAGGAGAGCAGCGCCCGGGCATTGAAGGGGTTGGGATGCACCGGATCCAGGGCGAACTCCCGCGGCGCCGGGGCCGGAACGGGGTCCACTCCCAGGGTGTGATACCACACCGTCAGCTTGGGCCGGTTGGCGGGGATCAGGACGTAGTCCGAAGAATAGAATTCCGCGTCGCAGGTGGCCGCGGTGCCTTCGCACATGCCGTAAATCCCGTAGTTGGGCCAGGTCCCCGCGTGCCAGCCCTGCACCCATGCGGTGACGTCCACCGGGAACCAGGAAAAGCTCTGCGCCGGCCAGTCCAGCAGGATTTTGCCTTCCTGGGTGGTGTCCGGAGCGGTGTTATACGTGACCTCGGTTTCGCCCCAGTCCTCCAGGATGCGGCAGTAGCTCATCTGCCCGGCGGGGGAACCGTACATCCCGAAAAAGTACAGCTCCATGACCGCGCTGTCCACCGTCGCGCCGGCGGGGAGGCCGGAAAGATCCCACTGGATCAGGAGGCGGTCGAAGCAGGCGCCCCACTGTCCCTGGTACAGCACGGTGACCGCGCCGTTGGGATTATTGACGTGGGGCAGGCAATCGCAGATGTAGGTGTCCTTGCCTTCCGCGCCGGGCTGCAGCACCAGGCTTTCGGCCCCCAGCAGCGTCGCCGCCGCCAGGATCGCCAGGATCGTACAGATCGGGAATTTCATGGTTCGGCTCAATTCTATGAAAGGAATATATCAGGATAGAATGATTCCGAACGGTAATTATTGGCGAGTAGGCAAATTAGCCCCTCGCATGCAAACCCGCGAAGCGATAGAGTGACTATGTCACTTCACCGCGAAGGTGACGCTGACCACCGCGGTGATGTCCTTCTCCAGCGACATGGTGTCGTAGATGCCGTAGTCGGAGACGTCGGTGGAGTTGCGGGCGGTGATCTGGAAGACGCCCATGCGGGCGCTGCGCACCGCGCCTACTTCGCTGCCCACGCTGCCGGCCATGCTCTGCGCCCGGCGGTGGGCGTCGGCGGCGGCTTCGGCCAGCATTTCCGAGCGCAGTTCCGCCAGCCGGGTATAGAGGTATTCCGGCGGGTAGGATTCCAGCACGATGCCTTCCTGGATCAGCCCGGCGGCGCGGTTGGACAGGGAGGTGATCTCGTCCACCCGGGGGCTGCGGATTTCAAACGTCTGCCGCAGCACGTAGGCGGCGATGCGCCCCGTGGGCCGGCCCTCGGAAGTGAACTCAGGGATGGATTCGGTCTGCAGCGGCCGGAAGGTCAGGGCGCTGTCGGGCACCTGGTTTTCCGCGAAGAAGCGGCGCACCCGGTCAGAATAGCGGGTGACCTCCCGGTAGGCTTCCTGCAGGTCCTGCCGCTGGGCCGACACGTGCCCGCGCCAGACCACGAAATCGGAACGGATGGGCCGGCGGGCCGACCCGGTCACCGTGATGGTGTCGTTGGCCGACTTGACGTAGCGGATGGCCGAGGCGGCGATGAAGGCGGCGATGACGAGGGCCGCCGCCAGGAAAAGCATGCCCACCATGAGGGGGCCGCGGTCGTTGGATGTTGCCATGGGTATCCCAGGATGCTAAGGTAGAAAACGGCCGCCGGGTCCGGCTTTCAGATCAGGCCGTCGCGCAGCGATTCCCGGCTCAGGGCCGCCAGCGCTTCGGCCTCCTGGGCCAGGTCGCCGGCCCGCTGAACCAGTTCCGGCGGAAAGGCGGACTTCTGCACCAGCCGGAGCCAGTACAGCGATTCCTCCAGGTGCCGGAGCGCCTCCTGCAACGCGGAGCGGGAAACCCCGTCCTCCTCCGCGCCGCCGGCGCCGTTCCACTGGATAATGGTATGAATGGCCGCCTTCCGGAGGTGCGAACCGAGGGCGCGGCTGGTCTGAACGGCTTCCAGCGAGGCGGTCAAATCGTATACGTCCGCGGCGAAGGCCAGCAACCGTTCATCCAATTCGATTACGGAATCCAACATCATCATCATCACCCGGCAACAACGTCACAGCAACAATAGTCCAACACATTCTGTTCACAGCTTCACGCTCACGGCAATGCCGTAGCCCAACGGCAGCCAGACGGTGTCCAGGTCGGTGCGGCGGCGCAGGGCGCGGTTGTAGGCGTCCACCACCGGCTGCCAGTGCCGGGCGGTTTCGGGCAGGTCAATGACGGGAAACAGCACATCGTCCGTGACCAGCCAGCCGCCCGTTTCGAGCAGTCCCGCCAGGCGGTCCAGTTGGGGCAGGTAATCGTCCTTTTCGCTGTCCTGAAGGATCAGCCCGAAGGGGCCGGCCAGATCGGGGAGGACGGCGTTGGCGTCCCCCAGGACGACCTCCACCACGTCCGCCAGCCCCGCCGCCCGGACGTTCTCCCGGGCCGCCCCGGCGATTTCCGGCACGATTTCGATGGTGGTCAGCTTCCCCCCGGATTCCCGCAGAATCCGCCCCAGGGCCAGGGCGGTCTGCCCCAGGGAGGCGCCGACTTCCAGCACCCTTGAGGGCCGGCGGGCGCGCACGAAGTTCTCCAGCAGCCCCACGGACAGGGGATCCAGGGGCGGCCGGGTGAGCACTCCGGGCAGGTCCGCCGCCGTGACCGCCAGAGTCACCGGCGGCGGAGTCAGCCCGGAAATGTAGTCCAGAGCCCGCTGCAGGTCAAAACGGGGAGGGTGGGGCATGGTCTGTTATTCTTCCTCGTACTTCTTCTTCAGGTTCGTGATCACCGAATCGTCTGCCAAGGTGGTGATATCGCCCAGGAGGCGCCCTTCGGCGATG
>QZKQ01000095.1 GCA_003599535.1 Candidatus Zixiibacteriota bacterium | reverse complement strand
GTGATGGCCGCCGTCAGCGTCGTCTTGCCGTGGTCCACGTGCCCGATGGTCCCAATGTTGACGTGCGGCTTCGTCCGCTCAAATTTCGCCTTGGCCATGGCAAACCTCTACTTATATTCTGGTTATAAAGAGGCTCGAGCATCCTCTTTTAGACATGACGAGAGCCCCGGCGGCCGCCATTCTGCTCCGTAGCGCCGAATCGGGCTCTCCGCAATAGTGCTGGGTCAAGTTTCAGGTTGGGAGCTCACGACCGGGATCGAACCGGTGACCTCATCCTTACCAAGGATGCGCTCTACCGACTGAGCTACGCGAGCTTCAACGCCACTCTGTTGCCTGGACTGCGGCACGGTCAGTTTCGTTCAGCCGCCGAGCGGGAAACGGGATTCGAACCCGCGACATTCAGCTTGGAAGGCTGACGCTCTAGCCAACTGAGCTACTCCCGCATGATGTGGTGAGAGGAGGATTCGAACCTCCGTAGGCCTGAGCCGGCAGATTTACAGTCTGCTCCCTTTGGCCACTCGGGCATCTCACCAAAAAGCGCGTAAACCCCTTATAGTACCCGTCTCTGGCAATCTGTGACGGGCCCTGGGGACACCAGCGGCGCCCAGGATCAGCAGAGCTGGCGAAGGGATTCGAACCCCCGACCAGCTGATTACAAATCAGCCGCTCTACCGACTGAGCTACGCCAGCGATAACTTTACTAACAGAAACTTATAATATAACTAAAATGTTTCCGGAGTCAAGAGGTTTTTCGTTCTTTTTTCAACTATTCTGTGAGCGGACCAAGTTTTACTCATGTTATCCTTAACCGTCTCACGGGGCTTGCCGTTCCAGATGCCGCCGGGTGAAAATATCCCGGTCCACCGGCTGGTCGAACCGGGGATCCACCACCGTCATGACCGTGTTGGAGTTCTGCTTCAGCAGGTCGCGCATCACCAGCCGGGTGGGGAAATGCCGCCCGTTCACGGTGATGATCTCCCCCAATTCCACCGTTTTCAGCACTTTGCCTGAGGCGGCTTTCAGTTCCGAACGGCGCGGCACCTTGAGTTCCGGGTCCACCCAGATGGTGCGCCGCGGGTAGGTGACCTCGGGATGGCGGGCGGTCAGCTCCAGCACCTTTTCCGAGGAACCACTGCGCGGCAGGCCGCCGGAATCGGGCCGGAGCTCGGCATGGTAGTCTTCCAGCAGGGATCCACTCTCGAGCATATCCTCATAGGAGAAGTCCCCGCCCAGCATCCCCTGACGCAGCATGTGCCCCTGGATCAGCACACTGCGGGAGAGGTTGGGCTGGTGGATCCACAGCGACTTCTGCGCCTTCAGATAGCGGGTGCCGCGTTCCCGCGCCGGAGCGGTGAATTCCAGGTAAGCGGTGTCCTGCCCTGCGGCCCGGACCTCGGCCTCCACCGTGCGGGTGTCGCCGGGGGAATAGGTGATGTCCAGCACCAGGTGGTATTGCAGCGTGTTGAAGGTCAGGTGGCGGTCAATGTCGGCCAGGAGCTGTTCGGCTTCGGTCAAGGTATCGGACTGGCTCACCCGGGCCAGGACCTGCGCGGTGAGGTCATCGCCGGAGGACCAGATCGGCGGTCCGGCCCCCTTCGTCCCAGGACTGAAGCCCTGGGCTACTGTCATGCGATCCGCTGAAGCGGGTGCTCTTCTTTCGTCCGCCGGGACAGAAAGGCAGTAGCCCAGCCGTCCAAGACTGGGATCAGCCAATCCCGCGAAGGCCGGCGGTCTCAAGCCCTGCTCATTCCCGGCAGTCGCTTCAGCGACTGCAAGCTTCTCCGGAGCGCCCGAATTTATGCGGGCGCCGGCCGCAGACGCAGCCAAGAGAAGCATCCCCGCAGCGAGGCGGGCGAACAGGTGATACGTAGCTTTCCGCATGGGTCAGAGCAGGTCGTTGACCAGCAGGTACTCCAATATCTGCACGGCGTTGGTGGCCGCGCCCTTGCGCAGGTTGTCGGCCACGATCCACATATCCAGGGTCCGGGTTTGGCCGGGGACCTGGCGAATGCGCCCCACGAACACCTCGTCGCGGCCCGCCGCGGACAGCGGCTGAGGGTATATCCCCTCTTCAGGCTGATCCTGTAGCACGACACCCGGAGCGGCCTGGAGCAATTCGCGGGCGCGCGCGTGGTCTATTTCCTCCCGGAAGCGCAGGTGCGCGGCCTCGCTGTGGCAGTGGGTCACGGGGACGCGCACGGCCGTGGGGAAGACCCGCAGATCCGGCAGACCCAGGATCTTGCGCGTCTCCCAGACCAGTTTCCACTCTTCCAGGTAAAATCCTTCTTCCACCGGGCCGATGGCGGGGATCAGGTTCTGGTACAAGGGGTGCGGGAAGGGAGACGTTTCAGTGATTTCGCCCTCCATCTCACCCATCAACTGGCTGATCCCGGTCTGACCGGCGCCGGAGGCCGACTGGTACGTGGCCACCACCACTTCCTCCAATCCGAATGCCTGGTGCAGGGGCCATAGCGCCGCCACCAGCTGGATGGTCGAACAGTTGGGGTTGGCGACGATGCGGCCGCCGCCGCGCAGGGTCTGCGGGTTGACTTCCGGCACCACCAGGGGGACGTCCGGGTCGCGGCGGAAGGCGGAACTGTTGTCAATGCAGGTCACGCCCGCTTCGGCCAGGCGGGGGATCCAGGCCCGAGACACCTTCGCGCCGGGCGACAGCAGGGCCGCGTCGGCGCCGCGCCAGCGCTCGTCTTCCAGGGCGCTGACGGGCCAGGCACGGCCGGCGAAGCGTACGGTCAGGCCGCGCGACCGGGGGGAGGCGAGAGGGATCAGCTCAGCCACGGGGATCCGGCGCTCGGCCAGCACCTCGAGCATCATGCGGCCCACCAGCCCGGTGGCGCCCACCACGGCGAGTTTCAGGGGACGGGTCATGAGTAAGTAATCAACGGCAAAGGATAAAGAAGTTGACGGCCGGGGAATCGGCTGCTGGAGTTGCTGCTGGTGATACGGGTACCTGGGTACGCAGGAAGGGCGCAGGACGCGGAGGTTAAACGAGGGAGGGCGGGGAGGGTTCCGAGGGGAGAGATAAAGGTTGGATGGCCGTGCCGCCCCTCGCACCTGAACTTCCCTATATCTTCATCATCTTCCGGCTCACTTTCACGATTCATGCTCCCTCCCCCACCACCTTGTGAAAATTATTTTTTTCTTTTCCCTTGCAAACTTCCCGGTGGAGCATTATCTTGGTGGCTAAATGATATTGATTCACAATATCATTATGGCCCTCCCAAACCAAAGGCATCCTTCCATGAAAACTCGAATCTTGATCGCCGCCGCCGCGCTTCTGGCCGCCTCCCCGGCCGCCCGCGCCGACCAGCGCGCTTACGTCTGGACCTACCAGTATCAGACCATGGAACGCGGCCAGGCTGAACTGGAGCACTACTTTACCGTGTCCTCCCCCGACCTCCAGAATCTGGAAGGCAACACCGCCTCCGAACAGCAGCTCGAGCTGGAGATCGGCATGACTGACCGCTTCGACTTCTCCCTCTACCAGGTGTTCGGGCAGAACCCCAGCGAAAGCCTGAAGTACAAGGGCTACAAGCTGCGTTCCCGCTACCGCTTCGGCGAGCGCGGCGGATGGTTCGTGGACCCGCTGGTCTATTTGGAATACAAAGGCAAGCCGGACTTTTCCGAGCACGTCCTGGAAACCAAGCTCATCCTGGCCCGCGACTTTGGCCCCCTGAACTTGGCCGTCAACCCCGTCCTGGAGGTGGAGAAGGACGGCGCTGAGGAGTGGGAATTCGTACCCATGTACGCTGCCGGAGCCAGCTACGCCGTCAGCCGCCTCATGCGCTTGGGCGTGGAAGCCAAAGGCAGCGAGGACAGCCATTATCTGGGGCCGGTCATCGCCCATGGCTATGATGACCTGTGGGTGGCGCTGGGGTCAGCCTTGGCGGTCGGCGGCGTGGAAGAGGGTGCCACCGAATTCCAGGTGCGCTTCATCCTGGGCTTCGGCGTCGGCCCGAACCGGTAATTCCTGTATTCCGGGAACCGAGAACTGGTAGGGGCGGCCCTGGGGGACCGCCCCTGTTCTTTCATTTTAATGATGAGCAACGTTGCGTCCGGTCCTGGCCGTGTGAAAAACGCAAATCACGGCAAAGGTGTACGGAACGGAAGGTCTGCACTGCAAGCGGCGAGACCTGACGCGGATCTCAGCGGCGGCCGTCGAGGTACGCAACGTACCGTTTTCCGGCGGGAAAATCTGCGCCTGGCGGCAAACCGGCGAGACCTTCTCCTTTTACCCTTCGCTGGAGGCCCTGCTGAAGGCCGTGGAGAGCCCGGCAACGGCCACAGCCGCCGGAATCGCGGCTCTGCCGGGGGAATAGTATCATTTAGCAAAGAAATACCTTCATCAAAACGCTGTTATTTCATATAGTTGGGAAATATGCAAAAAAATGCAGTGGAACTGCCGGGATTCCGGGGCTAAATTTGGATCAAAAGCTTCACCCCCCAGCGCTAAACCGCGGGCGATTTTATTACCGGAGGATAGTTCACCATGTCCGGCATGTTCAGGGACGGAAAAAGCAGCGGTCTGGCCTTTCTCCTCCTGCTCCTGCTGACCCTGCTGCTCTATCACCGCATCTTCCAGATCCCCCCGGACAATGAATTCATCTATTATATTGAATATCCCATAGCGACTGAGGGCTTCGGTTCTTTCGTGCACTGGCTGGCGGTGGAGGGAGTGGAATCCACCCGGTTCCTGCGGCAGGTATCGTTCTTTTTTCAAGGGTTGGCGGTGTACGCCACGGATGATTACTTCCCGGCGTTGCGTCTGCTCCAGCTTCTGCTCTTCGCCCTGGACGGCTGGCTGATCTTCCTGTTGCTGCGGCGGGAGAACGCCGGGTTCGGCCTGGCCGGTCTGGGCGCCGTCCTGTTCCTGGTGCACCCGATCCATGCCATCAACATGGCCAAGCTGCTGCATTTGGCGGCCCCCATGTTCCTGCTGTTCTTCCTGGCCGCGCTCAATGTCTACTCCGCCTGGAGGGATAGGCCCCGCAAAGGGCCGGGAATCTACGCGCTGGAAGGAGTCTGCCTCCTGCTGCTCCTGTTCACCTATGAGCTGGCCGTAGTGGCTCCGGTCCTCCTGGTCCTGTACGAAGGGTTCATCAAGGCCGGGGGCTCCTGGAGCAAAGTGAAGTTTTCCCGGTTGGGACCTTCCCTGGCGCTGTGGGGTGGACTGACGGTTCTCTACCTGCTCCTGCGGCTGGTGATATTTAATGGCTTGGGCGGGTATGACACCTTCGGGCAGGTCAGCCTGATCCGGCCTTTCGCCCAGGGCGCCAAGTGGCTGAGCGGTGTCGGCTTCCTGCACCTCGAGGGACAGGCGCCGGGTTGGCTGGACCTGGCCGTGGTGACGGCCCAGCTTTTCATCTTTACGCTGCTGCTGCGGCGCCCCAACCGACTCCTGCTGGGGTTTGCCTTCGCCTGGTTCTCCGCTTCGATCCTGCCGTTCTTCTTCCTTCCCGCCACTTACCATTATATCTACGCCCTGCCCCTGGTCGGATTGGCTTTCACCCTGGCGCTGTGCCTGAAGGAGCTTCCTTCCGCCTTCCTCCGGCCCGGCTTCCGCTTACTGCCGGTTCCGGCGCTGGCCTTCACCCTCCTTCTGTGGGCTGCTGAGACGCGTCCCGGCGTCAGGGTCATCGAGGAACAATTGCGGCAGGATCTCTCCGCCGCCGGGGAACTGCACCGCCGCCTCGAACCCCACCATGGCGCGGTTACCGTTTTTCTGGCCACGGAGCGGGAAGACCCGCACCTGCTGCTCCGCCTGGCTCGCCTGCGCCACCCGCAGGCCGTCGAGGTACGCAATTTACCGCTTTCCGGCAGGACTCTCGATTCCGCCGGGCTGGCAGCGGAAGACCAGACCCGCGCCGGCGGGAAAATCTACGCCTGGCGGCAAACCGGCGAGACCTTCTCCTTTTACCCTTCGCTGGAGGCCCTGCTGAAGGCCATGGAGAACCCGGCAACGGCCCGGGCCGCCGGAACCTTCCGCCAGGCAGCGGCCGCCTCCGGACGGTTGGCTTCCCCTCCCCAGGCCCGCACCCGCCCCTGACCCGGAGCTTCCTCACCGGAAAAACCCTTCCCCACCCCTCTCCGGGATCTTTTTTTACCCCCCCGCGTTCATTAAACTAAGAAAAAAATTTAGTAAAAAGGTCTTGACTTGCCAAAATTTTTTGCGTATAATATGTGGCTTAATATTATAAATTCCAGACTTAATAAACTTAACTTAGACCCCTGATGGAGATCGGCGAAAAAATCCGGAATCTGCGCCTGGCTTCAGAACTGACGCAGGAAGAACTCGCCGAGCGGGCCGGGCTGACCAAGGGCTTCATTTCGCAGATTGAAAACAGCATTACGTCCATTTCCCTGGACAGCCTGGAACATATTCTGACCGCCCTGGGTACAACGCTGGCAGCGTTTTTTTCGGAGACTTCGGAAGAGAAAGTCATCCATTCCGAAGCCAGCCGCATCACCATCGTGAAGGAAGGCGTGAAGAATTTCCAGCTCCTGGTACAGGGAGCCACCAACCGGGAAATGGAACCGGCCCTGGTGACTCTGGATCCGGGACAATCCACGCCGGAGACGGAACCCTATCCGGGGGAAGAATTCGGGTACGTCCTGAAGGGCCGTGTCGCCGTCATCCTGGGAAAAAGGGTGTACAATGCAAGACGCGGAGACTGCTTTTACTTCAGCGCAGATCGTCATCACCGCTTACAGAACATCGGTAAGGGCGAGGCGGCCATTCTCTGGGTCACCTGCCCCCCCTACTTTTAACACTTAAAAAGGCCGCGACCGGGGCATCCAACTTTCAGCCCGCGGGACCGGCAGAGGAGGTAGAAAGTTGAACGCTCTGGGACGACAGATTCTGGTGGAATTTTACCACTGCAATCCGCGGGTCTTGAATGACCGGGACCGGATCGCCTCTGCCATGGGCGAGGCGGCCCGCCTTTCTGGGGCAACCGTAGTGGAAGAAGTATTTCATCTCTTCAATCCCTACGGCATCAGTGGAGTGGTTGTGATCGCCGAATCGCACCTCTCCATCCACACCTGGCCGGAATATGGCTACGCCGCCGTGGACCTGTTCACCTGCGGCGAAGAGATCCTGCCGGAGAAGGCGTTCGAGCACCTGCAGAAGGAGCTCGGATCCGAATCCGTCTCCGTCATGGAACTGAAGCGAGGCATCCTCGAGCCGAAGGATAAGCCGCTGCGCCACAAGCCGATCCTTCCCGCCGAAGATACCTGTGGAGAGGCTGCGTGATCCATACCATTCCCAAACAGTACTTCATCGTGGCCGGGACCGGCGAAGGCTTCACTCCCCTGGTCGCCTTCGACGCCGCCCTGGGCGACGCCGGCATCCGCGACCTGAACCTGGTGAAAGTGTCCAGCATCGTGCCGCCGGGCTGCCAGCGGATCGAACTGCGAGCCATCGCGCCGGGAAGCCTGGTGCCCATCGCCTATGCGTCCAAAACCACCACCCTGCCGGGCGAAGTGATCGCCGCGGGAGTGGCCGTGGGCATCCCCGAAGACGACAGCCGCGCCGGCATCATCATGGAGTACTCCGCCCTGGGTCATCGCCAGGAGGTAGAGGAGATCGTCACCGCCATGGCCCGGCAGGCGCTGGAAAGCCGGGGCGTGGCGATCCGGCACATCGAATGCCGCGCCGTGGACATTAAGGCGGAGCACATCGCCGCGGCCTTCGCCGGCGTCGTCCTGCTCTGATCCGTTCTACCGACTTCGGGGCGGACCGGTCCGAACCGGTTCGCCCCTTTTGTTTGAGCCCTGCCCCTCGCCCAGCGCTAAAGCACTGGGCTACGACTACGAAGAAGCCCCATGAATGGGGCTCAACACAAAAGTTTTCGCCCCTTTAGGGGAGTCATGAATATCCGTAGCCCAGTCCTTCAGGGCTGGGTGAAGAGAGCCTCGGTAAACCTGTAAAGAAGACCCATGCCCAACCACGACTGGTACATCGAAAAATTCCAGGACGCCTCCGCTATCGGCTACAGGATCACGGGGCGCTTGTATCACGCCGTCAGCCCCTACCAGACGGTGGAAATCTATCAGACGGCCGAATTCGGCAACCTGCTGGTCCTGGACGGCGCCATCATGCTGACGGAGGCGCACGAGTTCATCTACCATGACATGCTGGTGCATATCCCCCTGCTCTCGCATCCCCACCCGAAGCGGGTGCTGGTGATCGGTGGAGGGGACGGCGGCACCATCCGCGAAGTCCTGCGCCACGACACCGTGGAGCGTGCCGACATGGTGGAGATTGACGAGGAGGTGGTCAAGGCCAGCCGCCTGCACCTGCCGGACCTGGCCGGCCAACTGGATGACCCCCGCGTCCGTCTGAAATTTCAGGACGCGGTGGAATTCGTCCGCGAAATCAGCGACGAGTACGACGTGGTGCTGGTGGATTCCACCGACCCCATCGGGCCGGGGGAAGGGCTGTTCAGCTCGGCCTTCTACCGCGACGTGCTGCGCGCCCTGAAAGCCGACGGCATTGTGGCGGTGCAGAGCGAATCCCCCTTCGGCACGAAAGGCGAAGTGGGCGCCATCCAGGCCAAGATGAAGGCCATCTTCCCCCTGGTGCGGCTCTATTGGGGCCCGATGCCCAACTACCCCTTCGGCACCTGGACCTGGACCTACTGCTCCAAGAGCGGCCGGGAACCGGAGATCCGCCGCCCGGAAGCGGCTGCGGCCATTGAAGCGGAAGCGAAGTACTACAACCGGGACATCCACCGCTCGGCCTTCGTGCTGCCGAATTTCATGAGGAAGTACTGAGCTAACGTGTTCTCCAAAAGGTTAGTCAATTCCGGCGGAAGTCTGTGTGGTGGCATGCCACCACATCTCGCTGTGCAGGTATAATACGACAACTTGATTTCCCCATGATCATCCCTGCCAATCCCCGCTACCTCTCCTCCCGCCCCGACTCCGCCGGCTGCGTCTGGCGGCTGGTGGGCCTGCCCTATGACGGGGCGGTGTCCTACCGCGGAGGCGCCCGGTTTGCCCCGACGGAAATCCGGCTGGCCTCCGATTCCATCGAATCCTACAGCCCCTACCAGGACCGGGATCTGGAGGACCACCCCTTCTGCGATTTGGGCGACCTGGACCTGGGGCGCCGGTCCCCCGACCAGGCCGTCGCGGCCATCCGGGATCACTACGCCGAGCAGACCCGGGCCGGAGCCAAAATCCTGGCGCTGGGCGGGGATCACACCGTCACGGTGGGGGTGCTGCAAGGGCTGGTTCAGGCGGGAAAGCAGTTCACCCTATTGCACCTGGACGCGCACCTGGACCTGCGGCCGGAATACACCGGGGGGATCTATTCCCACGCCTGCATCGCGCGGCGGGCGGTGGAACTGCTGGGCCCGGAGCGGGTTATCCAATGGGGCCAGCGATCCGGCGAACGGAGCGAATTTCGGTGGGCCCGGGAGCAGGGCCTGTACCGGGGGCGCGACCCCGAGCGGCTGATGGAAATCCTGCAGGACCTGCGCAGCCAGTCGGTCTACCTGACCCTCGACCTGGACGTGTTCGATCCCGCGGAGATGCCGGGCGTGGGCACGCCCGAACCGGGGGGGTGGCGCTTCTCGGATTTTCTAGCCGTGCTGCCGGAAATCCAGGCCCTGGACCTGGCCGGCATGGACGTGGTGGAACTGGCTCCCAACCTGGACCCCAGCGGGAGATCCTCGGTCGTGGCCGCGGAAATCGTGCGGGAACTGTTGCTGGCGGCGTCGTAAGCCGCCCCTGAATCTATTCAGGGGCCGTAAGGGGAGATTGCGATGCACTATCTCGACATCGTCATCCTGATCATCATCCTGATCTCGGGCGTGAGTGGCGGCCTCAACGGCTTTGTGTTTGAAGCCTTGGCCCTGGGGGGATTGGCGCTGGGCATCTACCTGGGATTGCGGTATTTCTCCTGGCTGGCCTACCATTTGAATTTCCTGGGCCTGCCGGACTGGCTGTTGAATATCATCGCCTTCCTGCTCATCCTGATCGTCATCACCATCGCGTTCCGGCTGGTCGGGCGGCTGCTGAAAGGGACGGTGGCCAAGGCTTTCCTGGGGTGGCTGGATCACGCCGTGGGCGCGATTTTCGGGCTGGTCCGGGGCGTCGCGGTCGTGCTGCTCCTGATCATGCTGTTGCTGCTGACTCCCCTGCGCCAGGTCCTGACCGAGGAGGCGCCCCGCACCACCCTGTTGAAGCCGGCGCTGCAATTGGTCAGCCCCTACCTGAACCTTCTACTCTACGAACACCCCCGCTCACCGGAATCCGTGTAAACTCTCTACCTCGAACCCATGACGGTAATCGATACACTTCTGGAACTGGACCGCGTGCTGGATTATTGCTCGCAACAGGCCTCCTCCGTGCTGGGGAAGCGGCGCGTGCTGGAATCTCAGCCGCTGAACGATCTCGCTGAAATCCGCCGCCAACTGGCCCTGGTGCAGGAGATGGCCGGACTGCTGGGCCAGGCGGCGCTGCCCCTCCAGGGCCTGTCCGACCTCTCCCCCGCCCTGCGCCGCATCTCCGTCCCCGGGGCGCTGCTGGACCGCGACCAATACCTGCCGCTGAAGGATCTGCTGTTTGCCGCAGGGGCGGTACGCCGCTTCTTCGCCCGCTCGGGTGATCACTACCCCCTGCTGGCCGGCCTGGCTGCGGGCCTGCAGGATTTCGAGCCGATCGTCGCTGCCTTCGACCGCGTCTTTGATCCGGCCGGGGAGATCCGCGACGAGGCCAGCCCGGAACTGAAGCGCATCCGTCGCCAGCGGGAAGCGGAAGCCCGCCGCCTGCACGAAACCGTGGACAAGGTGCTGCGGCGCTGGGCGGACCAGAAGTACACCCAGGAAGACGCGCCCGCCTATCGCGAAGGCCGCCTGCTGGTCCCGGTCAAGGCCGAACACCGCGGCAAAGTGCAGGGGGTGGTGCAGGACGAATCCGCCACCGGGGCCACCATTTTCGTCGAGCCGCTGGAAGCCATCGTCATCGGCAACGCCATCCGCCGGCTGAACAGCGAAGAGCTGCGCGAAATCCACCGCCTGCTGCTGGAGCTGTGCGACCTGGTGCGCGGCTTCCTGCCCGACATCCTGCACGCGCTGGACCTCCTGGGGCAGTTCGACCACATCTACGCCCGGGCGCGATTTTCCCGGCAACTGAACGGCATCGCCCCGGCCCTGACGGAGGAGCCCTACCTGCGCCTGCTCCAGGCCCGCCACCCCCTACTGGTCCTGAAGGAAGGCTCCCGGGTGGTGCCGCTGAACCTGGAACTGGGTGGCGAGGCGGGGACCATCCTGGTCATCACCGGGCCCAACGCGGGCGGCAAGACGGTCGCGTTGAAGACCGTGGGCCTGTTCTGCCGCATGGCCGCCTGCGGGCTGCACGTGCCGGCCATGGATGGAACGGTCATCCCGGTGCTGGGAGCGCTGCACTGCGACATCGGCGACCCGCAGTCGCTGGACCAGGATCTCTCCACCTTCACGTCGCACGTCAAGCGGCTGAAAGAAGCCCTGGCGGACGACGCCCGGCCCAAGCTGGTGCTGCTGGACGAGATCGGGGCCAGCACCGATCCGGCGGAGGGGTCGGCCCTGGCCCGGGCGGCCCTGCTGCACCTGCGCGACCAGGGGGCCCTGGCCGTGGTCACCACCCACCAGGGGACGCTGAAGGTGTTCGCCCACGAGACGCCCGGCACCTTCAACGGCAGCATGGAGTTCGACCAGGAGACGCTGCGCCCCACCTTCCGCTTCCGCGAGGGCTTGCCGGGCAGCTCCTACGCCCTGGAGATCAGCGCCCGGGTGGGCTTCCCGGACGACGTCCTGCAGGTGGCGCGGAGCTTCCTGGGAGAAGAAAAGAGCCGGCTGGAAGACCTGCTGACCCGGCTGAATGAATCCCTGCGCCAATCGGAGGCGGTGCGCCGCGAGGCCGACCTGAAGCGCACCGAGATGGAATCCTTGCGCAAGCTCTACAGCGAGCGCCTGAAGGAGCTGACCCGCACAGAAAAAGAGCGCCTGCAGAAGGCCGCCCAGGAAGCCAGGGAGTTGCTGGAAGGGGTCAACCGGCGCATCGAGGCCGAGGTGCGGGCTATCCGCGAGCAGGTGGCTTCGGCGGCCGGACAGGTCTCCTCGGCCTCGCAGTCCCTCGCCGAAGGCGCCACCGAGCAGGCCGCCGGACTGCAGGAAACCTCCAGCAGTCTCGAAGAAATGGCCTCCATGACCAAGCAGAACGCCGACAACGCCCAGCAGAGA
>QZKQ01000042.1 GCA_003599535.1 Candidatus Zixiibacteriota bacterium | reverse complement strand
CCTGAAAAATCGTTCCGGGGATGAGATTCCCCTTGACTTTCCCGCCCCCGTGCCGTATATTGACGGCATGAAGATCGCGCTGATACTGCTGCTCCTGCCCCTTGGCGCCAGCGCGGGAGGGCCAAACCACCTCCTCGACCGCCTGCCGGACGAGGTCCCGCCGGGGTTCTCCCCCGGTGAAATGGGGCCCCATATGCTCATCCTGGATGGGGCTACCAATTCTGGAACTACCACATACTCCCAAACCCTCTCCCTCCACCCCGGCTGGAACCTGGTGTCGTGGAACTTGGATATCCCGGATCCAAATCCACTGGAGCCACCGTTTCATTTGGAAATGGATGAAATCCTGCCCGGACCGCACCCCGTAGGCGGAATACGGGATACGGGGTTCGGGATTGGGCCAAGGGCGCGAGGGATCGCGCCCTTTTTGATCAGTAGCGCCTCGCTCCCGTGAGGTGGAAAGCAGAGCCGGCGTCCCTGCCGGTAATGGCGGGAGAAATACCCGGCCATTCCCGACTGCATTGGGATCCGCCGGCTGACGGACAAGCCTTCTCCCCACGGATGAATCCGTGGGCTACTATCCTTCAACCCTTACGGGTGTTTTTTCGTCCTTCCAGGACTGAAGGACAGTAGCCCAGCCTTTCAAGGCTGGGATAGAAGCTGATGTTTTTTGCTCCTCTCCCGGATCCCCCCTTTAATTCACCCCTTACGAAGGGGGGAAAATGGCTCGCGGGCAGCCCTTTTTCTCCGAAATCTTCAGGGTGCAAAAAATTGCACTTGACATTGACATTTATACGAGCTATATTATGACTGAAACCTATTCCTGTATCGGGAGGCTCCCATGCGCACTTTACTCTTGCTGATAACCCTAATTCTGCCTGCCACTGTGTGGCTGGCCGCACCCGCCCATGCCGGCTGGACCAACGACCCGGTCAACGGCCATGTGGTGGTGTGCGATGCGCCGGGGGAACAAGCTTCGCCTCGTGTTTGCCTCTTGGCGGACGGTTTTACTTTGATAGCCTGGTGGGATACTCGCATTGAAAATCAGTATCATGCCTACTATCAGGTGCTCGACCCGGCCGGGAACGCCTTGTTGGAACCCAACGGACGCAAACTGTGGGATACGCCCAACTACTGGTATAATGGCGTTTCCTTCTTAGTGCCGGACGGCCAGGGAGGAGCGGTAGCGGTCGTGAGGGACAGCCGCAACAGCGGTTCTCCTTCTTTATTCGACCTCTATGGCCAGCGCTTCGATTCCCTGGGCACCCCCCTGTGGGGTCCCACCGGGCTGCCGCTGGTGGTGTGGTCCGGCCCCGAATTTATCAATATTAGAGATGTAGTTTGCGACAGTTTGGGATATCTGTTCATTTCCACAGTAGTAACTGTGGGAAGTACAACGCAAATGTACGTTCAGAAAATAGAGGGACTGACGGGGCAGCGGCTCTGGGGCGAATACGGGGCCATGACTTGTGGAAACATCGCCGAATCCGACATGCAGCAGATCGTAGCCGATGACCAGGGCGGAGTTATGGATCTATGGCGCGACGACCGTGCCGGTGGACCATATGACTACCTCTATTTCCAGCACCTGGACGCTTCCGGCCAGCCCCTGTTGCAGGCAAACGGTATCCTGGTGAACGCCCCCTACGGAATTCCCGGTGCGGTGATCTACGACGGGGTGGCCGATGGAACGGGCGGAGCGGTTTTCGGGCTGTGGCTGGGAGCCACTGCTCCCGGCCTGCTGCGCCTGAACGGGATGGGCCAGACGCAGTGGCAGTGGAGCGGCAGTTATTTGGGGATCAGTAGTCCGACCTCGGTATCCCGTCATCCGCAACTGGGCACGATCTGGTTCAATTCGGGCACTAATTACCAGGGGACGGTCACCCACCATCTGAATCAGTTCACCCTGGAGGGTACACCGCTGTTTGGTTCGCAAGGGTTACCGGTAGGAGGTTCGATCATGCCTACTGATAGCGGGGTCATCGGAGTATTGGCGAACTATAACGTTTCCCCTCGTCAAATCGAAGCCGGCCGGGTGGAAGCCGACGGGACGATTCTCTGGCAGGTCATCATGGCCCAATCGCCCGAAATAGGCAACTACATGGTTGCGGCCAGCGATGGGCAGAACGGGGCGGTGGCGGCTTGGGAGGATGGCCGCAATTGGTCCCAGACGCTCAGCGATATCTACGCCCAACGGGTGCAGGCAAACGGCAGCCTGGGGGCGGGGCCACCCGGCGGCATCACCCTGACCTCCCCGCCGCCGCCGGTCCAGATCCCGCCCGGCGGAGGCAGCTTTCCGTTTGACGTTGCCCTGGAGAATTTCTCCGGCACCAGCCTCCCCTGCGACGCCTGGATCATGGTGCGCCTGCCCAACCAGTCCTGGTACGGCCCGGTCCTGGGGCCGCTGGGGCTGATCCTGCCGCCCGGCGCGACCCTCACCCGGCAGCGAATCCAGGCTGTGCCGGGCAACGCTCCGGCGGGAGCCTACTGGTACGAAGGGCGCCTCGGGGACTACCCCGGCCTGATCTGGGACAGCAGCGGCTTTGCTTTCACCAAACTGGGGACGGGGGAGGGGCTGGGGACGGGCGAGGGATGGGCCTGCACCGGGGAGACTTTCCCCGGCGAGACGCCGTCCGATGGCCCCCTTCCTTCCACCTTCCGCCTTTCCGCGTCCCCCAATCCCTTCAATCCGGTCACCGCGATTCGCCTTCACTTGCCGGAGACCAGCCGCCTGACGCTGCGGGTGTACGATACTGCCGGGCGATTGGTGCAGGAGGTGATGGACGGCTGGCGGGCGGCGGGCGAGCACCCGGCGGCCTTCGACGGTTCGGCCCTGCCCAGCGGGATCTATTGGCTTCGGGCGCAGGCGGCCGATCCGTCGGGGACGGCGCTGTGGAGCGCAGTGGAGAAGCTGGTTCTTCTGAAATAGAGCCACCGGCTTCCGGCAAGGGGCCGGAAGCCATCTTATTCCATCTTTATCCTGGGAGGTTTTCATGGCTACGCAAGGGACATTCCGGAGAGGGTCCGGCCGCCGGGCGGCGGTCCTGGGCCTGGCGCTGCTGGGCATTCTGGTCGCATCCTCGGCTTTGGCGCAGTGGCAGCGGCTGACCAGTGACGAGGGCGGGGTGCCGGAGGACCTGGGCATCCTGATCCACAGCGACAACACCCTGGGCGACACCCTCTGGTCGGCCAGCATGGAGAAATGTCTGTACCGCTCGGTGTGGGACGATAATGCGGATCAGTGGGGCGCGTGGGAGGAGTTCGGCCCCAGCCAGATGATGTATGGGGTGGACGCGGTGCGGATCGGGGCCACCGAACACGTGCTGGGGGCGGGCGATCCCGGCGGAGTGTGGTACAAGCAGAATCCCCACGGCACCACGGGGGAGTGGGAGCACCCAATTTCAGTACCCAACGGGTATCCGCAAATTTGGGATAAACGGGCCTGGTGCCACGACGTAGCCTTCTTCTGCAACACGGACGGCACCTGGCCGGTGACGCCATCGGACTCCTTCTT
Organism: Candidatus Zixiibacteriota bacterium; assembly: GCA_003599535.1. Classification (GTDB taxonomy): domain Bacteria; phylum Electryoneota; class B3-LCP; order B3-LCP; family B3-LCP; genus SURF-9. Next base: position 9,141 of record QZKQ01000042.1, on the reverse strand, counting down.
TGTCATCCTATCCTACGATCTGAATCTGCTTGGATCAAATTACAATGCCGGCATCTACCGTTGGGGCGGGGATTTAATTCCCGTGGATTTTAAGCGAGTGGATGCAAGCTCTTCGACAAGCGATGGCCGCGGCTTCGGCCACTTCTGGCGGGATTTGGGGGATGGGAATGTGCTGTACGTGACCGATGACCAGGGCGGCCTCTACAAGCTCTGGGGGCTGTATTCCCATCCGAACTTCGAGAAGCTGCCGGCAGGAACGAAGCTGGAAGATTTGCCGGTGCATATTCTTCGATAGTATATCAAATTGCAAATTGCAAATATCAAATATTGAATTGCAGCCCGCCGGCGGCGGGCTTTTGGGGGCCCCGTTGTTGGGGCTTTTTTCTATTCGTTGCCCCGTCGTTTTCCCGCCACGAAGTGGTCATTGCGTGAAGGGGACAACGGCGTGGACGGCTGGGCGAGGCGGGGCGTATCGCCTCCGGTAAATTGTCAAACATTCGCCAAACCGGGAATTTCTCCCTTGACTTTGGCTGTTTTAATCCCTATATTCAATACTGGAATAAACCGCTCCCGCATCCGCATTTCAGGATACCGCCGTCATGGATCGCCGCCGCTTCTTCGCTTCCGCTCTGGGAGGCGCCGCCGCCCTGGCCGCCGTCCGCTGTTCCCATACCGGGCCGGCGACGACGCGCGACCCCCGCGTCACCCTGGTTCGCGACCCTGCCGCCGTGTCCGCGGGGCAGGCCGATCCGGGCCGCACCGGCGCGCTGCTGGAGCGCCTGATCCGGGAGCATTTCAACAGCGCCGATCCTGTGGCCGTCTTCCGCAGCCTGTTTTCCCCCCGCGACCGGGTGGGGATCAAGATTAACGGCCTGTCGGGGCGGCGGCTTTCCACGCACGTGGAATTGGCCCGGGCGGTGGCCGATCTCCTGGTGCAGGCCGGAGTCCCCGCGCAGAATATCCTCATCTGGGACCGGATGAACGCCGACCTGAGATCCGCCGGCTACACCCTACGTCCCTGGGGCGAAGCCGTGGCCTGCGCCGGGTGCGACGCCCTGGGGTACGGCGGCGACCTGGTGGTGCACCGCAGCATCGGCAGCCTCTTCTCCCGCGCGGTGACCGACCTGTGCACCGCGCAGATCAACCTGCCGGTGCTGAAGGATCACGGCATCGTGGGGGTGACGCTGGGGATGAAGAACTTCTTCGGCGCCATCCACAATCCCAACAAATACCACCCCGATAGGGGCGACCCCTACGTGGCCGACCTCTATTCCCACCCCGACATCGGCGGCAAGGTGCGGCTGACCATCGTGGACGCGCTGGAAATCCAGCCGGAAGGCGGGCCTCCCTACCAGCCGCGCTGGTGCCGGGACTTCGGCGGCCTGATGGCTTCCACCGATCCCGTGGCCCTGGACCGCCTCGGCTGGAAGCTGATCGAGGAGCAGCGCTTTGCCGAGGGGCTGCCCACCCTGGCCGAAGCCGGGCGCGAACCGACCTACATCCGCACCGCGGCGGCGCTGGGGCTGGGGGAAAATGACATGAGCCGGATTGTCTTCCATGAAGCATAAATTCCCGCGCCGCGACTTCCTGGCTGCTTCCGCCTCCGCCTGCGCCCTGGCCGCCTGCCCCCTGCGGGGGTGGATGAGGAGTGCCCGCGCGGTGGAAGCGCTGCCGGAGGCGGAAATCCACCTCCACCCGGCGCTGCACTGGGAAAAGCAGCCCGGCCGCCGGGTCAAGTGCACCCTGTGCCCCCGGGAATGCCTGGTGGACGACCTGGAGCGCGGCTACTGCGGCGTGCGGGAAAACCGCGGCGGAGACTACTTCACCCTGGTCTACGGGCGGCCCTGCACCCTGCACCTGGACCCGGTGGAAAAGAAGCCGATGTTCCACTTCCTGCCCGGCACGGCCATATTCTCACTGGCTACGGTGGGCTGCAACGTCAACTGCAAATTCTGCCAGAACTGGCAGATCAGCCAGGTGCGCCCCGAACAGGAGAAGAGCTGGGATGCGCCTCCGGAAAAGATCGTAGAACTGGCCCGGCAGCAGCAGGCGCCATCCCTCGCCCACACCTATACCGAGCCGGTGGTGTTTTACGAGTACGCCAAAGAGATCGGCCGGGAAGCGCATAAGCACAACTTGAAGAACGTGGTCATTTCCAACGGCTATATCCAGGAAAAGCCGCTGCTGGAATGGCTCCCCTTCCTGGATGCAGTCAAGATTGACCTGAAGGCCTTCACCGAACGCTTCTATCAGGATCTGGTGAACGGCGAGCTGCAGCCGGTGCTGGACACCCTGAAGCGCCTGGTCCGGGCGGGCATGTGGACCGAGATCGTCTACCTGGTCATCCCCACGCACAACGACGGCGAGGCAGAAATCCGGGAGATGAGCCGCTGGGTGGCGGGCGAACTGGGGCCGGAGGTGCCGGTGCACTTCACCCGTTTCCACCCCCAGTACATGATGAAGGCGCTGCCTCCCACGCCGGTGGACACCCTGACCGCCGCCCGCGACCTGGCCCGGGCCGCCGGGCTGCATTACGTCTACGTGGGCAACGTGCCCGGCCACCCCGGCGAACACACGTACTGCCCCGGCTGCCAGACGCTGCTGATCCGTCGCAGCGGCTTCCGGGTGGAATTCGCCGGTTTCTCGGACGGCAAGTGCGCCAGGTGCGGCCGGAAGATCCCGGGAATCTGGAGCTGACGGATTCATTCCTGGGAAGAACTTCACACCCATTCGCTGATATGCCTCCACGAGTTCACCCTCTCTTCAACCCACGGCCCGGCGCGGCGATGATCATCCTGGCGCTGCTGCTTTGCGCCTGCCAGGGCCGGCCATCGCAAGGGGAGGATACCATGCACGCGAGTATTTCACCTCAGGACGTCCGCCGCCCGGCGGTGGCGGGAAGCTGGTACACCGATGACCCCGCCGATCTGCGAACGGAACTGGAAGAGTACCTGGCGCAAGCGCAGGACCTGCAATTGGAGGGACTGACCGGCCTGATCAGCCCGCATGCCGGGTACGTCTTTTCCGGGCCGGTGGCTGCCTGGGCCTACCGTCAGGTGCAAGGGCGTTCCTACAACGTGGTAGTGGTGGTGGCGCCCAGCCACGCCGACGCCTTCCCCTTCGCCGCGGTGTACGGCCGGGGCGGGTACCAGACCCCCCTGGGGCTGGTCCCCGTGGATACCGCCCTGGCCCGGGCCATCGCCGGCGATCACTCCCTGGTCAAGATCAGCGACCGCGGCCACCGCCAGGAATCCCGTGGCCGGCAGGAGCATTCCCTGGAAATCCAGCTCCCCTTTCTCCAGGTCGCGCTGGGAGACTTCAAGCTGGTCCCCGTCATTATGGGGGATCAGACCGAGGCTGTCTGCCATGACCTGGCCGAGGCGCTGGCCGCCGCCCTGAAGGGCCGCAACGCACTGCTGGTGGCCTCCAGCGACCTGTCGCACTTCCACCCCTATGACGAAGCCAACCGCCTGGACGCCCGGGTGGCGCGCCGCGTGGAAGACTTCGACGCTTCCGGATTGATGCAGGACCTGGCCGGCAACCGGGTCGAAGCCTGTGGCGGAGGCCCCATGTGCGCCGTCATGGAAGCCTGCCGCAAACTGGGCGCCACGCAATCGAAAGTGCTGAAGACGGCCAATTCCGGGGACGTGCCCGTCGGCGGTCGCGACCGCGTGGTGGGCTACCTGGCCGCCGCCCTCTACCAGGGACCCGCGCCCGAGCAGACCGCTGTTCCCCGCAGGGAACCGGACGAGACGGTGCAGCTTAGCCCGCAGGACCGCGCCACCCTGTTGCAGATCGCCCGGACCACCATCGAAAGCGTGGTCAAGGGGGATGCGCCGCCACCCTTTGACGTCGCTTCGCCCGGCCTGCTGGAAGACCGGGGCGCCTTCGTCACCATCCACGAAGCGGGGCAGTTGCGCGGCTGCATCGGGTACATCGTGGGCATCAAGCCGCTGTACCAGACGGTGTGCGAAGTGGCCGCTTCGGCGGCGCTGCGCGACCCCCGATTCGAACCGGTCCAGCCGCGCGAACTGCCGCACCTGGAACTGGAAATATCCGCTCTTACGGTGCCCCGGCGCATCAGCAATGTGGACGAAATCCAGGTGGGTGTCCACGGGATTATCATCCGCAAGGGCTACCGCCAGGGGCTGCTGCTGCCCCAGGTGGCCGCGGAATACGGCTGGGATCGCGACACCTTCCTGGCGCAGACCTGCCGCAAGGCCGGCCTGCCCTCCAATGCCTGGCAGGACCCGGACACGGAAATCGAAATCTTTTCCGCGGAAGTGTTCGGGGAGGAATAGGATATGGGGCATGGGGATGTGGAGTATGGTAAGGGCGGCCCGTCGTGGCCGCCCCGTTTGTATGTAGCTCCTGCGTCCCTGAAGCGGGGTTGGGATCGGCATTCCTGCCTGTCAGTGGCGCCGGCGTCCCTGCCGGCGGCTGGATGTTTGATGCTTGGTGCTTGGAGGGCCACGCTTCGTCGTACCCAGTTCGGAGCGCCACGCTTCGTCGTGGCCACTACCTCCCGCCCCCGAGATCCCCGAAAAAACGTTCCGCGCAAAATATTGCGCTTGACAAAACCGGTAAGATTCCGTATATTGGAGCATCCCCTTCCCGGAGATCGCCCATGCGCACACTCATCCTATTCACGATAATCCTGCTTCTGACCGTTCCGGCCCAGGCTCAGTGGCCCACCAGCATTCGCGAGAACCTGCCGGTGGAAGTGGATACCGCCGAGAACGGTCGTTTCCCCGCCACCCTGCCCTTATCCCAGGATCGCACTCTGATCGTGTACTACGCCGGCCCCACGCTGCAGGGCAACTTTTACCAGATTTTAGACCGCTACGGCAATCCCGCTTTTCCGCAACCTCAATCTCTTGCCCCGGCCGGATGGGACCCCTATACCTATCACGCACAAATTGCCCCTGATGGCAAGGGGGGAGCTCTGGCGGCGTGGTATCAAAGTGAAAACGGGCAGACGATAGGGATGCACGCCCAGCGGTTGGACAGCCTGGGCAACCGCCTGTGGGGGGAAGCCGGAGTGCATTTCTCCAACTATAAACCCACAAATGGGCACTTCGGCGTGTGCACCGACGGCCTGGGCGGGTGCTGGGTGGCCCACGCGCACGATCCCAGCTTCAGCAGTAGCAATGTCTACCTGCAGCACGTCAGCGCCGAGGGGCAGCTTCCCTGGGGAATGGAGGGAGTAGTGGCTTGCAGTCTATCTCTTACCCAGCGTTATCCCGTCATCGCCCCGGATTCGGCCGGCGGCTGCATCGTCGCCTGGGAGGACTGGCGGCCGCCCTACACCAGCACCGGATCCACTTTCATCAACCGCTTCAGCCGCCAGGGACGGCCCCTATGGGGCCAAAACGGGCTGCACGTCTCCGACGGCTCTACCACTTACCGGACCCTTCTGGCCGACGGCCGGGGCGGGGCCATCCTGCACATCGGAGGCTCCTACCTGGGCAACTGGGCCCATCGCTACGATGCGCAGGGCCATCACCTGTGGCAACGCTATCAGGTCAGTTACAACTATGACGCGGAGATGATTGCGGGCGAGCCGGGGTTCTTCTACACTCTGTACGCCAACAACAGCTCGTTCTACGCCCAGCGGATTGACCTGCAGGGGAACCGCTACTGGCCTACGCCGGGCAGCACCCAGGGGGTGCGGTTGGGACAGGTGGCAGGATCAGCAGCTATGGATCATAACTGTGTCTACCGTTATCCCTATCTTTATGCCTTGTGCGAATATACCGTTCCACCGCAGCTGTTGATGACGTACCTGTATGCCCAGAAGCTTAACGCCCAGGGGCAATTGCTCTGGGGTCCCAACGGGAGCCTGATGTACCAGGATTTGAACGACTTCAGCGGGATGACTTCTCTTACTGGCGCGGTGGATGGTAGGGGCGGCTTGGTGGGGGTTTGGGAATGGAAACCCTACTCGGGCAATAGGGATATCTGGGCCAAGCGGGTCAACGCCGACGGCAGCTTGGGCGGACCGGTCAGCGCGGCCTCCGCTGCTGACGGTGGTGAGGCAGGCTTCGTCACCCCCCAAGCGGTCACCCTGTCCGTCTCCCCCAATCCCTTCAATCCTTCCACAGCTCTCAGCTACAAGCTACAAGCTGCAAGCCACGTCAGCTTCCGGGTCTACGACACTGCCGGACGCGAGGTGAGGACGCTGGTAAACGGGTGGCGGGAAGCGGGGTGGCACGAGGTGACGTTCGACGGGTCGGATCTGCCCTCGGGGATATACTTCGTGAGGCTTTCTGCGGGGGGGAATACGGCAGTGCAGAAGCTGGTGCTACTGAAGTAAGTGAAAAGTAAAAAGTGAAAAGTTAAAAGTAGGGGCGGCCCGGCGTGGCCGCCCATTGTTTTTCTCGCAACTCGCATCTCGGATCTCGCATCTGCCCCAGCCCCGTTTACGGGGCTTTTTCCATTCGTAGCCCAGTCCTTAATGGTCTTTGAAGATTTAATGCGCCGATTCGCGGGGGTCTGCCCGTCCTTGCCATCCCCCCTTCATCCCCCCTTGGAAAGGGGGGAAATCCCCACCCCTGCCGGGGTGTTCCCCCCCTTCATAAGGGGGGGCTGGGGGGGATTTAAAAGGGGGCTGGGAATGGCTGATTATTTCTTCAATGCCCATTAGGGCTGGGCGAGGGCGGAGATTGAGATTGCTTCGGCCCCTGAACACCGGAGCCTCGCAATGACACTGCTTTTTCACCTCCCGCCTATGGGATAACAACCCTTGCCAAAACGGACAGGGAAACGCGAATCTGTAAAAAAACTTGCGCCGTGGCGGATAAAATCGTATATTGTGGTATCCAGAACCGCACGGATTCCACGGAGGCTGCCATGTACCTGGTTGACTTGCGCACCAATACCATCCACGATCTGGGTTGTCCCCGCTACGAGTGCCACATCCAGAAAATCCCCAAGGATCAGACCAAAAAGGTCTACACTCTGGAGACAGTCAAGCGCATGTGCGACATGAACACCCAGCCGCGCTACCAGGGCTGCCAGTGGTGCCTGCCGGAATTTTACCTCTTCGACATGAGCAAGATTTACTGACGGAGTCCCATGGATATTGATGCGTCCCTGCGTGAACTGGCCGCCGACCACCATTCCGGCGCCACCGCTCTGACCGCCCGTCTGGCCGGCCTCCTGCGCGAGGCCCTGAACCAGGGCGGCCCCACCGACGAGCAGCTCTGGGCCATGGTCAACGCCCAACCGTCCATGGCCTCGGTCCTGAACCTGGTCAACTGGGCCCTGCTGGAAGCGCAGTCGGGAGGCGGGAACCGGGCCGCCCGCAAGCTGGACACCTACGTCCGCTCCCTGGAACGCCGGGTGCGGCTGTCCGCCGGGCGGGCCGCCCGCCTGCTGCAGGGGCAGGATCTGGTGGTCACCTACAGTTCCAGTTCCACAGTGATGGCCGCGCTGGAGATGCGCGCGAGCGCCCTGCGCCGCCCCCGCCTGGTGTTGTCCGAAGGCCGCCCCGCCGGCGAGGGTCTGACCGCCGCCGCGGCGCTGGCCGGCCTGGGCTACAGCGTGCGCCTGGTGGTGGATGCTGCGCTCTTCGCCGAACTGGAAGGCGCCGGCCTGGTCTTGGTGGGCGCCGATGCCCTGGGACCGCCCGGGCTGGTGAACAAGATCGGCACCCGGGGACTGGCTCGGGCCGCGCAGGCCGAAGGGGTCCCCTTCGCCGCTGTGGCCACCACCGACAAGATGCTGCCTCCGACCCTGTGGCCCTTCCTGCGCATTGTCGAACATGACCCGGCCGAAGTGTTCCCCCAGCCCCCCTCCGGCGTGGACGTGGAGAACCGCTACTACGACTTCACCCCCTGGGAGGCGGTGGACACGGTGGTCACCGAAGATGGCGTGTTCACCCCCGCGGACCTGCTGGAACGCATCGCAGAAGTCCCGGTAGCCGCCCGGCTGGAGGAATTGCGCAAGTCGCTGTAATCCCGCCGCGCCCCGGAAAAGCCAAAGGGCGATCCCCGGATCGCCCTTTGCCATGACCGTACGCTGCTGCCGTCGCACTACCCCTGCGCCTCGGGGGGATGGGACTGCTTGAGCATGTAGGACAGGGTCATCATGCCCACGGACAGGTGCTCATTCTGAATGATGACTCCGGCGGGCCCGGCGACGTTGACGGGGGAAAAGTTCCAGATCCCTTTCACCCCCGCATGGGCCAGGAGATTGGCCGTGCTCTGGGCCGCTTCCGCCGGCGTGGTGATGATCCCGATGGCCACGTTATCCCGTTCCACCACTCCGGGGATTTCGTCAATGTCCCGCACGCGCACGTCCCGGATGGTGATGCCGATCAGCCGCGGGTTGATGTCGAACAGCCCCACCAGGCGCAGCCCCAGTTTCTCGAAATTGCGGTAGTTGGCCAGCGCCTGCCCCAGGTGCCCCACGCCCACGATGATGACATTCTGCTTCTGGTCCAGCCCCAGGATCCGTTCCAGGCCGTCAATCAGGTTGGGTACCTTGTAGCGGTAACCGGCCTGCCCGAAGCCGCCGAAATGGTGAAAGTCCTGGCGGATCACGGTCGGCTTCAGGCCGATCTTCGCGGCCAGCTCCTTGGATGAAATTTCCTTGTAATGCTCGCGGGGCAGGAGGCTCAGGCAGTTCAGGTACTGCGCCAGCCGGGTGATGGTCATGTGCGGGATCTTTTTCTTTTCGCTGCTGGTCTCCACTCCACCTCCTTGTTAATTCTATAACATAAAATAACGACTTTCTCACAGGATGTCAAGCGAATTTTGGGTATTTTCACAATCACGGAGCCAAATTCGAAGGTATTCTATATTGAATATATGCCCGTAGACTGTCGTTATTCACGGAAATACCGGTGGCGGGGAGGACAAGTCGTGATGTTAAAAGCATAACATACAAGCAGCGTCTTTTCGACCGGAACCCTCCGGGACCCGTGGCTTGGGTGGGGCAGTAAAACCGGCCTGCGGATCTCGTCTCAACGGCAGGTGGGCTCACGAAAGTTCTTGTCATTCTGGCTTGCCTATCCGGCAGAATTTATGTATATTAATTTGTAGTATCTTGTCAAGCTGTTTACACTCAAGCTGCTGAGGCGATTTGGCAAAACAGGTCTGCCGGGCAGCGGCCTTTGGTTCTATAGCCCTGGTGCGG
>QZKQ01000120.1 GCA_003599535.1 Candidatus Zixiibacteriota bacterium | reverse complement strand
CCCACCTCGCACCGCACCAGGTGGTTCAGCAGTTGCTGGAAATCCACCCACAGCGCCGACCGCTCCTTGTTGCGGGTGTTCAGGGCGAAGTCCTCATCGGGAGAGCGGAACGCCGGGATCAGGGCGAACTCGTCAGCGTACTTCTCCTTGAAATTCTGGCGGATGATCTGCGCCACTTCGCGGGGCAGGCGGTACAGCGGTTCACGGGAGCGGTGGTCGCCGTTGGTGCCCGGCGCCATGGTTTGAATCAGTCCCAGCCGGGCATCCAGATTCTCCAGGCTGCGCTGCAGTTGCTCTCCAGCCTCCTTGTTGGTGAAAAGGGAAAAGGCGTGCCGGAGCTGCGCAACGGTCATCCCCTGGGGATGCAGCGCCAGGATCTTCAACAGCTTGCGGTCGCTAATGTCGAGGCTCTCGTAGAAGCGCCGCAGTTTGACGGGGTTGCGCAACTGGCTTTTCAGCCAGGGAAAGGTTTCCCGCTGCCGGGAAAGCTGCTTGGCGTCGCCCCCCAGCGTTTCCACCAGGGCGCCGAGCTGATCCTTGCCGCGGTGGGGCAGCAGTGAGCCGAGTTTCCCCTCCAGAAAGGAAGGAAGCTGCAACCAGGCGGCGCAGGTGCCCAGCAGGCAGAAGCGGGCGCCTTCCGGATCTTTGGCGGCGGCGCGCAGCTCCCATACCAGGCCGCGATTGGTCAAGGGTTCGGACAGGTCGGCCAGGGTTTCACTTTCCCTCAAGGGGAAACCGGCCAGTAACTCCTCCCGGGTCAGCATACCGCCTTCGGAGAGGATGTAGTACAGCAGATCGAAGGAGCGCTTGGGCAGGCGGTCCAGCACGCTGGACAGGCGCGCGCCGTCTCCCATCGCTTCCTTCATCCGGTCATGGAGCTCCTCCAAGGGGAGGATCATGGCCTCCTGAGAGCCCAGCCAATACGCCGCCATGCGCCGGAGGTGGTTTTCCGGCAGACGGGCAAGGCCGTCCTTCAGCGCTTCGAATTGACCCTTCTTGACCAGGAGAAAGATTTCTTCCCGGTCTATCGTTTTTTCGTTGGTTGCCATATGGAGTGGGGATTCTGGTTGATCGCCGTTGACGCCGTAAGGTTCAAGTTTCGGTTACAAATCGCTGGATGAATGAGGTTGCGAAAAAATGGGCATGATCCAGAGGCGGCGCCGGCGCGGACCGTCGAATTCCGCAAAGAATACCGATTGCCAGGTGCCTAACTTCAGCCGGGCTCCGGTTACGGGCACGGTCACGGAGGTGCCGACCAAGGCGGTCTTGATATGCGCGGCCGAATTCCCTTCCCGGTGACGGTAATGCTCGTCCCGGGGAACCTGCCGGTCCAGGGAAGCGAGGAGGTCGTGCTGGACGTCCGGATCGGCGTTTTCATTGATGGTCAGGCCGGCGGTGGTGTGGGGTGAGAAGACCATCAGAACCCCTTCCCGCAGACCGCACCGGCGCAAGGCCTCCTGGAGCAGATGGTCAACCGCTACCAGCTCGCAGTTTTGGCGGGTCGCCACCTCGAATTCCAACAGCATTCGCCGATTCCGAACTGTAAAAAAGGCCCGCTGCGGGCCAGGATCTGGAGTAATGGGCAGTATCCGCCGTGGTCCGCTAACTCCCCCGTTTTCAGTGCCTCCACGGCAAGTCGCACAGCCCCCTATATTATAATAAAAAAAATCGCCAAAGTCAAGGAAATTAGCAAAAAGCGGCAAAAAAAGTGGAAAAGGCCATTTCTCCTTGAAATATTGGGCAACTATGCGGGGTTATCGGAAGCCGTCCGGCGCCTTGTAAAGCCGTTTTCCGCCTTTCCGGGAGGCGGCCGTGGGGAGGCGGCCTCACGATTTTTTAACCGGGGCAGCCGGGAGTTGGTTCCGTTTTCGTGGTGGGGGGGGGAGGTCAGCCGGGCAGGCGCTGGCGCACGGCTTCGTAGAGGCACAGGGCGGCGGCCACCGAGGCGTTCAGGGAGGCGACCCGGCCGCGCAGGGGGATGGCGACCAGAGCGTCGCAGCGGCGCTTGACTCCCGGGCGCAAGCCCCGCCCTTCCGATCCGATCACCAGAACCGCCGGGCCGCGCAGGTCGGTCTGGTAGAGGGACTGGTCTCCTTCCTGGTCGGCGCCGAAGACGCGGAAGCCGGCTTCGCGCAGAACCTCCAACGCGCGGTTCAGGTTCACTTCGCGGCAGATGGGCAGGTGCAGGGCCGCGCCGGCCGAGGCCCGCATCACGGCGGCGGTCACCTGTGCCGAACGGTGCAGGGGGATGACCGCCCCGGCCGCCCCGGCGCCCTCCGCCGAGCGCAGGATGGCCCCCAAGTTGCCGGCGTCCTGGATCTCGTCCAGCACCACCACCAGGGGGTCGGATTCGCGGGACTGGGCCGATTCCACCAGCTCTTCCGCCGTCAGGTAGGGGAACTGCCGGATCAGGGCCACGACGCCCTGGTGATGGGTGCCTTCGGCGGCCTGGTCCAGCCGTTCCCGCTCCACTTCCTCGATCTTCCAGCCGGCCTGGCGGTACGGCTCGAAGACTTCGGCCTCTTTGCCCCTCCGCTCGCGCCGCAGGATCAGCAGCACTTCGGGCTTCAGGCCCCGGCGCAGCAGCTCCCCCACCGGCCGCCGGCCGGAGATCGGCAGCAGCGGCTCGGGCGCGGGGGCGGACGGATGGAAACTCCGGCGCGGCCCCGGCCGGCTCTGGGGGTGGTCCCGGTGCAGGCCCGGGCGTGGCGCGGAAGGTTTACGGGGCCGGTCGCGGTCGGACCGGCGGGGTTTTTTGCCTTGTTGGCGCAAGATAATGTCCTGATGATATGAAATTTGTGCAGGGATCACAGGTGATCCCTGCGTAGACGCTTTGCCCCTGCGCGTGAAGTCTTGCCCTGTGCTTACATGATGGATCTTGCGCATTCGCCCGTGAAAATAAAATGCGCAGTATCTGCCATTGGAACCCGGCATTCGCCGGGAGGATACCGCCAGCCGCCAGCCGAGAGCCGATAGCCGAGAACCGATAGCCGGGAGCTACCTCACCACCACCAGGCTCATTCCTTCAGGGTTCAGGTACTGCCGGGCGACGCGGTTGACGTCCTCGACGGTCACCCGGCGGATTTCTTCCAGGCGTTCGCGGTAGCTGTCGAACCCCTCGCCGCGGAATTCCCCCAGGCCCATCTGGTACGCCTGGTTGATGCGCGACAACCCGCGCAGTAACTGCCGCCCCAGGTAGGCATTGCGCGCCTTGGCCACGTCCGTCTCGCGGAACTTCTCTTTGGCTGCCTTCTTCACCTGCTCCCGGATTCCCTCTTCCGCCCGGACCAGGTTTTGCGGGCCGGTGCCCATGGCGGCGGCCCAAACGCCCCAGCCGGGGTAGAAATTGACTGAGCTGCCCAGGGTGTAGGCCAGTCCTTCCTTTTCCCGGAGCTGGAACTGCATTCGTTCGGACAGGATGGCGTTCAGGATGCTTAAGGGCGCCTGGTCGGCGGGATTGGCCAGGGCGAAGCTATAGCCCATCCCCAGGTAGGACTGCTCCTTGCCGCCCGCTTCCTCCTGGCGCGCCGCGGCCGCGGCCGGCTGGGGGTAGGGGGAGGCCACCGGGGGCGGATTCCCCGCGGTCCAGTCGCCGAAGAGGCTTTCGATGCGGGCCAGCACCGAATCGGCCGGATTGCTGGTCACCACCGTCAGAATCAGGTTGCCCGGACTGAAGTAGGCGCGATGGAAGTCCTGCAGTTCCGGCACGGTGTGGAATACGGCGTCCTCCATGCTCCCCACCACGTCGGCGGCCAGGGGTGATTCGCCGTACAGCAGGCGGCGGAACAGCGCCTTGCCGGATTCCTGCACCGAGGCTTGGTTGCGCTTGGCCAGGCCCATCATCTGCCCGCGCACTGTGGCCACGGCCGGATCGGAAAGGTCGGGGGTGCGGATGGTGCGCCCCACCAACTCCAGGGCCGGGACGTAGTTGTCGTCCAGCGCCTCCAGGCGCACGTAGGAATATTCCGGAGTGGTGTAGTAGTCGTCGTAGGGGATGAAGGCCATGTCGCAGTATTTGGCCTGGGCGCCCAGGCTCTGCATGGCGGCCTGGTAGGCTTCCTGGGTCATCCCCTGGGGGCCGAGTTCGAAGAGGTGGTGAAGGTAGTCCACCGTGCCGGCGCGAGCACCCAGGGCCGTTTCGGCGGCGCTGCGGTTCTTGAACAGGAAATGCGCGGCGAATACCCGGCTGTCGGGGTTCTGTTCCACCACCGCCAGCAGGCCGTTGTCCAGGGTCTTGCGGGCCATTTTCCGCTCGCCGGACGTCCGTGCCGCGGCGGTCTCTTCTGGCGAAGTCGCCTGGTACACGGCCACCACCGGGTACGTCGGACCCAGGTATTTCTGCGCCGCCTGGGACACTTCCTGCGGCGTCACCCCAGCCAGGCGGTCGGAATAATCGGTCAGGAAGTAGGGTCCCGCCTGGGCCAGGTCCTCCGCCTTCAGCATCCCGTAGTAGTGCGGCCGCTCGGCATTGAAGATCTCTTCTGAACGAATGGCGGTCACCGCCGCCTGCACCCGGTCGGCGGGCGGTTCGGATTCCAGGAAGCCGAGGAAGGAGTGGTGAATGGCCTCCAGCGCGGGCCGGTAGTCGGCCTTGGCGTCAATGGTCAGGTCCACCACCAGGGTGCCGAAATCGCGATCCGTGAAGGGGTAGGTGGACACTTCGGTCACGCCCCATTCCGGCACCGCCTTCAGGTCCTGCTCCAGGCGGTCTCCCAGCAGGCGGGCGGCGGCCTGAAAGGCGAAGTAGTCCGGAGCGCTGCGGGTGGGCGCCGGGTGGACGAGGCGCACCCGGTGGCTGGAAGCCGCACCGGGATTCAGGAAATGGGCCGCGGCGCCGTCGGCCTGGGCGCGCTCCAGCACCGGAAGGGTCAGCGGCGGATGCGGCGGCAGGGATCCCGGCGCTTCCTTGCCGAACACCCGCTCCACCATCGCCACCATGTCGGGCGTGTGGAAGTCGCCCATGATCAGGGCGGTCATGTTGTTGGGGACGTAATATGTTTTGTAGTAGTCGTACACCTGCTCCCGGGTCAGCCGGCGGATGCTGTTGCGGCTGCCCAGGATGGGCCACTGGTAGGGTGTCCCCCGGTGGATAACCTGGTCGAAAAAGCGCTCCGCCCGCCACGATTCGGAATCCTCGTCCTTGCCGATCTCCTCGATGACGATCCCCTTCTCCTTCTCGAACTTGTCCGGCGGCAGGGTGGAATGGAACAGCATGTCCGCCTGGATTTCCAGCCCCCGCTCGAAATTGGACTTCTCCAGCAGGATCATGAAGGTGGTGCGGTCGTGGGCGGTGTTGGCGTTGTTGTACCCGCCCAGAAAGTCCATCTCGTCATAGAGCTGCTTCTGGGAGCGGGTTTCGGTGCCGTTGAACAGGAGATGCTCCAGGAAGTGGGTGGCGCCGTTCAGTTCCACGGACTCGTTGCGCAGGCCGGTGCGCACCACCACCACGGAAGCGATGACGGGATTGGAGCGGTTTTCCACCAACATCACCTCCATGCCGTTGCCCAGGGTGACGATGGTGGGGGAGGCGTGGAGGGAGACGGTCAGAGCGGTCAGGATCAGCAGGGACAGGAGAAGTCGGGAGTGGCGCATAGGATACCTCGGGAAGGAAAACGATTATTGTTCGGTGTGATCGCTGCTTTGTCTCAATACCCATATCATGAATGGGCTGGACGCCTCGTCAAATTCAGCGTAAGAGTAGCTGCCGTACAGGGCGGCGACGGCAAAACCGGTGACCGTGGCCATGGCCTCGAATTCGGCCCGCTCGACCAGGCGGAAGCGCAGCTCCACTGCACGCTTGGCCCGGAGCACGCCGGCGGCGTCGTACTCCTCGAACAGCTCCACCCCCGAGGCCAACCCGGTGCCGGGGTCATAGGTTTCCGCCCCCCAGAACAGCAGACGGCCGTCCTCCCGGGGATACTGGCCCCACAGGCGCAGGGTTCCATCCATCTTCCGGGTGCGCACCGCGGGGTTGTGCAGCGAGCAGATGAAGCGCCCGCCCGGCTTCAGGTGCGTGTGGATGCGGCGCAGGGCTTGAAGCTGGTCCTCCGGGGAGAGCAGCTCGGCGAACGAGTGGAAGGGGAGAATCACCAGGTCGAACTGCCGCCCCAGGTCCAGCCGGCGCACGTCCGCTTCCACCACCTCGGCCGACAGGTGCTCCGCCTCCAGCTTCTGCCTCAGGAGAGCCAGCAGTTCCGGGGTGTAATCCACGCAGGTCAAGCAGCGCCCCGCCCGGATCAG
Organism: Candidatus Zixiibacteriota bacterium; assembly: GCA_003599535.1. Taxonomy (GTDB): domain Bacteria; phylum Electryoneota; class B3-LCP; order B3-LCP; family B3-LCP; genus SURF-9. The sequence continues at coordinate 6,619 of QZKQ01000120.1, read as the reverse complement.
GGGCAGGGACAGCCGCCCGGTGCCGGACATCAACTCCAGCGCCTCCCCGCCGGCGTTCCGCGTCTCCTGCAGGAAGAACGGCACGTCCAGGTCGGTGCGGACGTATTCGTCGTACAGATCGGCGATGTGGGCGTAGGTGATGGAAGGCATAGTCAAATCACCGCCCCGTCGGGGATGACCGCATCCTTCTCGATCACGGTGATGCCGTCGCGGACCATGTAGCCGTGGCCGGCGTAGTTCTCGTGGGGCTGCTTGGGATTGATGCGCACGCCCCGGCCAATGCGGGCGTTCTTGTCCACGATGGCTCCGCTGATGACGCAGTCTTCGCCGATGCCGAGGGCCGGCCAGCTTGGGTCGCGTTCCTTCAGTTGGGCCTCCGGGTCGCGGTCGTAGTAGTCGGCCCCCATGATATAGGTGTTCTCGATGCGCGCCCCCTTCTGCACGATGGTGCGCACGCCGATCAACGCGTTGCGCAAGGACGCCTCCTCCAGAATGCACCCTTCGCAGATGATGGCGCATTCCGCTTCCACCCCCAGGATCTTGCTGCCGGGCAGGAACCGGGAGTGGGTGTAGATCTTGATGGGCTCATTGAACAGCCGGATCTCGGGGGTGTTGGAGAGCAGGTCCATGTTGGCGTCGAAGAAGGCGCCGATGGTTCCCACGTCGCGCCAGTAACCATCGAAGAAGTGGGCCTGGGTGCGCATGGAATGGATGGCCGCGGGGATGATGTGCTTGCCGAAGTCCTGTTTCTCGTGATCCTTCAGCGCCTCGTGCAGTACGGGGCGGCGGAAGAGGTACACCCCCATGCTCCCCAGCAGGGTACGGTCGGGGTCCTTCAGGCCGATCTTGTCGCGCAGCTCGCCCGGAACCTCGTAGGGCGACAGGTCGGTGCCGGGCTTGGGCTTTTCCAGGAAGTCCACCACCCGGCCGCTGGCGTCCACCCGCATGACGCCGAAGCCTTCGGCTTCCTGGGGCGTGATGGGCGACACGGCCAGGGTGACGTCGGCCCGGGAACGGCGGTGGGTGTCAATCATCTGCCGGTAATCCATCTGGTAGATGTGGTCGCCGGCCAGTATCAGGTAATCCTCGGCCACGTGCCGCTCGAAGTGGCGCACCGACTTGCGTACCGCGTCGGCCGTGCCCTGGAACCAGTCCATGCTCTCCATGGTCTGTTCCGCCGCCAGGATGGTGACGAACCCCTCGTGGAAGCCGTCGAACTTGTAGGTCAGCAGGATGTGGCGGTTCAGCGACTCGGAGTTGAACTGGGTGAGGATAAAGATCCGCTCGATGCCCGAATGGATGCAGTTGGACACGGGGATGTCAATCAGCCGGTACTTCCCGGCGATGGGCACCGCGGGCTTGGAACGGTGCTTGGTCAGGGGGTAGAGGCGCTTGCCTTCCCCCCCTCCCAGGATGATGCCCAGGACGTTTTGCATGAAAAAACCCTCTGGATCAGGGAACGATGACACCCCGATCTTTCAAGTAACGGATGGAATCTTATAAGTCGTCGATTCTTTGTACTCAATAGCTGCCAGGACCATAGGGATCCTGCAGTCATTTATGGAATTTCAGATATGATTTCACGAACCTTAGCAGTAAATTCTCCTATGTCCAGAAAGAAGTTTGGGTATGCTCGACGAAGTGTATCAATGGGACCAGCTGATACGAGAACAGGTTCAATTTTTTGCCCTTTTACCGCATCTGTTTCGGCTTTCGAATAGTCGGAGGCTGCCTGCTCAAAATTTTCTCTATCATAAGCTGTAATTTGCACGGTACGTTCCAAAGAGTTTAGGACAATCAAGTGATAGGACCAACTCTTCCCTTGGCCCCGGCTTTTTATTATTTGTTCTGCAGCAACTGAGATTCCTTGCATCATCTCTAATGCCCGGATTCTTGCTTCAGCTCTACGTACTTCCTGAAATGTATCAATGCAACTTAGATGTCCGTAGCGGGGAACAGGAGGTCTGTTCTCAATATGGCTGAATGCAGAAGAGATAATAGCGAAGAAATCAAGCCATTCTTGACTACCTTGTCGAGATTTAAGTGCTTGTCCTAGAAAAGTGCCCATTGTCTCGACTGCGGTTGCCCAAGTATGTTGGAGCTTTGTACGAATCTGTAGCTCCAACCTTAATCCATTGTAATTTGGATTGCGTTTGTTCTTGTATTTATAAATCAAGTGCATGCTTCTATAGCCATCTGAGCTTCTCGGATTCTGAATATAGTCCTTCTTATCTATGAGCTCATGAATAAGGAGCCCACTGTTTTCATACTTTTCTGTAAGCCTATAAACATCTTCACAAGATCCTAAAACCGCACGGACTCCTCCAATATCTTGCATTGTAGTAAGCTGCATCGCCGGATAGCGCTTCAGCTTGTCGATAATTGTTGGCATACGCTTAAGTCGCTGCGCGACAATATAACTATCAGAAGAGCTTAAACTGTCAATTCTATTACGCAATGTAGCTTGAAAAGTATTAATAGGATAAGCATGGCAAGCTCGCCATCTGTCAGCTAGATTGAGAGCCCAATCAAAATCAATATCAAAAGGATTATCTTGGACAAGGATTTTTCCTGCCTTGTTGATTTGGCTTTTTGACTCACTAGGGACTGGCGTGAAAGCCATGATTTTCTTACCTCATTATTTGGATGCGTGAATCAGTCATCAGGATAGTTTTCTGTTTTACATGCAATGTTATTACAGTAATTAAATTCAGGATCAGTCCCTGGCATAGAGAACCTGTCCCTCCTTCAACGCAGGATAGAGAATGGTGCCGACAAAACGGCCGAAACGCTCGACCTCCGCCGGGGTGCGGATGACAATGTCCTTGGGGACATCGAAGTCCGCCAGAGACTGCCGCATACGATGGATGACCTCCCACTTGCGGCCCGAATATTCCATGATCACCAGCAAATCGACATCGCTGTCCGGCGTGGGGTTGCCCCGCGCATAGGAGCCGAACAGGATGATCTTCTCCGGCTTCCAAGTGTCGGCGAGGCGTCGGGCCATCGCCCGGATGGTTTCAGAAGCGACAATATTCATCATGCATTCGTGTTGATTCGCGTCAAGCCGTGGCAAAATCACCCCACGATCGCCACGCTGGCCGAGGCCCCGATGCGGGTGGCCCCGGACTCGATCATCTTCACGGCGGTGTCCAGATCCTTCACTCCGCCGGAGGCCTTCACCCCCATGGCCGGCCCCACCACGCGGCGCATCAGGGCCACGTCATCGGCGGTGGCGCCCCCCTTGGAGAACCCGGTGGAGGTCTTCACGAAGGCCGCTCCGGCCGCCCTGGCCGCCAGGCAGGCCCGGACTTTCTCCTCGTCCGTCAGCAGGGCCGTTTCGATGATCACCTTCACCGGCACGCCCCTGGCCGCCCGCACCACCTCGCGGATGTCCTGTTCCACCAGGTCCATCTGCCCCGACTTGATCCGCCCGAGGTTGGCCACCATGTCCAGTTCGCCGGCTCCGTCCTTGACCGCCAGGGCCGCCTCGCAGGCCTTGGCTTCGCCCCGGTTGGCTCCCAGGGGGAAGCCAATCACGGTGCAGACCTTGACCCGGCTGCCCTGCAGCAGGCGGCGGCAAAGCGGCACCCAGCAGGGATTCACGCACACCGAGGCGAATCCGTGCTTCGCCGCTTCGTCGCACAGGCGGCGGATTTCGGCTTCCGTGCCCTCGGGCTTCAGCAGGGTATGGTCAATCATCCGGGCGATTTTGGCCTTCAGGGAGGCGTCGGCGCCGGGCGTCAGCGAGATGCGGGCGGCGCCGGCCTGGGCGATGCGGTCCACTTCCGGAGCCCGGTGCACGGCGCACTGCCCGCAGGTGGAACAGCCCCCGGTGGTCTGGGCTTGACAGGACGAAGCGGGCGCCGCACCCGGCGGCACCATTTCGGATACGATTCGGGAGATCAGGTCATCCATGAGTTTGCTGGCTGCTGGTTGCTGGTTGATGGCTACTGGTAAACAGTGTCATTGCGAGCCCCGACTTCAGTCGGGACGAAGCAATCTCACTGTCAGAATCACGGATTGAACGGATGAAACGGATTCAACGGATTATGGTCCACCCCTTAGGGGTGGTAGAGGAGGAGGAAATCCGTCCATCTCCGGGGGTTGCCACGCAGTGGTCCCTTGGGGAAAACCGCCGGCTATAAAAGTGCACCCCTTCGGGGTGAAACCTTCTGACCGCTGACTGCTGATCGCTGATTGCTTCTTTGCGTCTCTGCGGCTTTGCGTGAAATATTCTTTTTCTCTGTGTTCTCTGTGTCTCTGTGGTGAACTTTATTCCCTCACGTCCACCCCGTCCACCACTCCAACGATCACCGCCTGCACCGGTATCTCATTGTCTTTGAAGATGATACGCGCGCTTCCGCCCTCCTTGTTGACCAGCACCACGTCGTCCGGGCCGGCGTCGGCGTGGTCCAGAGCCAGCAGCGTCGCGCCCCGCGGAGTCAGGTCCGGGTCCAGCGGCTGGACGATCAGGATTTTCTTCCCCTGGAAATGGGGATTCTGCACCGTGGCGTAGACGTCGCCCACCACCCGCGCCAGGATCATCGCCGTGCCTCCGCGATGATTTCCTTCAGCGCCTCTTCCGCCTGGCCGGCCAGCATCTCGGCATGATGCAGGTCAATGCCTTCGGCGTACAGCCGCAGGATCGGTTCGGTGTTGGACGGCCGCACCTGGAACCAGCCCATGGCGCGGTTGATCTTGAGTCCGTCGGTGTGGTCCTGTTCGTCGCGGGTAAAACGCTGCGCCAGCTTCTCCAGGGCGGTGGCGGGATCCAGGTCGCCCAGGGGCAGCTTGCGCTTGGTGATCACGTAGTGCGGCAGGGTGCGACGCAGATGCGACAGGGGGGCCTTGGCTTCCGCCAGCGATTGCAGGGTCATGGCGATGCCCACGGCGCTGTCCCGGGCCAGGTGCACTCCGGGGAAAATGACGCCGCCGTTGCCTTCCCCGCCGATCACCGCGCCCGTTTCCTGCATCTTGCGCACCACGTGGATTTCCCCCACCTTGCTGCGGTGCACCGGCGCACCGGCCTGCCGGGCCACGTCGTCCAGAGCCCGGGTCGTGGACACGTTGGCCACCACCGGCCCCTTCTGATGGGCCAGCACCAGGCGGGCGGCCAGCACCAGGGTGTACTCTTCGCCCAGGGGCGTGCCGGTGTCGTCCACGATGGCCAGGCGGTCGGCGTCGGGGTCCACGGCGAAGCCGGCGTCGCAGCGCTCGTCGCGCACCAGGCGGCAGAGGTCGCCCAGGTTTTCCGGCAGCGGTTCCGGATTGTGGGGGAACAGCCCCGTCGGTTCGCTGTGGATCTTGACCACGGTGCAACCCAGTTCGACCAGGAGCTGGGGGATCAGAAATACCCCCGCGCCACAGACGGTGTCCAGGGCCACGCGGAAGTTCCCCTTGCGGATGGCCGGCAGGTCGAACAGGGGATGCTTCAGGACGGCCTGCAAGTGGTCATCGGCGGCCCCGGGACGGTCGCTCACCCGGCCCAGGCGGTCCCAGGGAACCCAGGCGGGCGGCCCATCGGCCAGGATGGCCTGCAGTTCAGCCCCCTGGCGCTCGTCCAGGAACAGGCCGTCGGACCCGAAGAACTTCAGCGCGTTCCAGGGGGCGGGGTTGTGGGATGCGGTAATGGCGAGGCCGCCGGCCGCCCCGGAATGTTCCACCGCCCATTGGATGGTGGGAGTGGGAACCACGCCCACGTCCTCCACTTCGCAACCCACGGCCAGCAGGCCCGCCAGGGTGGCATGACGCACCAGCTCGCCGGAAGTGCGCGTATCCCGCCCCAGGATCACCCGGCCGCCCCGGCACCACTGCCCGAAGGCGGCGGCGTAAAAGGTAATCACTTCCGGCGTCAGCCCTTCACCGACCACGCCCCTTAGACCTGAAACCGACACCATCAACTGTTTCACGTACGTCCCTCGTTGGAACCGACTGGGTAAATCGCGTAACAGCAAAATTTACCGTTTTCCCAGGGCAAAATCAAGATAATTCTGAAGAAAGGACGAAAACAACCGGGCGGATGATGGGCCGCAAACGCGGAAAATCGTTTCCCGCGAAGATCCGGCGCTGGACCGGGAGGCTCTCGGCTGTCGGCTCGCGCCTGTATCGTGGTCAGAATCGCAGATGAAACGGATTGAACGGATTACGCAGATGAAGCCGGCGAGGAAGCTTGTGCAACTCCCCGGCATCCGAGCCGGCGGCTGGATGCTTGGTGCTCGGAGGGCCACCACTAAGGGCCACTGCGTGGCGCTTTGTCGTGGCCACTGCCTCCCTCCCCCGAAATCCCCGAAAAATCGTTCCGCGCAAAAAATTGCACTTGACAAACGCTTCATCATGTCGTATATTGTAGGTGCAGAGACTGCCCCTCCGCCTCTCCTGCAGGTTGAAGTTTTAAGCTTTAAGCTTTAAGCTTTAAGTTTTAAGCTTTAAGATATCAGATACTTCCTCTCCAGAGGTCATGATGCACCGCCGCGCCCTCTTGCCCCTCCTCGCCCTGGTGTGGGCCGCCCCCGCCCCCGCCCAGTGGCCCACGACCATCCGCGAGAACCTGCCGGTGGCGGCCGATACCACCATATCTGAGGGCTACCCCGTGGCCGTTCCCATCGCCGCCGGAGGC
>QZKQ01000099.1 GCA_003599535.1 Candidatus Zixiibacteriota bacterium | reverse complement strand
CTGGTTGTCAACGCACAGGGCTTCCACGTCAACGTCCAGCAGGATGTCCCACTGCGCATCGCTGCCCGGGATCGGAGTGGTGTTGATCACCGGGGATGCATCTTCGGTAAACGCGAACGCCGAACCGACGAGCATCAGGGCACAGAGAAGACTCAAGAGTTTACGCATCTCATTCCTCCGTTTGTGGTTCTGGTTAGCATGGATACTGGTGGAGTGTGAAACGCTCGATGGTGTTCCCGCGATCTGGACAACTCTCAGATGCTTGTCTATCACCTCCTTGTCTCGACCTGGGTTTACACGTCGTATTGTGTTACCTGCCTCCGTATCGGGTTTTTCCGGTTTCATCCTTTCACATCGTGTGTAATTTAATAAAAGTTAAGGCCAATGTCAAGTAATTTTTTCCACGGATACTATTTTTTTATTATTTTACAGCACACCAAGCAGCCGCTCCCGACCCGATAGTCCCGGCTCCAGGGGCGGATCCGTGCCGATCGGCCGGCCTGAAAAACGCTGTCCCCCAAGGGTGGCCCCGGCATCACGGCCAATCCTGCGGCCATCGGACCGCGGAGCTTTGCCGTGAAATCAAGGGCACCCTGGGGGACAGTATTGCTCTTCAAGGAGTTGTTTTTACTTCACCAGCATCATCTTGGTCATGTAGGTCCGTCCTTCCGCATTCAGCCGGGACACGTACAACCCGGAAGCCAGGCGGGAGGCGTCAAACCGGACCTCATGGTGGCCGGCTTCCCGCCAGCCGGAGACCAGGCGAGCCATCTCCCGGCCGCTCACATCGTACACCGCCAGGTCCACCGGGCCGGATTGGTCCAGGTGATAGCGTACGGTAGTCACGGGATTGAAGGGATTGGGATAGTTCAGGAGAAACCGTTCGTCCGGCTGGGAGGCGGACTCGCCTTGCCGGGGCTGCGGCTCGATCTCCTGATCCAAGGTCCGATCCTGGGAATAATCTTCGTCAAATTCGAAGCAGCCCATATCCGGGGCCTTGCCCTTGTAGGCATACCCCAGATCGTAGCCGGCGTCGCGGGCCGGGCTGTCGGATTGGAGATGAAAATCCATGGTGAATTTGGGATTTCCCCAGCGGCTGCCCCGTTCGTGGCCGACCTGGATGAGTTCGTGCAGGGTGGCCAATTGCGCGGGATCATAGATCTTGAAGGCCCGCGGCATGGCTTCTCCGGCATCGTTGACCGTGTAGTACAGGTTGTGGTGCCACACCTGCCGGTCGTAGTCGTCCCATTCGGAGATTTCCAGGCAGTAGCGCTTGTTCGTCTGGGACAGGAAGTTGACGATGATGTTGTTGACGAACTCCCCGCCGCTGTAGGTGATGCTTGAGAACAGGATGCCGGCGGCGTCCACCACGTTCTGCGGCATGGGCCACCAGAAGGTGGATTGGGCGTCCCGGACAAAGGTATTATTGTACCAGTAATTGGGGCCGGCGGAGGGGACGAATTCATAGTGCCCGGAAGAGCGGATCAGGTTATGGCGGATGGTATCGTGGGTTGCGCCCGAGAAGACCTGGATACCCTTGTCCCCGTATTCGCCTCCGCCTTCATCGTCGCGGCGCCCGTTGTCCAGCAGGAGGTTGTAGCGGATGACGGAGGAATCAATCCAGGCCAGATCCATGCCGGATTCCTTGTTGTCGAGGATGGTGTTGTATTCCACCACCGTCCCGCTGCCATACTGCGGCGAGCTGCCGGACCAGGAAATCCCCTTGGCCTCGTTGTGGGCGATGTAGTTGCGGCGGATGAACGCCCGCGACCGGGTGGTGAAGATGGCGATGGCCGTGCCCCGGTCGCCGCAGGTCTCGTCCTGACCGTTATACCTCAGGGTGCAGGCTTCCACCGTGAAGCTGCCCAGGTTGGATCCCGGAAGGCCGTAGGCGTAAATCCCGTTGCAATCGTGGTAACTGATGTGGCAACTGTCCACCTGAAGGAAGTTTTCGGCGTGATTGGAGTGGATGATGATGCCGGAATCATCACTATATTCCAGGCGCAATCCATGAAGCCGGTAGTAGTTGATGTTGTTCTCGAAGCGGAAACGGGAAATCTGGACCACGGCATCACCGTAGGGACGGACGGTGATGACCTGGTCCGGGGTTCCGCTGAATTCCGGAGTTACCGAGCCGTCGCTGAGGTAGTTTCCTTCCAACAGGCAGATGGTGTCGCCGGGGCCGGTGGGCGCCGGGAGGGAGAGGGCGTATTGGAGAGTTCGCCAGGGGCTCTGGGGGGTTGTGCCGGAATTCTGGTTGCTTCCGGTCAAAGCCACGTAGTACGTGGCCGAGGTAGCCGGCAATGCCAGGGTAAGCAGCAGGATGAGGCAAACAGCGGGTTTCATGACACCTCCTGAAAAATAGCACGACGTCGGGATTGCTACGGATCATTCGTTCCCCAAAAACGCCCGTGTGTCCAGGTGTTACCCAGCCGTCCGGTTTGCCTTGATGTCTTTTACGCTACACCGCCTCCTCGCTCCAAACTTCACATGAAAAGGTACAGAAGTACTGTCAAAATACGTTCAACTGCCGACTAATTTGCGGTAAAATTTTAGAGCAAGGGTCGCGGGACTGCGCCTCCTTTCCGATTGATGGGGTGATTGATGCTGGCTGTTATTGTGGTTGTCAGGCTGATATCTGCAGATGTTTTTGCAATTCCCGTGCCACTTCAAATTCCCGCAACAGGACTTCGACAACGCGCTGGGAAGCCTGGCCATCCCACAGAGGCGGAACTGCGCCGCCAGGACGCTTTCCATCGAGGATCCCGTACGCGGCTTCCACGATGCGCCCGGTCTGCGTCCCCACCAGAGTGTTGGTGCCCTGGGTGATGGTTATGGGCCGCTCGGTGTTTTCCCGCAACGTCAGGCAGGGGACTTTCAGGATGGTGGTTTCTTCCTGCAACCCGCCGCTGTCGGTCAGGGTTAATTTTGCACCCGCCGTCAGGGCCATGAAGTCCAGGTATCCCTGAGGCGGCAGGATGAGCAGGTTGTCCATGGTTTCCAGCCGCTCCCCCAGGTTGAACCGGCCCAGGCTCTTCAGGGTGCGGGGGTGTGCGGGGAAGACCAGTTTCAGGCGTTTCTGAATGGCTTCGAAGGCGTCCAGCAGCCGGCTCAGTACTGCGGGATCGTCCACGTTGGAGGGCCGGTGCAGGGTGATCAGGCCGTACTCTCCGGCTTTCAACCGGCGTTCTTTCAGGATGGGGCGCTGGCGCGCCATGGGCAGGTGGGTCAGCAACGAGTCAATCATCACGTTGCCGACGAAGAAGACGCGGTCCCCTGGAATTCCCGCTCGCCGCAGGTTGACGTTGCCGTCTTCGCAGGTGGTGAAGAGCAGGTCGGAAAGCAGGTCGGTCACTTCCCGGTTGACCTCTTCGGGCATGGTGCGGTCGAAGCTGCGCAGCCCGGCTTCCACGTGGGCAATGCGGATGCCCAGCTTGGCCGCCACCAGGCTGCAGGCCACCGTGGAATTGACGTCTCCGACCAACAGCACCAGGTGGGGCTGGTACTTCAGGCAGACCGGTTCGAAGGCCATCATTACCCGGGCAGTCTGCTCGGCATGGCTGCCGGATCCCACCCCCAGGTTGACGTCGGGCGAAGGGATCTCCAGATCGTCAAAGAAGTAATCCACCATGGCCGGGTCGTAATGCTGCCCGGTGTTGACCAGGATCGGTTCGAGGCGATCCGGATGGGCGGCCATGGCCTTCAGCAGCGGCGCAATCTTAATGAAGTTGGGCCGCGCGCCGACGACGTTTAAAATGCGTAACATGGCGGCGCTACAATTTGACGATGCGGGCGGCGGTTCCGTGCAGGCCGCGGGTGGCGTTGCGGGAATCGACGATCAGCTTGCAGTGGTTAGCGATCCAGGCATAATCCAATTTGCTGTGATCGGTGACGATGACCACGCAATCCTGCTCGGCCAGGGTCTTCTCCGTCAGCTCGGTGGAGTACACCGTCCCGCCGTCTTCCCAGAAGTGCGGCACGTAGGGATCATGGTAGACCAGTTCGGCACCCTTCTCCCGCAGGTGCTTCATGATATCTATGGCGGGCGACTCGCGCATGTCGTCAATGTCGCGCTTGTAGGACACGCCCAGGATCATGATCCTGGCCCCGCGCACGCACTGCTGCTGGTCGTTCAGCGCGTCCACTACCTTGCTCACCATGTAGCCGGGCATGCCGCGGTTGATCTCCACCGCCAGGTCAATGAACTTGGTGCGGTAGTCGAGGGTGCGGAGTTTCCACGACAGGTAGGAAGGGTCAATAGGGATGCAATGCCCGCCCAGCCCCGGGCCGGGATAGAACGGCATATACCCGAAGGGCTTGGTGGCGGCCGCGTCAATCACCTCCCACACGTCCACGTTCAACAGGTTGCAGATGATGGCGATCTCGTTGACCAGGCCGATGTTGATGGAGCGGAAGGTGTTCTCCAGCAGTTTGACCATCTCGGCGGCTCGCGTCGAGGAGACGGGGATGACCCGCTCGATGACGCTGGAGTAGAGCCGGCCGATGATTTCGGTGCAGGCAGGCGTGACCCCGCCGATGATCTTGGGCGTATTGCGGGTCTGGTACTGAGGGTTGCCGGGATCCACCCGCTCGGGGGAAAAGGCCAGGAAGAAGTCCTGCCCCACCTTTAAGCCGCTTTCCTGCAGTTCCGGCAGCAGGACCTCTTCGGTGGTGCCGGGGTAGGTGGTGGACTCCAGCACGATCATGTGTCCGGGCCGCAGGTACTTCTTGACCTCCTGCAGCGCGTTCAAGATATAGGACAGATCGGGGTCGCCGGTCTTGCCCAAGGGGGTGGGGACGCAGATGCTGATGGCATCCGTATCGGTCAGGCGGGAAAAATCTTGCGTGGCGCCCAGCAGACCGCTTTTCACCAGGTCGGCCAGCAGCTCACTGTCCACGTCAGCTATATAATTTTCTCCGCGGTTGAGGGCTTCAACCTTGGAGACCATGATGTCGAACCCGATAACCCGAAACCCGTTACGGGCGAATTCTACAGCCAGGGGCAACCCCACATAGCCCAGACCGATGACGCCGATCTGAATCTTCTTGCTACCGATATCTTGGGCCAGCCTGGCTGTAACCGCGCTCTCCGGCATGCTTGTCTCCTGATAATGGGGTACAGATACAGAAATACCGATGCGTCCGCCGATCCTACCGCAGCAGGACCATTTTGCGGACGGTGTCGAATCCTCGTGTTCCGGTCAAGCGGCAGAGGTAGACGCCGCTGGGAAGGTCGTCGCCACGGAAGGCTTGGGAATACTGGCCCGGCGACAGGAATTCGTGGCGCAGAGTGTGCACGCGGCGGCCGTCCAGGGCATAGACGTCCAGGCGCACCCATCCGGCTTCGAATACCGAGAAAGTGATGGTGGTTTCGCCGTTGAAGGGATCCGGGTGATTGCCTTCGAGGCGCAAATAGGTGAGTTGGTTGTAATCGGGTGGTTGGGCCCAGGAATTCCCCTGGGCGTGGCCGGCGATCCCCAGCACGGCCGGTTCCAGCGTCAGTTCCTGGCCGGTAACTTCGACCGTGGCCAGCTTGTAGTAATAGTGGAAGCCGGGGATCAGGTTCTCATCGTGGAACTGGTACTGCCGGCCCTGGGATCCCGCTCCCTGGGCTGGAATGATGACGGGATTGATCCGCTGAAAAGCGCCCTGCTGTCCCAGCGAGCGGTACAGGTTGAACCCCGCCAGCTCCGATTCGCTGGCAGTTGACCACTGCAGTTGGACGGAATTCGTTCCGCCTTGCGCGGCAAAGCCGGTCAGCAGCACCGGCAGCGCCAGGTCCCCGCTGGTTTGCGCCATGTCATATTGCGCCGCGGCGGCCGAGGCCAGCAGCGCCGTCGCCAGGATGGCCGCCTGGATGGTCTTCTTGCGGTTGCTCATGGTCCCCCCAAGTGCCGTATGAGCCTTAGTTTTTTATTGCCCGAATTCCGATGAAAGTGACCCGCAGGGAATTGGCCGAATTGGTGGCCCGGGCCGACCCGTACAGGTACAATCCGCTGACCCCCCAGCTTCCCCCGCGGTTGATGACGTTGACCGGCGGCGCGGCGTAACTCAGGCCGCTCATGGCGGCGTTGTAGGCGCCGGAGTAGGGTTCCGTGTCGGTCCATTCCCACACGTTGCCGGTGAGTTCAAAGATGCTGTAGGGATTGGCTATACCGGCGGAAGCCCAGGCGGATTCGAAATCGTTGACATCGCTGGGCCGGCCCGGCGAGAAAGTGCCCGACATGTTGCACAGGGTGGTGGCGGCGGCGGGCGCATCCCCCCAGGAGTAGACGTTGCCGTCCGCACCGCCCACCGATCGGCAGGCCTTCTCCCACTGTTCTTCGGTGGGAGGCACGAGTCCCATCCACCGGGTCATGTCATAGGCGTTGAACCAGTTGACCCCGATCACCGGCCAGTCTTCCCGCCCCGCGGTTGCAACCCAGGCGGCGGTCGGTACCGCTCCGGCAATGTCCACCCCTCCGCGCGTGGCGTCGCTTTGAGTCTCGTTCCAGTAATCGTGCGTGGCGTCGGCGGTGAGATCATGCGCGTTGGCGGTTTCGTTCAGAAAGTCCACGTACATGCGGTTGGTGACGGGGTACTTCATGATATAAAACTCGGCCAGGGAGGCGGTCCCCCCGGTCAGGGCGCTGCTGCCGGCATCCCCGCCCATGGCGAAGGCGGCGTCCGCCTCCACCCGGCACATCTCCACCGCGTACACCCGCACCCGCACGACGTCGGACACGGTTAGGCCGGTGCCGCCGGCTCCCCAGGTCCAGGTGATGTCCTTGGATCCCCCGGAAGTAACCAGCCCCACGTCGCCGCTGAGATACTGGTTCACGGTAGAGGCGCCGGTCTGCCCGCCGGCGCTCCAGTCATTGACCGGGTTCAGGTCGTCGGTATCCATCCACGTGACGCCGGCATCGTCAGAATATTTAACGAAGATCCAGACCGGTTGGTTGGCCTCGATGGCGGGTTGTGTGCGATCCAGTTGATACAGGATGTGCACGGTTTCCGCGCCCAGATTGTTCAACTGCACATTGCCGAGGTCAACGTCTCTCGCTCCGGCGTATCCGGCCAGGGCCAGGATCACCAGGCAGGCGAACAGGCGTGGCTTCATGTTCGATTCTCCCCCCAGAACCTTTTCAGTTGCATTTGGCTTCAATGTAACAAGAAGCGCGCCCACAATTCAAGTCAATTCAGGGGGATTTTGACCCTTCGGGGAAAATCGGTGGGACACCGGCGCAGGAGGGCAGGGGAGGTCGGGACGCGCAGAGAGTTTAAGGCAAATGCTTCGCCCTGCCGCGGATGTTGCCGGTGCCGATACGGGGGCGGCACGGTCGGGAGTCAGGACCGGCCCTGCGCCAGGTGCTTCAGCAGTACGCGGGCCAGGGTGGGCGGGTGGAGCACGATGTTGGAATACCATTGGTTGGCCAGGGGACAGTGGCACCGGCCTTGGCGGATGTAAGTCAGAACCTCCTGGGCTTGGGGGGTGGACAGCACCTCCCGAACGTTGTACCCGTGGCGGCGCACGTTGCCCAGGCTGTGGTCGTACGCCAGCACGCAGCAGGGCCACAGGTCGCCGTCGAAATTCAGGTGCAGGTTGCTGATCCCGGCGTAGCAGGGGATCACCTGGCGGCGCTGGGTCATGATGTCCACGGCCAGGGCATAGTAGACCCGGCGCAGCGTTTCCGTCAGCCCGATGGGCGTGGCGCCCTTCTTCCCCGCCGAGACGCGCCGCTGTACGAATCGCTGCAGTACCTTGCGGTACTCTTCGGGTCCGGGGGTGATGTCGTCATCCTGGTTGAAGAATTCCGAACGGCGCTCGGCGATCTCATTGCGGTAGCTCTTCACTCCCAGGGAATGGACATAGTTCTCGATCTCCTTCAGGTGAGGAAGATTTTGCCGGGAGATGATGGTGCCCAGCTCCAATTGGAATTCCGGAAATTCCTCTTCGACCAGTTTCAGGCGGACGATGGTCTCTTCCAGTTTCTGGAAATTGCCCGGCACGCCCCGGATGCGATCGTGCACCGGTCCCACACCATCGATGGAGGGCTTCACCGTCAGGGGCAGGCGGCGGCCGCGCTTGCGGTTCAGAGTCAGGATTTCCCGGCAGAGCGCTTCGATGCGGGAGGGCGCCAGGGCATTGGTGGGGATGTGCACCAGGGCGGGGCGCAGGTGCTCCGCCGCCAGGTCCACGATGCGGGGCAGGTCGGAACGGAGGAAGGGTTCCCCGCCGCTGACGTTGAAGAAGTAGACCGGCCCCAGGGAACGGAAGATCTTTTCCACCTCTTCCAGGGTCAGGTCGGGCTTGTCCTTGAACGCCCCCTTCTGGTGCAGTTCGCCGATGCGGCAGGTCTGGCAACGCGACTGGCAGTGCGAGGTGACGGAGTAGGTCAAGGTCAACCAGCGCGACGGCGGCCGCCGGGTCAAACGGCCACGGTAAACCGCCAGGGCGTGCCGCGCCAGGCGCAGGGATCCGACAGCTTTCATACTTTTCCTTACAACACAGTAATGTCAATCGGCTATTCCGTGTCTCCCTGGCAGGAATAGCGCTCGCCCAGGTCTCGCAGCCCGGCGCGCTGCAATTCGCCCAGGATCAGGACCAGGGCGAGGTACACCATGGCCGGCAGGATCAGCCGGGGGAGGAAGGGCAGCGACAACAGTGATACGAGGTATTCCGCCAGCGCCAGGCCGGCCCCCGCTCCCAGCAGGCGCGCCGTGGAACACCAATTCAGTCCCGCCCGGACCTTGGTCCAGACGACGGCGAAGGAGCCCAGCACCCCCACACCGAAACTGACCGCGGTGGCCGCGGCGGCCCCGGCCAGCCCCCACCGGGGGATAAAGACCAGTTGCAGGACCACGTACAACGGCAGCAGCATCACCGTCAGAATCCCGGCCAAGCGGGGGAAACCGCATCCGGTGATGATGGTCTTGTGGATGATGAACGCGGACAGCAGGCCGAAGGAGACCATCAGCCAGCGCAGGGCCGGGGCGGCTTCCAGGTAGCGGTCGCCGTACACCAGGTTCAGCAGCCCCTCGGCTTGCCAGCCGGTAATCACCGCCAGAGGTATCACGGTGAGCAGCAGCCAGCGGTTGGACTGCTCAACGTAGCGCCGCAGGCGGGCGGTATCCCCCGCCGCCCAGGCGTTGGACACCGCGGGATACAGGGCATTGGAGAGGGCCATGAAGGCGAAGAGGATGATCTGGGCCAGCGCTTTGGCGGAAGTGTACCACCCTGAGGCGGCGGTGGCCGGCACCAGGCGCTTGACGAACATGATATCCAAATCAATCAGCAGGGCCTGAACCACGGAAGCCAGCACCAGGGGCGTGGCGAAGGCGATCAGCCGGGACTGCGGAAATGGGTCGTTTTCCCCCTGCGGGCGGCGCACGGCCATGGCCAGAATGCCGGTCACCACCGAGGTGAACATCAGCCCGCCCACCGCGCCCGCCACGTGCCATCCCAGGACCGCCGGAGCCACCACCAGGACCAAGCGTAACGAGTAGTAGATGGACATCAGCAGCGACTGGATGCGATACTTCTGCAACCCATTCCAGTACTGGATGACCAGGAAGAACAGGCCGTAGAAGATCACGATGGGCGAAACGATCCGGAACAGCGGCGCCAGGGCGGGATCTCCCAGAATCCCGGCCAGAGGATCGGCGAACAGGAACAGCGGCAGGCTGATCCCCAGACCCATGAGCGCTTGCAGGCGGAACCCGGCCCGGTAGACGGATTCGGCCTGTTGGCGTTCGGCGGAAACGTAGCGCCCCACGGCCATGGGCAACCCGGAGGCGACGAAGGTCCGCACCATGTTCGAGGTGTAGAGCACAATACCGAACAGGCCGTACTCCACCGGCCCCAGGCGGCGGCCCAGAATGACGTGCAGGGCGTAGGAGGTGATCAGGAAGATTCCCTGCGCCAGCAGGAGCCAGGTGGCGCCGATGCGCACCTGCCCGGGGCGTTCCGGGTTGGGAAGGGCGGTCACGAGACGTCTCCGGCGGAAACCGGGGACGGGGGCGATGGCAGCGCGCAGACGACCATGCGCAGCTTGCCGGAAGGGTCGCGGGGGAGGTCGGCCAGCACTTCCGGCCGAACTTGCAGTTGACCTCGAACCAGGTCGTGCACCCGGGCGGCCAGGGCCTCCAGATCGGCGCTCTGCCACGAGCCGCGAGGCACTACCTGCAGGCGTATGGAGGCTAAATCATCCTGCAGCAGCCGCAGGGCGGACGCCCAGGGGGTGCCGCGCAGTTCCTGGAACACCATTCCTGTGATCCATTCACCAGAAGGCAGCAGGATGCGGTCGTCGCAGCGCCCCGTCACCAGCTCCAGGCGGCTGAAGGTCACTCCACAGGGGCACGGGCCAGCCTTCCGCACGGCCCGGTCGCCCAGCCGGTAGCGGATGAAGGGGTAATCGGCGGCGTCCAGGTAGGTGACTACCACCTCGCCTTCGACGCCCGGCGCCGCCTCCTCGCCCCGCTCGTCCAGGATCTCCACGATCATGGCGTCGTCGTTCAGGTGCAGCCCCTGGTGGGCGCGGCATTCCCAGGCGATGTTACCCACCTCGCGGGTGGCATAGAGGTCGAAGACCTCAGCCTGGAAGGCGGCGGCAATTCGGCGGCGGGAGACAGGATCCAGCACCTCCGCGCCGGTGCAGAGATGGGGGATGGGCAGGGTCTGGCCGTGGTCTTCCAGCCATTCCGCGAGCTGTACCAGCCCGCTGGGATAGCCGTGCAGATGCCGGGGCTTGAAAGCGCGCAGGCGCCGCAGATTGGCTTCCGGGGGGTCACTGACGGAGAGCCAGAGCTTGCGCAGGACGCCCAGGCGTTCGAACCAGTGTCGCCCGGTCAGGCTTTCCGCCGACGATTTCAGCACCGCTTGGCGCTGGAACAGGGTGAACCCGGTGCGGGTGAAGGCGCGGATGACCTTGGCCTTGATGGGAACCAGGTCGTTCCAGGTGCGGTAGATGCGCAACGGTTCGCCGGTGGACCCGCTGGTCATCTCCACCATCCAGGGGGTATCCGGCGGCCGGGTGACCACTTCCAGGGGGTCGGTGCGGCGCAGCTCATCCTTGTCCAGTAAGGGCAGGAGGCGCAGATCGCTTATGGTGCGCAGGTCGTCGGGGTGGACCCCGCAGGCCTCGAAGCGGCGGCGGTAGAAGGAACTGAAGAAATAGGCATGGCGGACCCGTTCCCGCAGCTTCCACAGGCGGTATTTCTCCAGGGCCTCCGGCGGCCAGGCCAGGTGCCGGTTCATGTCCTGCAGAAGGGCGTAGGTGTCCAACCAACGCATGGGTAAGAGTCCGAAAGTTGAGAAGTTGGAACGTTATGAATTTATCTGCAGATTCATTTATCTCGCCGCCGGAAGGGACTGGGCACGCTGGACACCACCATGCGAATCTTGCCCGACTGCTCCCGCGGCAGGCTCTCCAGGCGCACCAGGGATATTTCCGTGGCCGCGCCCAGGCGCTGGGCCAGCCGCCGGTGGATCTCCGCTTCGGGGGAGGTTTCGCGGCCGGCCGCGGTGAATTCCACCCGCACCTGCCCGGGCCGCTCCTGCACCAGGCGGTACTGCCCGATACCCAGCACCGGTTTCAGCAGCAGGGCGATCTCCAGCGCGGAAAACAGCTCCCCGCCCGCCCCGGCGATGAACCCGTCGGAGCGCCCGGCGACGCCCCCCAACAGGGGCAGCCGGCAACCGCAGTCACAGGGTTCGTCCAGCCATTGCGCCACGTCGCCCACCCGGTAGCGAAGGATGGGCATGACCCGCAGGTCGAAGCTGGTGACCACCACCTCTCCCCGTTCCCCCGGCCCGGCAGGACGATCCCCGGCCAGCACTTCCACGTGCAGGGAATCGAGGTTCAGGTGGTATCCCCGCCGCCGGGAGCACTGGAAGGCGATGTGCCCCACTTCGTTGGCCCCGTATAGATCCAACGGCTCGACTCCCCACTGCTGCGCCAGGGCCCGGCGGTCCTCCCCGGTCAGCACCTCAGCCAGGGTGAAGAGCAGCCGCGGGCGCAGGATAGGCCCGCCATCATCGAGCATCCGCCGTCCGGTCAGCAGCAGCACCGAAGGGAAGCCGATGAGCGCATGGGGACGCAGGGCGCGCAGGGCGGCCAGGTTCGCCCCGTAGTCGTCGTACACCGACAGAAAGCGCTCGCGCATCAGCCCCAGGCGATGATACCAGCGGTTCTTAGGCGCGGCGTGGCGCGGCTCGGTGACGTTGACCAGCCGGTGCCACGGTTTCAGGCCGTTGAACAGCAGTTCCCGGGTGACGGTGTGCCCCATGCGCAGGCGCTCCGCCCGGGTGTACCACAGGGTCAGGGGAATGCCGGTCGAACCCGAGGAGCGGTATTCGATCCACTCCCGTCGGTCGGCTGCAGGGTCCACGAATTCGTCCCGGCGGTCGCGCAGGGTCTGCTTGTCTAGCAGGGGGAAGCGGACCAGGTCTTCCGGGCCGGCGAAGTCCTCCGGCCGCGCCCCGATACGATCGAATAATTCGCGGTAATAAGGGATGCGCTTATAGCAGTAATGGAGCAGGGCCGCCAGCTTGCGCCGGCGCAGCTCTTCCAACTTCGGGGCAGGCCAGGCCAGGCGGCGCCGGAGGCGCGCCAGGTGGTAGAACGAAGCGGCCGCGCCCACCTATTCCCCCGCCAGCACTTCGGCCAGGGCCTGGGCCAGGGCCAGTCCGGTGCCCCGCAGCGATTCGGGCGTAACCGGCGACCCGTCGGCGCCCCGGCTGTAGTTGGATTCCAGGTAGAGGCAGTACGTGCCGTACTCGCGGCTCAGCGCGTTGCCGGTGATCCCGGGCAGGTCCAGCAGCCGCACGGGCGCGCGTCCCTGTATTTGGGGGTGGTTGCCATCGGCAGCCTGGAACAGGGCTTTCTGCAGTCCGGCCTGTTCGGAAG
>QZKQ01000090.1 GCA_003599535.1 Candidatus Zixiibacteriota bacterium | reverse complement strand
CGATTACGACAGCTTCACCATCGGGGCCAACGGCTGGGTGGCCCTGGACGTGGTCCCCACCGACGACTACTCCAACTCCGCCATCCCCAACAGCGACGGGCCGGAACGGATGATCGCCGCCTACTGGGAGGACCTGTCGCCCCAGCGGACCAATTCGGGCAAGGTGTGGCGCTTCTTCGACGCGGCCAACCACCGCCTGATCGTGGAGTACAACCACATCGAGCAGTACGCCCCCACGGGATCGTTCGAGACCTTCCAGGTGATCCTCTTTGATCCGGCCTACTATCCCACCCTGACGGGGGACGGGCGGATCAAGGTGCAGTACAAGGATATGTCGGCCTCGGCCCAGACGGAGGGAACCATCGGCATTGAGAATGCCACCGAGACGGTGGGTCTGCAGTACCTGTTCGACGGGGCCTACGGGCAATACGCCCACAGCATTACCGACGGGTTCGCCCTGCTCTACACCACGGCTACGGCCGCCGGTCCGGTCCCGGTGGAGGTGACCCTGACGCCGGTCGGGGCTCCCATCCAGATCCCGGCGGTGGGCGGGACCTTCAGCTTCGACGCCTCGGTGGTCAACAGCGGGACCAGCACCGTCACCTGCAACGCCTGGATCGGGCAGTGGGTGCCGGCCGGCACCTGGCAGGGACCGCTGCTGGGGCCCTTGTCCTTGACCATGCCGGCGGGAGCCAACGTCACCCGCAACCGCCTGCAGAACGTGCCCGGCACGGCCGCGGCGGGGACCTACACCTACGTGGGTTACGTGGGGCAGTACCCCGCGACCAAGTGGGACTCCAGCTACTTCAACTACACCAAGCTGACGACGGGCGACGGACCCTTCGTGGGCGACTGGGCCAACTGGGGCGAATCCTTCGCCCCGTACCTGACGGGGATGGAGGTCGCGGTTCTGCCGGAAGTCTATGACCTGAAGCAGAACTACCCCAATCCCTTCAATCCGGCCACCACCATCAGCTTCTCTCTGCCGGAGATCAGCCGGGTGTCGCTGAAGGTCTACGACCTGCAGGGGAGGCTGGTCGCCAATCTGGTGGACGGCAATAAAGAAGCCGGAGTGCACAGCGTCACCTTTGACGCCTCGCACCTGGCTTCGGGGCTCTACTTCACCCGGATCGAAGCGGGGTCTTACACCGAAGTGATGAAGATGATGCTGGTGAAGTAAGCACTCAGCCGTCAGCAGACCATAGAACAGCCAGGGGCGCGAAGGATCGCGCCCCTGGCGTTGGTTATCCCCGTTGGTCGCACCTAACGGTCCTGCTGATTCGTCCGTACAGTGTGATAACAGGGGAGCCGCAACAAACTATTCATGTTCTGTACCTTCTATTTATTCGTCAGGTTGCGAAATGAGTCCGGAAGTGCTGAGTACGCCCCGAGCCGTGGGATTGGAATATGACATGGTAGTGGAAGAAGCCGCCAAGCCCTTGCTGGAAAGCCACCAGCCGTACGAGGGCCGGATGATGGGGATGGTCGGCCTGGTGCGCCTTAGCGGGGCGCCGTTGGAGGACCGCCAGGTGGACTTCTGCCTGGCCGCCGGGGGCGAAGACCGCGACACTCTGGACCGGTTTCTTGCCCGGGATCGTGATATCCTGGTGGCGCGGTTCCACCAGGGCGTGGTGAACCCGCAACCCCAGCCGGTACAATCCAAGGACGGCCGCCTGCTGCTGTTCCTCGATGGGGAAGTATACAACGAGGATTTGGACGGCGAAAACCAGGCCGCGGCGATCCTGGAGGCCTATTTGGCTGAAGGGTCCGACCTGTTCCGGCGGTTAAACGGTTCCTTCCTGCTGGTGCTGGTTGATCCGCGGTACCACCGGGTGATGGTGGTCAGCGACCGGACCGCTTCCCTGGGCGTGTTCTTCGTGCAGATCGGAGATCTTTTCGCCTTCTCGGCGGACATGCGCCCGCTGCTGAAGCTGATGAAATACACCCCCCGGGTAGATTCCCTGGCAGTGACCAACTTCCTGTCCAGCGGGAGCATCCTGGAAGGGAGATCGCTGGTGCAAGAATTGCAGGCGCTGCGCCAGGCCCGGGTGCTGACCGTGGAAAACAACGGCTTTCACGTGCGGCCTTACCTGGAATTCGCCTACACGGTGGAACGCGACCACCGTGATCCCCGCATTCTGGAAGACGAGCTGTACGACCTGATGCTCCAGGCGGTGCGCCGGCAAACCCGCGATTCCGTGCCATTCGCCGTGACCCTGAGCGGGGGGTATGATTCCCGCTCCATCCTGGCCTGCATGCGCACTCTCTACCCCGACCGCCCCCTGACCACGGTGACCTGGGGGGCGGACGAGTCCGTGCCCGGCAGCGACGTGGAGGTGGCCCGGCGCTTCTCGGAAGCGCTGCGGACTTCGCACTCCTTTTATCCGCTGAAGGCCGAAGCCCTGCCCGATCATTTCGCCGCCTTCGTGCGAGCCAGCGAAGGACGGGTAGACGCCGCCGGCAACTACCCCGAAAGCCTGCGCCTGCTGGACCGCATCCGCCAGGAACTGGGGGTGGGGCTGCTGTTCCGGGGCAACGAACTGTTCGGAGCCCGAGCCCGGGTGTTCCGGGAAAAACAGGCGGTGTACACCGGCTTCATTCCCGACCTCTCCATCCTGCCCGGCAGTTACTGGTATCTGAAGCCCGCCATCCGGAAGCGGCTGCTGGAACTGGGCGCGGACCAGATGCGGCGGCTCTACCGGGCCTGCCCCTACACCGATCCGATTGACTGCAAGGATCACCTGTTCGTCCACCAGCGGTGGCTGGGGTACCAGAGTCCCCTGACGCAACTGAAGCGCCGGGTGCTGGAAGAGCGCAATCCCTACCTGGACAACGACCTCGTTGACTTCGTCAGCCACCTGCCCTCTCATTTGCGGGTGTGGAAAAACCTGTACGCGACCACCAACCGGCACAAGATCCCGGAATTCGAGCAGACCGGCATGGCCCAGGTCATCAGCCTGGTGAACTGGGAAGACCGGTTCCGCACCGATCCCGCCTTACAGGCCTTCACCCGGCGGATCCTGCTGGAAGAGCGCAACGGCGTGGATGACCTGTTCGACCGGCGCCAACTGGAACTGTTCCTGGAACGGGCCTTCCGGCCGGTGACGATCAACCGCCGGTCGCTGTGGCGCCGGGCGAAGCGCAAAATCCAGCGGCGCCTCGACCACTATGAGCTGGAGACCGACCTGGAACTGTTCCGCCTGATGATCCTGAAGGTTTGGGCCGGGGAATTCCTGCAGGGAAATTTCGACCTGGATTAGCGGATTTCGGGGGGGATATGCCGGGGTTGGTGGGATTGGTGCGCCGGGACGGCGCGCCGGTGGAAGATGAGGCCGTGGTCGCCATGACAGCGTCCCATTCCGGCCACGCGGACGCCACGCAGTACCTGTGGAGCGAGGATCGCAGCGTCGCCCTGGCGCTGCTGCCCGGCGGGCTGAAATGCCCGCACGTATTGTTGACCTCCCGCCGGCCTCCGGGTCTCCGGCTGTACTGCCTGGGGGAGGTGTTCAACGAGGAATTTCCCTCCGGCCGCCGCGGCCACGCCCTGCTGGACGCCTGGCTGAAGGAAGGGCCCCGGCTGCTGAACCGGCTGAACGGCTCCTTCATCCTGGCCGCCCTGGAACCTGCCGCCGCCCGTCTGACCCTGGCCGGCGACCTCACCGCTTCCCTTCCACTCTACCTCCTGCAGCACGGGGAGTACCTGGCTTTTTCCACCGAGCTGCGGCCCCTGCTTTTCACTCCCGGTTATTCGCCCCACGTCAATCCCGCCGGGTTGGCCGGCTTCCTGTCCAACGGATACATCCTGGAAGGGGAGACCCTGCTGGAAGGCGTCCGGGTCTTGGGTCCGGGGCAATGGCTGACGGCGGACCGGGGCCGGATCGAGCGCCGGACCTACTGGGCCTGCGAATTCGCCGAGCCGCGCGATGGCCGGGAGGAAAAGGCATTATCCGAGGAAATGGGGCGGCTGCTGCTGAAGGCGGTGGAACGCCGCACCAGCCCGGACGCCTCCTACACCATCCTGCTTTCCGGAGGGTACGATTCCCGCGCCATCCTGGGCCTGGTGCGCCTCCTGCACCCCGACATCCCCATAACCACGGTGACCTGGGGGGAAGATAACGGCCGCCCGGACAGCGACGTGGCCAGATCCCGGGACATCGCCCGCCTGGCCGGAACGAGCCACCGCTTCTACCCCCTGGATCCGACCGCTCTGCCGGAGCATTTCCGGGAATACGTGCTGCTCAGCGAAGGGCGCACCGACGCGGTGGGCAACTATCCCGCCGGGCTGGAGGTGTTCCATGCCATCCGGGCGGAAACGCAGACGGGCATGATCCTGCGCGGGGATCACTGCTTCGGACTGAAGAAGTTCGAGCACAGCGACGTGGAACTTCTGCATTCCCTGAACATCCACAGCTTTCTCCGCCTGCCCTTCAGTTACCGTTATCTGCGCCCCGGCCTGCGGCTCCAGTTGGCCCGGGTGGGGCAGGAACAGATCGGCCGGATATTGCGGAACTGCCCCTACCCCGGCCTCCACGACCGCAAGGATTATCTCTACTACCACCAGCGGTTGGCCAACTACCTGCAACCCCTGTCCCACCTCAAGCTGAGGGCCATCGGGCTGCGCAGCCCCTTCACCGATGCGGAGCTGGTGTACTTCATGCACCGCCTCCCCTCGCCCATGCGGCTGCGCAAGGCCCTGTTTCGCCGGACACTCCGGGACCTCCTGCCGGATTACCAGTGGGCGGACATGGCCCGGAGCAATAACCTGATAGACTGGGAGCGCCAGTTGCGCGTCAACCCGGCGCTGCGAGGGTTCATCCGCCGGGTGCTGCTCGAGGAACGCAACGGGTTCAGCGAGCTGCTCGATCCCAAGCGCCTGGCCCGCTTCCTGGAAAAAGCCTTTCAGGCGCGGCCCGCCTCCCGCCGGTCGGTCCTGCGCAAGGTGCAGAAAAAGGCGCGGTACTTCGTCTACCACTACTCCCTGGAACTCAGCGCGGAGATTTTCCGCCTGATGATCGTCAAGGTTTGGGCCGACGAGTTCCTGGGAGGCAACTTCGACCTGGCGGAGCCGGCCGGTAAAAAGCCCGGGGAAATACCCCGGGCCGAAGAAGACCTCGTCACCCTGACGGAAGCGGTATAAGAACGCCTCCGACTTACGTCGGAAAGCATTTCGGCGAGCCAGTTTCCAGAGGGCCATCCGTCGGGTGACGGATTGTGGCCGTTTCCCGGCGAAAGGCTCACTGGCCCTTAGGCCACGACGGAGCGTGGCCCTCCGAAGCGGGGGCCAATTCCCGCGTAATTCGGCAGAGGGCTAAAACTGCCAGGCCACGCCCAGCGCCAGCGCCTCCTTGAACCGTCCCCCCACATCAATCTCCTTGTCGTACAGCAACTGCCAGGCCAGGCTGACCTGCACGATCTTGGTCACCTGGGCCGTCAGGACGTTATCCCAGTTGACGTCCACCGTCTCCCAGTACCCCGCCTTGCCCGCCGCCGCCAGCGAATCCTCATTGCTCGAAAACAGGGCTTTGAACAGCGATACCTTGGTGGTGTAGGTCAGGTCCCGATTGAGCTGCAGGAAACCATCGGTCACCCATTCCAGGCCGCCGTCATTGACGGTCTCAGTGCGGGTGGTCAGCGCGACGGGATCGTCGATCACCCGGTCAATGCGCTGCCGGAAACCGAAACCGGTCCGGGTGCTGATCTTGTATTCGCCCACGTCCACCAGGGTGCGGGCGAGGCCGGCACTCTCCGTCAGTTCGATGGGGTTGACGTACCGCTTTTTGGCCGGGAAGGAGGCGTCGTAGAACTGGGATTCGAACACCCCGGCGACGTAGGGGTCCACGAACAGGTCCACGGTGAACTTTTCCACCGTGTCGAAGCGGATCTTGTCGGAGGATTTGGCCGGCTTCAGCCAGCGGTCGGAGGTGTCCACCTGGGTGTGGGTCTGGCCGAAGGAGAGCTTCAGGTTGTTTTCCGTGCGCAGCCAGGGGTAGAGCTGCTTTTCCGCCACCGCCTGGAGATTGGCCACCCAGACCAGGGACCCGACTTCGCCGCCGGTCCAATTGTCCGAATAGGCCGACTGGGTGACGCCCAGCCCCGCGCCCAGCACCAGCCGCCAGCCGCCGGTGGCGAGGCTGTCCTGATCCTGGGCCGAAGCGGGCAGAACCGCCAGGCTGGTCAGCAACAGAGCGTATGCCATGGATTTCATCGTGACTCCGGAATAGGGGAAGGATGATTCTACAAGTCCATGGCAAGTATACGCTGAGAGAAGGGCAAAGTCAAGCACAGAATGGGGAAAATGGCGATGCGCCGCCGTTGCTGCCGGAGGATAATGCAGGGTGATCCAGGCGTTACGGCGCCGTAAGAGAATGAAGCAGAAAATTGCGCTTGACTTTTGGATATATAAGCATTACATTGCTTCTGAAACCTTATTCCCAGCCGGGAGTCCCCATGCGCACCTTAACCTTGACCCTCCTGGCCCTGCTCGTGACCGCCGGAGCATGGGCCCAGAACCCCCTGACCCTGGTGGGCCAGTACGACGGGGAAGCGGGGGAAGACGCCTTTGGAGGCACCTTGGTGACGGGGGACTTCAATGCGGATGGCTATGACGACTTCATCATCAGCGCCTTTGGCTGGAATGGTGACACCGGTAGGAATTACTTTTATCCGGGCGGTGCAGCATTTCCGACCCAACCCGCCTTCACGTGGCAGGGGCAAACCCCGGATGAAGGGTATTCCGCCCGTGGTAACGTCGGAGACCTCAATGGAGACGGGGTGGACGACTTTGCCGTCAGCGCCTTGAACCTGGAGCTGCTGACCAACCATTCCCGCATGGAGATCCACTTCGGCGCCCCCGACCTGGACACAATCCCGGATTGGGTCTTTTGGGACCCCTACCAATCCTGGGGAACGGTGTGGGAGGCCGATAGCGCCGGGGATGTCAACGGGGATGGCATCGGGGATGTCATCGTGAATGCGACCCGCTACGCAAATCCCCACAACATCTACATTTTCTTTGGGGGAGAGGTGCCAGATACGGTTCCCGACTGGGTGCTGAGCAGCATCGAGTATCAGATTCGCTTCATCGACGGCCTGGGGGACGTCAACGGGGACGGCTACGCCGACATTATGATCCGGCAGTACCAGGGGCCGGCGGCGATCTACTTCGGGGGCAGCCCCATGGACACCCTGCCGGATGTGGTCTTCGAGGACGGCTATGCGTATGACGGTATCGGTGCAGGGGTCAGGGATATAAATGGGGATGGCTACAACGACGTGGCCTTCTGCTGGGATTATTCCGATACTACCCAAGCGCGTGATGAAATCCATGCAGGCGATTCGGACATCAACAATCAGTGGGATTTGACATTGGCGACTTGGTATGGTGACACTTCATCTTCCTTATATGGCCTGTCCTGCGGGGATTTCAACGGGGATGGGCTGGGCGACATCATCGGCACCTCGGCCTATGGGGGCGGCATGCAGACGGTGCAGATCTTTCTGGGCAGCGACAACTTCCGCAACCAGGCCGATGCCTTTGTGTCGGAATGGTACATGTACGAATTCGGCCAGACGGTCGCCGCCGGGGACATCAACGGGGACGGGCAGGATGAATTGCTGGTGACGGCCCTGAACTACCCCTGGTTTCACCGGGGGCGGGTGTACCTCTTTCAAGGCCCGGAGGTGTGGACCGATTATGGGACAGCGGCGGTGGGGCCGATTCCCCCACCCTCTTCCCCCGCCACCTTCACCTTACATCAAAATTATCCCAACCCTTTCAATCCCTCCACCGTTGCGAGATACGAGCTGCGAGCTGCGAGCTACGTCAGTTTACGTGTCTATGATACTGCCGGGAGGGAGGTGCGGACACTGGTGGAGGGGTGGAGAGATGCCGGTGTTCACCAGGTGACCTTCGACGGGGCGGGGCTGGCCTCGGGGGTGTATTTGGTGCGGATGCAGGCGGGAAGCTTCACGCTGGTGCAGAAGATGGTGCTGCTGAAGTGAACCTAATCCCAAGTGAAGGCGTTAAAGACAGCGGGGAGTCAGCCGATTCCCCGCTCTGTCTGTCACGCCGGCTGCCGGAGGACCGGGAGGATCATCACCCCTCAGGACGCGGAACGGCAGCGCCCCCGGTTGCGCCCGGCCATGCCACATTCCCGAAAATCCCGTACGGCGTTTGACTCGCCTGTGACGTAAAACCACCAGGATCCCTCCCCGATCGTTCAAACCCAAGGAGAACCACCATGCCCCACCAGTTCAACGGCGGATACCTGCTGCTCGAGGACGGCGCGGTTTTCCCCGGCGAGGCGCTCTACGGCCCCGTTTCCGCCCTGGGGGAGGCGGTGTTCAACACCTCCCACAGCGGATACCAGGAGATCCTGACCGACCCCTCCTACCTGCACCAGGTCATGGTATTCACCGCGGTGCATATCGGCAACGTGGGCGTCAACGCGGCGGACATGGAATCCCCCGGGGTGCAGGCGGCCGGGGCGGTGGTGCGCAACCTCTCGCCCAGGCCCCGCAACTGGCGCGCGGAAGGCGATCTGGTCTCCTTCCTGGAGGCGTCCGGCGTGCCTTTGCTGGCCGGGGTGGATACCCGGGCGGTGACGCTGCACCTGCGGCAACGCGGCGCCATGCGGTGCGGGATCTTCGCCGGGGACACGCCGCGCGACGAGGCCCTGGCCCGGGTGCTCGCCTCCCCCGACATGGCCGGCGCCGACCTGGCCTCGCAGGCCGCCTGTGACAGCGCGTACACCTACGATCCTTCCGCTCTGGACCCGCTCTGGCACCCCCTCGACGACAGCGGCCAGGGCCTGCGCGTGGCCGTGCTGGACTGCGGCGTGAAACGCAACATCCTGCGCCAACTGGCCTCCCGGGGCTGCGAAATCACGGTGCTGCCCGCCGCCACCCAGGCCGGGACCATCCTGGCCGGCGGCTACCACGGCGTGCTGGCCTCCAACGGGCCCGGCGATCCCGCCGCCGTCCCCTACGCCGTGGAAACCATCCAGGGGCTGATCGGGAAACTGCCCTTCTTCGGCATCTGCCTGGGACACCAGCTCCTGGCCCTGGCCGCGGGGCTGGAAACGTACAAGCTCCCCTTCGGCCACCGGGGCGCCAACCACCCGGTGCGCCGGGAAGCCGACGGCGTGGTGGAGATCACCAGCCAGAACCACGGCTTCGCGGTGCGCCCGGACGGCCTGGGCGGGGAGTGGCGCATCACCCACGTGAACCTGAACGACGGCACGGTGGAAGGACTGGAGCACGCCGCACTGCCGGCCTTCAGCGTGCAGTACCACCCCGAAGCCTCCCCCGGCCCGCACGAGGCCTTCACCTATTTCGACCGTTTCATCCGGGAGATGCGCCATGCCCAAGCGAGATGACGTCCATTCCGTGCTGGTGATCGGCAGCGGGCCCATCGTTATCGGCCAAGCCTGCGAATTCGACTACTCCGGCACCCAGGCGGTCCAGGCCCTGAAGGAAGAGGGCGTCCGGGTGGTGCTGGTCAACAGCAACCCGGCCACCATCATGACCGACCCGTCCCTGGCCGACGCCACCTACGTGGAGCCGCTGGAACCGGATATGGTGGAGCGCATCATCGCCCGGGAAAAGCCCGACGCCCTGCTGCCCACCATGGGCGGACAGACCGGCCTGAACCTGGCCGTAGCCCTGGCCCGGGAGGGGATCCTGGAGCGTCATGGGGTTACGCTGCTGGGCGCTTCGGTGGACGCCATCGAGCTGGCGGAAAACCGCGAACTGTTCCACGACACCATGCGCCGCATCGGCGTGGAAGTGCCCGCCGGCGGCTTCGCCCGCAGCCTGGAGGAGGCTCACGCCGTGCTCCAGGCCACCGGCCTGCCGGTCATCATCCGCCCCTCCTTCACCCTGGGCGGCGTGGGCGGATCGGTGGTTTACAACCGCGAGGAGTTCGAAGAGCGGGCCCACTGGGGTCTGTCCCGCAGCCCCATCGGCGAGATCCTGATCGAAGAGGCGCTGACCGGCTGGAAAGAGTTCGAACTGGAGGTCATGCGCGACCGCGCCGACCAGTGCGTGGTGGTCTGCTCCATCGAGAACTTCGATCCCCTGGGCATCCACACCGGCGATTCCATCACCGTGGCCCCGCAACAGACCCTGACCGATAAGGAATACCAGCGCATGCGCGACGCCGCCTTTGCCATCATCCGCGCCATCGGGGTGGAGACGGGCGGCAGCAACATCCAGTTTGGCGTTGACCCCCGGACCGGGCGCATGGTGGCCATCGAGATGAACCCCCGGGTCAGCCGCAGTTCGGCCCTGGCCTCCAAGGCCACCGGCTTCCCCATCGCCCGCATCGCCGCCAAGCTGGCCCTGGGCTACCGGCTGGACGAGATCCCCAACGCCATCACCCGCAAGACTCCCGCCTGTTTCGAACCGGCCCTGGATTACGTGGTGGTCAAGATTCCCCGCTGGACCTTCGAGAAATTCCCCCGGGTGGACCAGGTGCTGGGCAGCCAGATGAAGTCGGTGGGGGAAGTTATGGCCCTGGGGCGCAGCTTCCCCGAGGCGCTGCAAAAGGCGCTGCGCAGCCTGGAAATCGGCCGGGGCGGCCTGGGCGCCGACGGCAAGGATGTGATTTCCCCGGAAAACGTGGACCCGCACCTGCTGCCGGAATGGCGCGACCTGGTGCGCCGCAAGCTGGCCACCCCCAAGGCGGACCACGTGTTCTACCTGCGCCACGCCCTGAAGCTGGGCTTGCCTGTGGAAGAGATCGCCGGCCTCACCGGAGTGGACCCCTGGTTCCTGGACCAGATCGCCTACCTGGTAGAGGTGGAGAAGCGCCTGCTGGCGGCCGCCCCCCGCACCCGCGCCGACCTGACCGTCCTGCGGCGGCAGGTCAGCCACCGGCTGCTGGTGCAGGCCAAGCGCGCCGGCTTTTCCGACATGCAACTGGCCCACCTGCTGAAGTCCGACGAGGCCACCATTCGCCGCCTGCGCGAGGTCCACGACCTCCACCCCGCACACCTGCCGGTGGACACCTGCGCCGCGGAATTCGAGGCCTTCACCCCCTACTATTATTCTTCCTACGAAAGCGGGGACGCGCAGGTGATCCGGGACAGCCGCCCCCGCGTCATGGTCCTGGGGTCCGGGCCCAACCGCATCGGCCAAGGCATCGAATTCGACTACTGCTGCGTCCACGCCTCCCTGGCCCTGCGGGAGGAAGGTTACGCCTCCATCATGGTCAACTGCAACCCGGAAACCGTCTCCACCGACTACGACGTCTCCGACCGGCTCTACTTCGAACCGATCACCCTGGAGGACGTGCTGGAAATCTGCCGGGTGGAAAAGCCCGACGGCGTGGTGGTGCAGTTCGGGGGGCAGACGCCGCTGAAGATCGCCCAGGCGCTGGAAGATAACGGCATTCCCGTCCTGGGCACCAGCCCCGCGCGCATCTCCGACGCGGAGGACCGGGAACGATTCGCGGCGCTGCTGCGGGCCCACGGCATTCCCCACCCGCCTTACGGCATCGCCCGCAGCTTCCACGAGGCCGAGGAGATCGCCGAAGAAGTCGGCTACCCGGTGCTGGTGCGCCCCAGCTTCGTTTTGGGAGGCCGGGCCATGGAGATCGTTTACGTCCGCGAGGGGCTGCAAACCTACCTGCGCGAATCCGCCGGTCAGCCCACCGCCGAGCATCCGGTGCTGATTGACCGCTTCATCGAGGACGCCTTCGAATTCGACGTGGACGCCGTATCCGATGGCCGCGAGACGGTCATCTGCGGGCTGATGCAGCATATCGAAGAGGCGGGAGTGCACAGCGGCGACAGCGCCTGCGTCCTGCCGCCCTACATCCTCTCCCCGGAACAGAAGACCCGCATGGTGGACCTCACCCGCACCCTGGCTCGGGCTCTGGATGTGGTCGGCCTGATGAACGTGCAGTTCGCTTTCCGCGACGGGCAGATGTGGGTGCTGGAAGTCAACCCCCGAGCTTCCCGCACCATCCCCTTCGTCTCCAAGGCCACCGGAGTCAACTGGACCCGGGTGGCGACGCGCTGCCTGGTGGGGCGGTCGCTGGCCGAGCAGGAGGTGCGGGAAAACCTGGAGCCGCGCCTGCACGCGGTCAAGGAGGTGGTCTTCCCCTTCAGCCGCTTCGAAGGGATCAACCCCTTCCTGGGGCCGGAAATGCGCTCCACCGGCGAAGTCATGGGCCTGGCCGAAAGCTTCAGCGAGGCCTATTCCAAGGCGCTCTACGCCGCGGGGACCTACCTGCCCACCGAAGGCCGGGTGCTGATCTCCGTCAACCGCCGCGACCGCGAGCGCATGCTGCCCCTGGCCCGGGCATTAAAAGAGCTGGGCTTCCAGATCGTGGCCACCCGCGGCACCCGCGAATACCTGGCCGAAAACGGCCTTGAGGCGGAATTCGTCTACAAGGTCAACGAAGGCCGGCCCAACATCGTGGACCGGATGAAGAACGGGGAAATCCAACTGCTGATCAACACCCCCCTGGGCCGGCAATCGCACTTCGACGAGCGCATCGTGGGGGAGACCGCCTACCGCATGGGCCTGGCCCTGATCACCACCCTGTCCGCCGCCGACGCCGCGGTGCAGGCCATCGCCGCCATCGGCAAGCAGCCGCTGCAGCCGGTGAAGCTGCAGGAGATTTAGCCACAGATCGCACGGATAAACACGGATGAATGGGGACTGGGAAAGGAAGTCTAAAGTATAAAGGATAAAGTATAAAGAAAACAGGAGGGTAGGACAGACATTCTTGTCTGTCAGTGGGATGCTTGATGCTCGGAGGGCCACCACTAGGCCACTGCGTGGCGCTTCGTCGTGCCTAGTTCGGAGGGCCACGCTTCGTCGTGGCCAATTCGGAGGGCCATCTGTCAGCCGACGGATCGTGGCCACTGCCGTAGCGTCGGCCTCCCCGCCGGTCGCTGGGATGGGCATTCTTGTCTGTCGGGTGGGGAACTCATGTCAGACAGGAATGAGATCTTTGAAATATTCCCAAAACTATCCTCTTTGCGGAGGAACTTTGCTCTTCTTGGGAGGTATGGGGGGTAGAGCCCTACCA
>QZKQ01000074.1 GCA_003599535.1 Candidatus Zixiibacteriota bacterium | reverse complement strand
GCCGCCGCGGTGTTCCCCGCAGACGCGGGGATGAACCGTTTACGGCAGCACCACCGTGGCCTGCCCGGTGGTGTTCCCCGCAGACGCGGGGATGAACCGGCCTGCACGTCGCCCATGGCCTGTAATTTGAAGTGTTCCCCGCAGACGCGGGGATGAACCGCCGTGCGTGAAAGGGAGCCACATATCGAGCCAGTGTTCCCCGCAGACGCGGGGATGAACCGATTAACTCCGGTGGGGATATCGATTCTCAGAAGTGTTCCCCGCAGACGCGGGGATGAACCGCCCCAGTATTACCCTTGGGGATGTGACCGCAGGTGTTCCCCGCAGACGCGGGGATGAACCGCCTTGCCCCTTCTTTAACGATCCATCAAAAAGGTGTTCCCCGCAGACGCGGGGATGAACCGGCACCGGATTGATTCGAGAACTTTGTGGCAGCGTGTTCCCCGCAGACGCGGGGATGAACCGCACCTCACTGATGTCCGTCTGGGGATCGTACGGTGTTCCCCGCAGACGCGGGGATGAACCGCGCTCAATGATGCTCTTGGCCTGCCCGGGCTGGTGTTCCCCGCAGACGCGGGGATGAACCGTCGGTGGCTACGATCACGCCCGGCGGGACTTAGTGTTCCCCGCAGACGCGGGGATGAACCGGTCCGCGACATGCCATCAGTGTCCCTGGTGGAGTGTTCCCCGCAGACGCGGGGATGAACCGTTTCAGTGCAATCAAAATGCACTTTGGTTGAAGTGTGTTCCCCGCAGACGCGGGGATGAACCGGTCGATCGAAGAAGAGGTGTCCAAGAAGGTCTGTGTTCCCCGCAGACGCGGGGATGAACCGCGGCCGTGGATGACATCGGCCGCGAGATCCTGGTGTTCCCCGCAGACGCGGGGATGAACCGGCGTCGCCGGCTTTGATCACATCCTGTTTTTGGTGTTCCCCGCAGACGCGGGGATGAACCGATCAGTGTCAGCATGGCCGTCGTGTTTTACCCGTGTTCCCCGCAGACGCGGGGATGAACCGGTTGTTATCGCAGATCACCGGCAGATCAGGCCGTGTTCCCCGCAGACGCGGGGATGAACCGCTTTTCAAATTCGGCCGCCTGCTCCTTTTGCTGTGTTCCCCGCAGACGCGGGGATGAACCGTGCATCAGGTCATTGCCCACGATAAGGAATATGTGTTCCCCGCAGACGCGGGGATGAACCGGATTCATTGGTAATAAAGCGCCTGGCTGAAAAGTGTGTTCCCCGCAGACGCGGGGATGAACCGGTCGAGGTGCCAAGTGGCAAAGGGCTGGTTTTGTGTTCCCCGCAGACGCGGGGATGAACCGGCATTTTCCGCTGCCCGTCGGGGCCTGCAAAAGTGTTCCCCGCAGACGCGGGGATGAACCGAATATGGCCCCCAGGTTTTTCCCGATCCTGCAGTGTTCCCCGCAGACGCGGGGATGAACCGGAGACGATAGACAACGGAGGCCGCAACGGCACGTGTTCCCCGCAGACGCGGGGATGAACCGCAGCGATTGCGATTTCGGCCAATGAAGATAAGGTGTTCCCCGCAGACGCGGGGATGAACCGGCAGAATGATGAACGGCTGCCATCCGGACAAGGTGTTCCCCGCAGACGCGGGGATGAACCGCTTGGGGATGTGGAGACGGAAGGCATGGAGTCGTGTTCCCCGCAGACGCGGGGATGAACCGATTATAGATGACAGAATCTATTTCTTGTTTACGTGTTCCCCGCAGACGCGGGGATGAACCGGTCATCAAGCAATTGGCTTCATTGCTATGACCGTGTTCCCCGCAGACGCGGGGATGAACCGGTCCATCAGCTTCCTGGAAAGCTCGAACAGCCGTGTTCCCCGCAGACGCGGGGATGAACCGTGGCATAATTCCTCCCTCACGCTCCCCTGCTGGTGTTCCCCGCAGACGCGGGGATGAACCGTCCTGCCCGACCATTATCAGGGGCGAGCAGCCGTGTTCCCCGCAGACGCGGGGATGAACCGGCATATATGTTGTTAACATTCAGGATGTTAAAGTGTTCCCCGCAGACGCGGGGATGAACCGAAGGATCCGCCTGGTGGCTCGCCCAATTCAACGTGTTCCCCGCAGACGCGGGGATGAACCGTTGCCTTTTGCTAATATTCTACCGCAACCATCGTGTTCCCCGCAGACGCGGGGATGAACCGTCATGGAGCGCATCAACCATCTCGTTTTCGAGGTGTTCCCCGCAGACGCGGGGATGAACCGGGTGTTCGATCCTTGTCCTTTACTTGCCACGCGTGTTCCCCGCAGACGCGGGGATGAACCGCATCTTTTCATGGCTTCGCTCCTTTGGGTAGGGTGTTCCCCGCAGACGCGGGGATGAACCGCGTTTTATTCCACTTTTTTAGTGGAATTGACAGTGTTCCCCGCAGACGCGGGGATGAACCGTTGTTGGTTGCCTTGTCTTGTCGCGCCGCGCCGTGTTCCCCGCAGACGCGGGGATGAACCGACTTCCCTCGATCCTAATCTGGGTTTGCTCTTGTGTTCCCCGCAGACGCGGGGATGAACCGGTGGAAGTATGACCGCTTTCCCCCAATACGCCGTGTTCCCCGCAGACGCGGGGATGAACCGCCCTGGCTCCGGCAGATCGTCTTCGTACCAGCGTGTTCCCCGCAGACGCGGGGATGAACCGTCACGGCGCTCACGGTAACAGACGAAGTAAGCGTGTTCCCCGCAGACGCGGGGATGAACCTCAGGAAGGCTTGTTTACGTGCTCTACCGCTGAGTGTTCCCCGCAGACGCGGGGATGAACCGTAATCAGGATTTGCAAATTGATGCCCGGTGATGTGTTCCCCGCAGACGCGGGGATGAACCGCATTTCGAGGAGCGCTGGATCGAGCGTGTGGGGTGTTCCCCGCAGACGCGGGGATGAACCGTTGAAAGTCAGCGCGTCATAGCCGAGGTTCAGGTGTTCCCCGCAGACGCGGGGATGAACCGAACACATCGAATAACCTGTGGGGCCTGGCCGGGTGTTCCCCGCAGACGCGGGGATGAACCGTTGTTACGGGTACGCTGCTGCACTCTTGGCTCGTGTTCCCCGCAGACGCGGGGATGAACCGTTGGTACATAGCTGCCTGGATGTCATATCCGTGTGTTCCCCGCAGACGCGGGGATGAACCGCGGATCACCTACGGCCACGATCCCAAGGTATGGTGTTCCCCGCAGACGCGGGGATGAACCGCCACCTGGCCGGATCCGGGCACGATTTCCTTGGTGTTCCCCGCAGACGCGGGGATGAACCGCCTGTTATTCCCCCCCTCCAAAAGACCCAACCGTGTTCCCCGCAGACGCGGGGATGAACCGTGGAGGAAACACATGCCCGCAAAACGACCCGTGTGTTCCCCGCAGACGCGGGGATGAACCGCCAACCTGGCCGAATGGACCGCCGCCGAGCGGGTGTTCCCCGCAGACGCGGGGATGAACCGCCCGTGGTGGCCTTCGCCAACGGCTGCATGTGGTGTTCCCCGCAGACGCGGGGATGAACCGATGTTACCGTGTCGGTGCAGATTGACCTGAGCGTGTTCCCCGCAGACGCGGGGAAAATATACAATGAGCCCACATACATCCGTGTTCCCCGCAGACGCGGGGATGAACCGAGTAAATTCTTCGGGCTCTGCGGCTTGGCCAGGTGTTCCCCGCAGACGCGGGGATGAACCGCCAACCTGGCCGAATGGACCGCCGCCGAGCGGGTGTTCCCCGCAGACGCGGGGATGAACCGTCGAGTACGCCGGCGCCGGCGAGGACTTTATCGTGTTCCCCGCAGACGCGGGGATGAACCGGTTTCTTCGAACATGTGCGCGCCCTGGGTGCCGTGTTCCCCGCAGACGCGGGGATGAACCGTCCCATCGCATAGGTTCCACCGACATCAATCGGTGTTCCCCGCAGACGCGGGGATGAACCGTCCAGCAGGGCCGGATCGGCCACGCTCTGGGCGTGTTCCCCGCAGACGCGGGGATGAACCGTCGTTACGCGCGGCCTATGTCGAGCTGACCGGGAGTTCCCCGCAGACGCGGGGATGAACCGCCCATGACCGACGACCCGACCGAAGACAACCCGTGTTCCCCGCAGACGCGGGGATGAACCGCCGGCCCGAATCCGCGATTTTTAAAAGTTCATGTGTTCCCCGCAGACGCGGGGATGAACCGTCTTCCTTACTCTCTATCTGTATCCCGTTTGTGTGTTCCCCGCAGACGCGGGGATGAACCGGATTATAGCGGTAGGCAACCCGCCGACAGATTGTGTTCCCCGCAGACGCGGGGATGAACCGTAACAAGCGCAATTCCGGCCAGCCGTTTAACTGTGTTCCCCGCAGACGCGGGGATGAACCGCCCCTTTTGTGCTGCAGATGCCCCCTTGTTTTGTGTTCCCCGCAGACGCGGGGATGAACCGGGCGGCCCTTTTCTCGGTTGGATCATCAGCCAGTGTTCCCCGCAGACGCGGGGATGAACCGCCCCTTTTGTGCTGCAGATGCCCCCTTGTTTTGTGTTCCCCGCAGACGCGGGGATGAACCGCTAGTCCCGCCATTGTTGGCGGTGTTGGCGTTGTGTTCCCCGCAGACGCGGGGATGAACCGATGATAAAAAAATCTCCCGGACTCCACGAATAGTGTTCCCCGCAGACGCGGGGATGAACCGGCAAATAAAAAACAGCGTCGGATAAGGAACCTGTGTTCCCCGCAGACGCGGGGATGAACCGTCAACAATATATATCTTGCGTTCTTTTTTGAAGTGTTCCCCGCAGACGCGGGGATGAACCGTTAGCAAAACTAACTCAAATCGACCTTGCGATGTGTTCCCCGCAGACGCGGGGATGAACCGCGGAAAAGGGAAGCCGCCCTTTGGCCATCTTGGTGTTCCCCGCAGACGCGGGGATGAACCGTTGGAAAAAATCGTTCAAGCGCTGGAGCATGAGTGTTCCCCGCAGACGCGGGGATGAACCGTCTTCCAATAAATTCGCAACGATTGAGATTTTGTGTTCCCCGCAGACGCGGGGATGAACCGCGCCGATTGGATGGGTTGCCGTTGTCGCCGGGGTGTTCCCCGCAGACGCGGGGATGAACCGGCCATTATTTCTCTTGCTTTGGTAGGGTGGACGTGTTCCCCGCAGACGCGGGGATGAACCGCGACAGAATAGAATTCAACCGGCCACAGGGCCGTGTTCCCCGCAGACGCGGGGATGAACCGTGGGTGAATTTATTCTTTGCCTTAGCTGCCGTGTGTTCCCCGCAGACGCGGGGATGAACCGTCCACTATAAGATGGATGGGAAAACGTACCATGTGTTCCCCGCAGACGCGGGGATGAACCGGTAGGTGTCCTCATGACATGGCAATTGCTGACGTGTTCCCCGCAGACGCGGGGATGAACCGGCCGTCGTTGATAAATTGCAACAACTGGGCATGTGTTCCCCGCAGACGCGGGGATGAACCGGACGGACCAAATGTGCTGGATAGCAGCTGGTTGTGTTCCCCGCAGACGCGGGGATGAACCGATGATTTCGGTCGAGTTGTTTTTAGCGCCGATGTGTTCCCCGCAGACGCGGGGATGAACCGCATTACTGAATGTCCTTGACATTCCACAGGCCGTGTTCCCCGCAGACGTGGGGATGAACCGTGCATATTCTGCGGGAAAGAGCATGAGACAGTGTGTTCCCCGCAGACGCGGGGATGAACCGACCTTGAAAGCCATGTCAAATATCTGCAATTTGTGTTCCCCGCAGACGCGGGGATGAACCGTTCTACGATCAGATCCTGGTCAACTTTCCGGCGTGTTCCCCGCAGACGCGGGGATGAACCGCGGTTTTTATCCGGTTTATCCTGATATCTTTCGTGTTCCCCGCAGACGCGGGGATGAACCGCAGCGTCTTTTGCTTGACCGGTACTCCGTCGCGTGTTCCCCGCAGACGCGGGGATGAACCGCCAGTGGAGTAAAAATTTAATTACGACCGAGTGTGTTCCCCGCAGACGCGGGGATGAACCGGCCGGATGTGCTGGGTCCGCTCAATATGACGGGTGTTCCCCGCAGACGCGGGGATGAACCGCGCCGCGGAAAATTGATCACAATGATGCGCCGGTGTTCCCCGCAGACGCGGGGATGAACCGCGATTGGGTCAAAATACGGCATATCCACCCACGTGTTCCCCGCAGACGCGGGGATGAACCGCCGATGCGCATGGGTTTGTGTGTTTTCAGGTGGTGTTCCCCGCAGACGCGGGGATGAACCGTTGAAATGCAGCTCGTGGCTGCCATGCCGCGTGTGTTCCCCGCAGACGCGGGGATGAACCGTCGATGCCGATCGAGAGGCTGGTCCAGGCGCCGTGTTCCCCGCAGACGCGGGGATGAACCGGTCCTCAGCGTGACCGGCACGGTCCTGATGAGGTGTTCCCCGCAGACGCGGGGATGAACCGAACTCCCAGGCGGCCTTGCGGTTGGGCAGCGGGTGTTCCCCGCAGACGCGGGGATGAACCGTACAGGCCCGTGCCGTAGCGGCCGGCCAGCAGGTGTTCCCCGCAGACGCGGGGATGAACCGACCCAGGTCCTCAAACTGCACCCGGGCAACCGGTGTTCCCCGCAGACGCGGGGATGAACCGCCTCTCGATCAGCATCGACTTGGTCCTGGCCGGTGTTCCCCGCAGACGCGGGGATGAACCGCAATTAACCCGCGAAGAATCGCTGGCTATACGGTGTTCCCCGCAGACGCGGGGATGAACCGAACCAGAATATTGATCGTACTGGACATTCACCGTGTTCCCCGCAGACGCGGGGATGAACCGGCATTGACCTTCAAGGCCTTGGTAGTGACAAAGTGTTCCCCGCAGACGCGGGGATGAACCGGGCGGAAAATATACAATGAGCCCACATACATCGTGTTCCCCGCAGACGCGGGGATGAACCGCATGGTCTTGACGGCGTCCACCAGGGCCATGTGTGTTCCCCGCAGACGCGGGGATGAACCGATGTTCTCGGGCGTCACCGGAACGTTCATGGCGTGTTCCCCGCAGACGCGGGGATGAACCGCGCTGTACTTCGGGGGATTTTCCGGTGAAGTAGTGTTCCCCGCAGACGCGGGGATGAACCGGCGTGCTCGAGCCCATCCTGGTGCGGCCCTATGTGTTCCCCGCAGACGCGGGGATGAACCGAAAGATAAATCGTTCCAGCTGTAGCTGCCGCCGTGTTCCCCGCAGACGCGGGGATGAACCGCGCAGTTTCTCTTCCTGGGTCTTGCGGTAGGTGTGTTCCCCGCAGACGCGGGGATGAACCGGCCGTGGCGCCGCACTTCTGGCAGGCCACGAAGTGTTCCCCGCAGACGCGGGGATGAACCAAAGCGAAAACGTACCTGAACCGCATGAAGGCCGTGTTCCCCGCAGACGCGGGGATGAACCGACCGAGACCCAGATCCGCTCAGCCCTGAAAAAGTGTTCCCCGCAGACGCGGGGATGAACCGTGGATACAGCAGTACCCGAGCCTGCCCATCCGGTGTTCCCCGCAGACGCGGGGATGAACCGGCCTTCGATGTGCCCCTTGAAAAGTTCGAGCCGTGTTCCCCGCAGACGCGGGGATGAACCGGCGCCCAGGACGGCCTGTGGATTGTCGTTGATGTGTTCCCCGCAGACGCGGGGATGAACCGTTTCTGTGGGGCACGGAGAGGCCCCCGTGCCCGTGTTCCCCGCAGACGCGGGGATGAACCGACGCCTACCTGGCTCTTCTGCTTGGCAAGCGCGTGTTCCCCGCAGACGCGGGGATGAACCGCCATCATGCCCCTGCGCCGTCTTTCCAACGGCGTGTTCCCCGCAGACGCGGGGATGAACCGGCTCCAGGGTCCGATCGATCAGACTCCGCAGAGTGTTCCCCGCAGACGCGGGGATGAACCGACAGAAAAGAGGCCGCGGCCTTCATTGAAGGGGTGTTCCCCGCAGACGCGGGGATGAACCGTCAGGCCAACAATGATCTATACTTTGCTGAATGTGTTCCCCGCAGACGCGGGGATGAACCGCCCCATCTTTTCGGCTTGCTCACGCAGTTCTTGTGTTCCCCGCAGACGCGGGGATGAACCGTGCACCGCTGGGATTCGCTAAGCAGGCCGAAAGTGTTCCCCGCAGACGCGGGGATGAACCGGCCCGCAGTTTGTCTACAAGGCGGAAGGATCCGTGTTCCCCGCAGACGCGGGGATGAACCGCCGCAACCGTCGTCGCCGAAAACATCGTGAAAGTGTTCCCCGCAGACGCGGGGATGAACCGCCTTTTTCTGCCATGAATCACCTCCCAGCCCGGTGTTCCCCGCAGACGCGGGGATGAACCGCGCTCATGTTCGAGATCACCAATGCCCTTGCGGTGTTCCCCGCAGACGCGGGGATGAACCGGTAACGATGTTGTGGCTGCCGTTATAGGCCACGTGTTCCCCGCAGACGCGGGGATGAACCGCTGCAATCCATCCCGGGTGATCCATTGGTCGAGTGTTCCCCGCAGACGCGGGGATGAACCGCCACCACCACCTCGATGATCCACCTGGCCAGCGTGTTCCCCGCAGACGCGGGGATGAACCGTTCTACTCCAGTGGCAGTTTCCGCGGGGATTGGTGTTCCCCGCAGACGCGGGGATGAACCGGTGTGATGTGATCAGGCCCGCCAGGGTGCTCGGTGTTCCCCGCAGACGCGGGGATGAACCGGCTTTATAGCTGAGATCACAGATGCTTTCATTGTGTTCCCCGCAGACGCGGGGATGAACCGCTGCGTGGAGTAAACTTCTGCCCATTCCAATGGTGTTCCCCGCAGACGCGGGGATGAACCGAAATACAGCTTACCCCTGGCATTGGCGGGATTGTGTTCCCCGCAGACGCGGGGATGAACCGCATGAATGCGGCATGACGCTATCCCACAATGAGTGTTCCCCGCAGACGCGGGGATGAACCGTTTTTCGTGGCCAATTTGACCAGATTTGCCCTGTGTTCCCCGCAGACGCGGGGATGAACCGTATGTTTTTCCTGATCCTGGAACCCCAGTTATGTGTTCCCCGCAGACGCGGGGATGAACCGTATGTTTTTCCTGATCCTGGAACCCCAGTTATGTGTTCCCCGCAGACGCGGGGATGAACCGACATGCTGATACCATTAAAAAACCCTTTCGCTGTGTTCCCCGCAGACGCGGGGATGAACCGCGATTCTTAAAAAACACCCAGGGTGGGGCGTTGTGTTCCCCGCAGACGCGGGGATGAACCGCCCCGGTTACCTTTTTCGCCAACAACGCCGAGGTGTTCCCCGCAGGCGCGGGGATGAACCGATCGGAACGCCGGTTACTGAGGATGAAATTACGTGTTCCCCGCAGACGCGGGGATGAACCGGAGATTACATTACTTTAACCTGGACGGCTGCTGTGTTCCCCGCAGACGCGGGGATGAACCGATGTTCTTTACGCGCGTATCCGCCGCACGGTTGTGTTCCCCGCAGACGCGGGGATGAACCGGTGTGATGTGATCAGGCCCGCCTGGATGTTGGGTGTTCCCCGCAGACGCGGGGATGAACCGTATATCGGCGGGTTGCGGGTCGAATAAACCAGGTGTTCCTCGCAGACGCGGGGATGAACCGGCACCATCGCTTTTGATGTCTCCTTCACCGACGTGTTCCCCGCAGACGTGGGGATTATCACACGGCCATGTTCCTTTACAGAGACTTGGCAATGTGCCCCAGCGGATGACCGAATGATTTCCGGACTGGGACGAACCGGCCTCACTCGCCCTTTTCCTTGAAGATCCTGGCTGCGTGTTCGATATCGTCTGGGCAAAAGATGAACAGGCAGCGTTCGTCCGGGCCGGCCGCGGAGCCGTAGACATAGTTGATGTTAATGCCTTCGCGCCCCAGGAGGGTCGCGATGTCGGCCAGTTCGCCCGGCCGGTTGTGCAGGGTCACGGCGATTACCGGCATGATATCGAACAGGTATTCGTTTTCAGATAACAAATCCATGGCCTGGTTGATCGAGCCGTTGGAGGGCAGCAGGCGGATCAGAGCGAAATCGGCCGAATCCTTGCTCATGGAATTGTAGCTGGCCGCCGAAGCAATGCGCTTGAGCGATTTGCCGCGCGCCTTGAACAGCTCCTTGACGTAACTGGAGGCATCCTGGATGGTGATGGCGTCGATGTTGATGCCGGCCTGGGCAAGCAGGGCGGTCAGCTTGCCCAACTCGCCGGGGGCGTTTTTCAGAAAAAGCGAAATCTCGGTTCGAACCATTTCAGGACTCCTTTGCAAGTGGCTGCGGTGTTGCGTTGAACTGGTTTGTCGGGCAGATCCGTTCGGTTTGCCGGTTGGCCCGTTTCGGTGAAAATAACTCGATGCCGGGGGCTCCGGGGCCCGGTCCAACGGGCAACCGGCAGACGGACCAACGGATCGTCCTCACTTTCGTTTATCCCTATAGATATGATTGGAAATCACCACGCGCTGGATTTCCGAGGTGCCTTCATAGATGGTGAAAACGCGCGCATCGCGGTAAAAACGTTCCACCGGGTACTCCTGGATGTAGCCGTAGCCGCCGTGCAGTTGGATGGCCTGGGCGGCGACCCGGTTGACCATTTCCGAGGCATACAGTTTGGCCATGGCGGCCTGCATGCTGTAGTCCTCTCCACGATCCTTCTTGGCGGCCGCGGCCAGGGTCAGCTGGCGGGCGGCGGCAACTTCGACCGCCATATCGGCCACCATCCAGCGCAAGCCCTGAAACTTGGCGATGCTTTGTCCAAACTGGGTGCGCTTGCTCGTGTATTTGACCGCCGCATCCAGCGCCGCCTGGGCCACCCCGACGCTCTGGGCGGCAATGCCGATGCGGCCGCTGTCCAGTCCCTGCATGGCGATCTCAAAGCCCTGGCCTTCCCCACCCAGGCGCTGATCGGCCGGCACACGGCATTGATCGAAGATCAAGTCGGTGGTGTCCGAAGCCCGCAGGCCTAGTTTTTCTTCTTCGTGGCCGACCGAAAAGCCCGGGGTCCCCTTTTCGACCACAAAAGCGGAAATGCCTTTGTGCCGTTTGGATGGGTCGGTCTTGGCGGTGACGATCACCGTGTGCGCGTTTTTGCCCGAGGTGATGAAGCGCTTGACCCCGTTCAGGATATAGGTGTCACCGTCGCGTTCGGCGGAAGTGACCTGGCTGACCGGATCCGAGCCGGCATCCGGTTCGGTCATGGCAAAGGCGCCGATCACCTCTCCTTTGGCCAAGGGCACGAGAAAGCGTTCCTTCTGCTCAGGGGTGCCGAAACTCAGCAGGCTTTCGCAGACAATGGAGTTTTGCACCGACATCACGACCGCGGTGGCCGCGCAGGCATAGGCGATTTCCGACAGGGCCGAGATATAGCCGACCGCATCTGAGCCGCTGCCGCCGTAGTTGAGCGGCACCATCATGCCCATGAGCCCCAGTTCGCCCATTTGCCTGAGCACATCGGCGGGAAAACAGCGGGTGCGGTCCCGCTCCGCCGCACCCGGCGCCACCACCCTGCGGGCGAACTCGCGGACCATGCTTTGGATCATGAGCTGTTCTTCGGATAGCTTCGTCATGTCAACTCCTGCAACACCCCTCCGGGTGTTCGATGGGATGGTAAACCTTTCTGATCTCCGCCCACCGGCAACCCATTGGCCGCGGCGCGTCTGACTTTGCTTGATCGGGACGGAAGCGAAATTGAACCGCTCCGGTTCCGGCCCACACCTGGCAAACATTGTATTGGGCCTTTATTGGAAACACTCATGCAAAAAGGTGGCTTGTTGGAACAAGGCCGGTATGTTGCAAGAATCCCATCAAACGAGAATACTTTCGCTTCCAGCTTCCACTTTCAACCTTCAGCTCCGGCAAAGCCGGCCTCAGGGATGATACACCACGACCAGCAGCTCGGCATCCGTATCACCGGTGTTGCGCATATGGTGCTGGATGCCGGAATTGAAATGCAGCGAGTCGCCCTCTTCCAGGCGATTGACATGCTCTCCTACCGCCACCTCGATGCGGCCCTTGAGCACGTAGACAAACTCCT
This sequence comes from Candidatus Zixiibacteriota bacterium, assembly GCA_003599535.1. GTDB lineage: Bacteria > Electryoneota > B3-LCP > B3-LCP > B3-LCP > SURF-9. The sequence goes on along the minus strand of QZKQ01000074.1, from coordinate 1,252 downwards.
CGCCTTCATGCTGATAGCCCACGCCCTTGTGCGCCTGCCCGGCTTGTACCTGGATGCGGAAGGCTTTCAAGTGTTTGTGCTCGGCCTTGGGGGTCAGCGTGGTGTAGGCGTAATTCTGGGTTCGTTTGGCAAACGCATCGGCGCGATGATCGCGGGTCTGCTGTTCTTTGAGCAGATCGCCCGAATCGATATCAAGGGCCCGCGATATCTGCAGCAGGGTGCCGACGGGCGGGATCTCCTCGCCGCTTTCAATCTGTTTGAGATAATCAATGCTGTATCCCGTTTCGTTGGCCAGTTGCTCCAGCGCAATCTTCTTCCGCGTGCGGAAAGATTTGATGCGCTGGCCGATTGGGGCAGGGGTTTTGGGGCGCGGCATGGCGGCTCCTTGTGAGGGTTTGCTCCGGCAGCGGCCAGGCCTCTGGGTGGGAAGCAGGCCTTGACGCCGACCATCGATATCGATGAGGAATTGGTTATCAGGATAATCCAAGGCCGGTCCGGAGATCAAGCCCCAAGATAGGCCATGGTCCGTTCGCCCGTTACCCGTTGACCGCTTGGGCTCCTACGCCCAACCGGCCAGCGCGCCAACGGGCCAACGCGCTTAAACCACCCCCTTGGGCATGGGGGCTGTTTTGTCGCCGCCCAGCACATAACCGCCGTCCAGGCGCATCACGCTGCCGGTCATAAAGGGCGCTTGCGCAATCACGAAACGGACCGCCTTGACCACATCATCCATGCTTCCGGTGCGGCCGAGCGGCGTGTGATCCAAAATGGCCGCCTTCTGCTGGGAATCGAGCAGGTCCCAGCCGCGTGTGCCTTGGGCGTGGCGCGTTTCGAAGATCCCCAGCATGATTTCGTTGACCCGCACCTCGGGCGCCCCCAGGCGCGCCCAGGTTTCGGTGAGCAGTGAAACGCCGCGGTTGGCGGACGCATAGCCCTCGTTGAACAGGTAGCTGGCCGGTCCGCTGCGGCCCACGATCGCGGCAATGGAAGAAAAGTTGATCGCCACCCCGTCTCCGGTGGCTTTGAGATGGGGCATGGAAGCCGTCAAGACCCACTGCTTGGCCCGCAGGGTGGTGGCCAGTTCCAGATCCCATTGTGCTTGTACGTAAGGACCGTGCACCACCGGCCATCCGCCGCGCTCGATATTGTTGACCAGGATGTCCAAGCGGCCGAAACGCTCGATCACCTGTTGCACGAGACCGTCGACGGCGCCGGTATCCAACAGGTCGACAGGGACGATCAGGTGCTCGCG